>NZ_JARQZE010000003.1:1512-469831 GCF_029588855.1 Thauera mechernichensis | reverse complement strand
GAAGTAGTGGAACATCGAGGACTGGGGGTCGAGTTGGCCGCGCATCGTTGCAGGACAAGGAGTCTGGAGATACGGCTATGACAGGAAGCTTTTCGGATCGTTCACAGCCTTTTGCATCACGCTGCTAGCGGTCTCCTCAGACGCCGCTAAAAACTGATCTTGCGAATTGGCGAGTTCGTTTGCCTGACAGGTCACAAAGCCGTGGATTGCAGTATTTCGTGCTTGCCGCCAAACATCAACGTCTTTGAACAACCTCTTAGTTGCAGGCGAGAGTTGTTCACCGCGCCGAAGCACGGCCTGGACTAGAGAGTGAAGCGACACCTCTTTCGGGAGACGCTGCTTTGCGCGCAGATAGTTCGTCAAGCAATTGCTAATCAAGCACTCTTGAAGGGTTATGGCCTCGAGGAAAAAACCAGATGCCATCGCTTGGCGAACTCTTTCCTGAGCGTTCGCCTCTGCCTCGCGGCGGCGCTGGATGGATTCGTGAGCATCATCGAAACTCGTTTTACTCGTCAGCGAATGATGCAAGGCTTCGAACATCGATGGACAGCCTGAACCCTCAGCGATCCGCAAATCCATTCTTTTCAAGAAATCAAAGAACTGGTTATGGTAACGGTTGATGTAGGTGAATACATAGGTCCATTCGTCATCGACCCAAGCAAAGTACTTGGCCGGCTCAGCGGATTCTGCAACCCCCATAAGGCGATAGCCGATGTCGTAAATCCAATCGTGACCGACTTCGAGTAGCGCGCTACAGTGGATGTAAGTTCTTACTTTATCTGGATAAATTCCAGCCGCCTCTGGCGTCCAGTCGACTAGACGCTGCCGCTGAACGTAGCGATCGAAGTCTTTCTCGTCGAAGGCCGATTCGATGTGAACCAAGAGCAAATCATAGACGTCACGCGGTTGTGGAGACTTAGAAGGTATGCCATCGTATTCAAAGCAGCCCCACAGGTAGAAGCAGAAGGCCTCTAGGTCAAGTCGTCCGTGATCATTGATGAATTCGTAGCTGGAAATGAAATTCAGGAAGGCTTGGGCATCCTCGTGGCTACCGTCAATGCTCATTATTTCCCCGTTGTACTATGAATTAATCAGAAATTGAACATCAGCTCAGGCCGAAGGCCGGTCATCGGCCATTGCCGACGTTCAAACTGCCGGCTGCTTTAGCATGTATAGCAGTCGAAAAACATAACTACGAAAGTCGAGGCGAATAATCCTGCCAGGAATCGGCTTGACGGTTCCGTTGTGGATCTCGGTGATTCCTATAATCTCGTAACGACGTTCCAAACGTATTTTCACTCCCTTTCAATCGGCCCAAGTTCAACGCGAAACGCTGGAGTGTGAGCAGACGCTACATGTGGCACATCTGGTAAGTCGCTATCACCAGTGACATGCCACACTCCTGCCTCGCGATATACGGACGCCACGAGTAAGCAAAGAGCAAAGAAGATCTTCGGCCCGAAGGGAAGTAACACGGGATTCATCTTTGATGCGATCTGGGAAACCTTGCTTGCCAAGAGCCCAAAGGTTTCGGTAGGCCGTTCTACGTGATACGTTGCAGCGAGGTCACGTCGAAGCGCACGTGCGAGCAATACGTCGTTATTAGCTTCGACTGTTGATTGGTAATCCAAGATTGATGATTGCGGGACAAACACCCAAGTCTCACTAGCGTCGAAGTACTCGCATGCACCGCTGGCCTTGTCGCGCTCATAACCGAGACCTACGACTAACGACGTGCTCGCTGTGGCATTCGTAGGCCACCCGGCAAACCAATCGTTGATAGGGCAAATATCTTCGTTCGGCGGCAGCTGTCCTGGCGGGGGCGTGTACTCTGCGAGAACATAGAGAACGTCCAATCGCACCATCTTTCGATCGCCGGCTTCCAAGATCGCTTGGAAGACTGCGGCCATTGTCGGTCGTGGCATGCACGAAATGTCTATTGCGATTCGCGGTTTGCCTTCAAAATTCGCAATCCACGTGCCCAAGGCCGATGGCAGGAACTCAATACCAACTTCGATCGCGGTGCAGGAGTCGGGCTTCCTGAGGTCTTTGACATTGTTCTCCACCTGTCCGATTTCCCACCGCTGCGCAGCGCTTGTCCCCACCGTAGAGAGCATGTACAGGCCGCGGGGGTCGAGTGTGTGACCATAGATAAATAGATCAGCACTACGGGCGTCGTCAGACGCGATATCGAGCATCTGCAGGACGGTCATAGCAAGCGTCCCTGTATAGGAAGGTTCTTGTTCTCAGCCGACTCCTTTAGCACGTGCTGGGAACTATCGCCCCGAATATCCGACTCCGGTAGCAATTCACCTGCCCTCAAGGCGGAACTGAGGCTACGCTCTTTGAGGTACAAGAGAGGCAGCCTGAACTCCGGTGCCAGCCGGTAGGTCAGCCTGACGCGCGAGCCCACGAGCGTTTGCGCGCTTTCGGGGCTTGCAAGGGGCGCTACGCCGCCACGTCGCATAATGACTAGAGCGCCCAGATCGATGGCGATTCGGATGTAATCCCCGAATTGGTCGATTGCCGCCTGATCAATGACAAACGACATGCGGGGATCTGTCTTGAACGGGCCATCGAACAGCTGCGAGGAGATCGACGTACCAAGTGCTTTGACGAAATCATAAGGCGTCCAGCGTCGACCAGGAAAACTGAACTTTGTGGGGTAAACAGTGAGCTTCGCGACCATCTGCTGAACGAAGTCCCGAACCGCATTTGACTGCACAGACTGCGCCGCAAACTCCAAACCCGTCG
Organism: Thauera mechernichensis; assembly: GCF_029588855.1. Classification (NCBI taxonomy): domain Bacteria; kingdom Pseudomonadati; phylum Pseudomonadota; class Betaproteobacteria; order Rhodocyclales; family Zoogloeaceae; genus Thauera; species Thauera mechernichensis. The sequence continues at coordinate 467,077 of NZ_JARQZE010000003.1, read as the reverse complement.
ACCGATGTTCGGCGACGAGCAGCTCTGCGAGAGTGATCACCCAACGAGGGTTGCCTTCAGTTAGATCGATTAGATTGGGAAACCCAGTGTAAGCATGTAGGTTGCGTGCGCCACCTCGTTTGCGAGCGCCAGCAGCGAAAGTATAGCTTTTCAGTTCTTGAGCTCTGTGCAGGGCCAGTTGGGTAATCTTGCGCACCAACGTCCCTTCGGGGCTGCCATCTCGATCAGCTGGATTAATTGGATCAATTCTCTTCTCGTCAAGCAGTTGTTTAAATGACTCGTCATTTTCGTAAAGGCTTTGGAACGCACCAGCCCGCAAACGCTGGAATTGAGCGGTATCCGGTGCGCTAGCCTCCACATCATCTTGCTCGTCTTCGTCGCTCGACCGTGCCCAACTCGAGCCAAGCGTCTGCGTCAAATCGGCGTCTGTGATGAGCTCTCCTAGCATCTTGGACAGGCTCGAAGCGAACAGGCGGCTAGCGAAATCGCGGGCATCGTTCTTACGCTCGTACCAGAGCCTGATTGGCCGATAGTCCTCAAAGTGGCTGGAGGAGCCGGGCTGGTCGTGTGGGATTAGATCTGACCCTGTGGGGCTCAACGCGAGCTTGAACCGAAGTTTATTGGAGGTCGAACGGAGCGCATTGACTATGGTCTGAAGCAACGCAGGCGGCACGATCTCCAACTCGTCCAGCAGGATCGCCCAGATTTGATCTGGGCGGCTCAGCACATCGTTGACGCTTTCGACAGCGGTAACTAGGTTGTCGAGCCACGTGCTGCTGATGTACTCCCGTTCAGCCTGGACCTCAAGCAAAGGCCGCCCTTGGGCAAGCTGGACCGCCGCTGCACTTAGCTCGTGCTGACGCTTGCGCAACGCTAATCGGATGCCGTTGAAGGATTTGAGGGGGACATCCAGCGACCAAACATATGAAAGCGCTTCGACGATTTGAGCCTCGGCCTTTCTATCTAGCGGAAAGAAAAGAGCGGGATGGGCATCACCAAACCGGGCATGCAAAACCGCACACGACTGGATGGTTTCCACCAGCGCGAGATTGAGCGCCACAGAAAAGACAGCATGCAGCAGTGCGTCCTTCGCGACGGGATCCGACAGCCGATCTGTTCGAACGGTTAGCTGCTTAGCCCAGCGCACGTCGGCAGGGACGAACACGCCAATGAAGGCGATATCCTTACCAGGCGTCGACTCTCGAAATAGAGAAAATGCTTCTGGCGTCAGCATGCGCAGCAGCGTGGTCTTTCCGCTTCCACGCGGACCTTCGAGGATATTGTTCACCTTGCTCAGCAGCCCTTCAAAGATCGGCGGAGCAAGGAAGCTCGACGCGACTTGATCAGGAGCCAAGTCGCGGGCGTTAAAGACATCTCCACTGGATGTCTCTGTGGCGATGGTCATACCCCAACCTCCTGCGGGAACCAGTCTTCATCGTCCCATGTGGTCTTTATGCCCATTTGCGACATCATCGACCTCATAAATTTGACTTGATCTGGCGGCAGGTACTTCAGCTCCGGGTGTTTCGCGACAGCCTCATCCCAATTCAAAAAAGGTCCGTGATCCCTCAGCGTTTGTGAGAGTGCATTAAGCACCTGCTTACGCTGAATGGTTGGAACTTGATACCCACAGCGATCGGGAAAGCCATCAGAGAGCTTACGCGCAGGCTCCCAGCTTGTTCCGGTCCAGTGCCAAGCACGGATGTGACATTTAGCGGTTGGTTCAATTGAGTGATCACAGACCTCAAGGTGAAGAATGTAAAACTGTTGTCGCGTTCTCGTTGCCAATACGCCATCGAGGTTGGCACCAAAGCTTGCTGCGGCGAAGACAGTCGGTGGATTATTGGAACCATGCGCTTGCATGAGTCGTCCCTCATGCTTGTGACCATGGATGATAAGCCACGCGACATTTGTATCATCCAAGAGTCGGATCAGCTGCGAGCCGTTCTGCATCTGTATGCTTTCCTCTGGGGCGTCTCCGGCCTCGTGAGGGATCGGGTGATGATGCAACATGGCGACGAAAATACGATTCTTGTCTGAAGCAATGTATTGATTGAGCTCGGCCCTCAATAGTTCAAGCGCGATGTCGCTGATCCGCCCCCGTTCAAACTCATTCGGGCGAGTGGTCGGGTGAAAATGGCTGGAGTTGATGATGAGAAATAGGATATGTTGCTCTTCCACAATCTGGTAGCCGCGACCCCAGTACACCCATCGACCGTTGTCGTCAAGACAAGTGCAAGGATAGTCTGCGTGCCTATGAATTGCGGCAAGTGGGTCGAGCGCTTGAATGCTAAGGCCGACAACATCGTCCTTCTTATCTGCACGCGAGTGGACTTCGTGGTTTCCCGTTGTGGCGAGCAGATGCCGCGCGCCTAGTGCCGCCTGAAGTGTCTTCAGCTGTGTCCAGCCCGCCTCGAAGCCTGCGGCAGATGCCTGATTGGTCACATCGCCTGGGCATATAAGGTAGTCAGCGGCAAATTCGTGCGCACCGCTGGACTTATCCTTCGTGATCCGTGTCAGAAGTCCCTGCATAGGGTCGTTGGCAGGATTTGAATTGGCTACTGCGGGAAGAGAGACGCCGCCATTGGACGGCTCGATATAGTGAAGGTCTGATGCGATTGCAAGCCGAATCGAAGTCATCGAGCGTTTACGTCCTCGTGGGTCAGGTACCGTAGTTTCTCAAAATGAGCTCGGACACCGAGCCACGTGCACTGGCGAAGCCGGCTACGTTGCGTGCGACTTCCAAGGTGCTGGCGTTCCAGTCTGGAAAGCGGCTTCGGATATCGGGCAGGTCAGCATATGACAAAAGGATTTTTACGCCACGTGCACTTGCGCCGTGCAAGGCCTCGGCGAGGCGGTCAAGATCCTTTTCCTTGAAAGCTCCGACGCCATACTCTCCACGGTCACGCACTCCTCTACCTGCATACGGCGGATCAAGGTAGATGAAATCGTCTCGCTCCGCGGCTGCAACCAACTCTTGGAAATCACATTGACGTACGGTTGCACGACGCATCAGCCGCCCAAACTCGATCAGTTCTTGAACAGGAGGGATGCTGCCCATATGTTTTCCACGAGCAACGTTGAACTGACCTTGGCGGTTGGTTCGATAGACTCCATTGAAGCAAAACCGATTCAGATACAAGAAACGGACTGCTCTATCCTGCGCCCCTAAGGTGCGTGGATCGTAGCTCCGAAGTTCGTAGTAGGTCGCCTCGTCGTTGTTAAGCTCATGAGCTGCGGTGGCGATCGCCTTAGGACGCCACGCGATCATGCGATAGAAATTCACCAGTTCTTCATTGATGTCACCGACCAGTGCCGAGTTGGGCTTGAGCGCAACATACAAAGACAGTGAGCCGCAGAACGGCTCGACATATCGCGTGAACTCTTGAGGCGCTAGTCGCTTCAGCGTTAGCAGGAGCTTGCGCTTGCTCCCTGCCCAACGCAGGGGTGATCGAGAAACCTCCAATGTAGTCATAGGTGGCGCCTAAGTGACATTACCGTCTTATGCATTGCCATCATTATCTTTGGATCACTGGGCGTTTGCGAGCGATTCTTGCAAGCTAGGCTCTCCTCATAACAGGTGTGGTCCCGACCGATGTGGATCAAAGACGGCAGAGTCAATTGACTTCTGGAGAGCAGGCAACTGCGGCTTTGCGTCGGTAGCTGTCGGAGCGCTTCCGCCACCTGATCGTCAGGTCCGGCCGATATCCCGCCGTACCCGATCCAGCCTTACCCGGCAGGGCTCTTCCGCGTGCATTACCACGGCCGGGCCTCTTCACTCCTGCGTCGGAATCGCATAGGCCAGGCGCTGCCCGGAGGCCTTTACCATACCCCGCCGCATCAGTTCCGAGCACACCTTCTCCACGGTCGAGCGTGGTAGATCTTTCCCGAGCTTGGCCTGGATCGTGCTGTGCAGTGTGCTGAGCTTGGCCGGCCGTGCTCGCTTCATGGCGACCAGCTGCGCGATTGCCACGGTGCAGAGTGCGTCGACCGTGCTGGGGGCGGTCACCTCGGGTTGGCTGGCCGGCAAGCTCTTGGGTGCAGGTGCAGGTGCAGGGGTGGAGCCGGCGCGAAAGCATGGCATTTGCTCGATCGATGTCGAGCGTGCGGAGAATACCTTGCGGGCCTTCAGGTGCTGGATGAGCGGGTCGAAGCCTGTGTCTTTCGAGATGATGTGGAAGAAGCCGCTCGGGTCTTCGGTGGCGAGCCGTCCGAGGTGGAATGCGATATGGAAGTCCAGTGCGTTCGCACCCGGTTATTCCAGCATCACGTACTCGCCGCGCGCGCCGAATTTTTGCATGGCGATGACGAGTTCGACGGGTAGCTTCGTGTTCTTGGGGCCCAGGAAGACGATGACGCGATAGTGTTCGCCATCGAGTAGGTCGAGTGACTTGACGTGAACGTTCTCGAAATCGATCAGGACGTGGTTGGTGCGCAAGGTGGTGTGCCCGAGTGGCGGTCAGGGTGTGGCGCTGCGCATCTGCAGTGTTGCTCGGCAGCGTGGGAAGGGGGTGCAGCCCCGGAAGCGCCCGCGCTTGCTGTCGCGTGCCGCCATCTTTACGCTGCCGTCCGCAATCAGCGGGCTGGTTTCGGCCCGGATGCCTTTGACGCGATAGAACGTGCGGCACAGATCCTCGAAGCGCTTCCATTCGATGAGGTCGACGAGTTCGCGCGAAAAGTCGGACGTGGTAGCGATCTCGAACAGGCCCGGATCGCGGCGGGATCTGCGGTAACGGCGGGACATGGGCCGATTATGCGTCCACCGAACCCATGCGGCATGGCCGATGCGATGACGTCCGAGAACTATGTCGCGCTCGCAGCTCAGCCCAACAGGTTCAGTTGCTCAACCAGACGGTCGTGCAGGGCGTTCAACTCGCCGATGCGTGCGCGCACCTCGTCGGTGCGGCCCTCGCGCTTCAAGGCGACCAGTGCTTCAGCCAGGCGGTGGATGTCGCGTTGCAGGGCATCCACCGCCTGGCCGGCATCTTTCGTACCCGGCGTGGCCGCGGTGGCCTTGTCGGGCAGGTGGCCGAAGCGGTACTGCTGGGTGTCTGGCGGTGCGGGGCGGTCGCCGTCGCCCGACAGGTAATCGACGAGCGCGGCCATCCATGCGCGCTGTTCCACGGCGGCGAAGAGTACCGGCAGGCGATCCTGGCTGATGGGGGCGGCGGCTTGCCAGCTGGGCGGGGTTTTCCAGGAGCCCATCCAGCGCTTGAGCTCCTGCGCGGGCATCGGACGGGCGATCGCGTAGCCCTGGCCCCATTCGCAGCCCATGCGCAGCAGCATTTCGCCGTGTGGCAGCGTCTCCACCCCTTCGGCGATGGTCTGGCGGCGGAACGCCCTGGCCAGGCCGAGCACGCCTTCGAGAATGGCCAGGTCTTCCGGGTCGTTGAGCATGTCGCGCACGAAGCTCCGGTCGATCTTGAGCAGGCCGGCGGGCAGTTGCTTCAGGTAGCTCAGCGACGAATAGCCGGTGCCGAAGTCGTCTAGGGCGAAGCCGACGCCCATGTCGTGGCAGGCCTCCATCACCTGCGATACCACGGCGATGTCTTCCAGCGCGCTGGTTTCCAGGATCTCCAGTTCCAGCTCGCCGGGCTGCACGCCGGGGTGGCGGGCCATCAGCGCGCGCAGGCGAGAGACGAAGTCGGCTTGCTGCAGCTGCAGGGCGCCGACATTGACGCTGACCGGGACGGACAGCCCGTCCGTGCGCCAGGCTTCGATCTGCTGCAATGCGGTGTCGATCACCCATTCGCCCACGTCGATGGCAAGCGGATGGCCCTCGATGACGGGCAGGAACGCGGCCGGTGGCAGCAGGCCGCGCTGCGGGTGCTGCCAGCGGATCAGGGCTTCGGCCCCGACCAGCGCGCCCGTGCGCATGTTGACCTTGGGCTGGTAGTGGAGGACGAACTGCCGCTGCGCCAGCGCTTGGCGGATGTGCTCCAGGCTCTCGTGCAGGCCCCGTACGTTGCGGTCCTGTTCGGCGTCGAAGATGTGGTAGCGGTTCTTGCCCGCCTGCTTGGCCTGGTACATCGCCTGGTCGGCCTGGCGCAGCAGCTGGTCGGCGTCGATCTCCTCGCTTTGCGGGAAGAAGGTCACGCCCAGGCTGGCGGAGACGTGCAGCATGGTGTCGCCGTGGGCCACCGGCTGCGCGGCGGCGTCGAGCAGCCGGGTGAGCATCGGCACGCTGGCCTCGTGGTCGGGCAGGTCGACGAAGACGGCGACGAACTCGTCGCCGCCGATGCGCGACAGCGTGTCGCCGTTGCGCAGCACCTGTGCCAGGCGCTTTGCCAGGGTTGCGAGCAGGTGGTCGCCGACTTCATGGCCATGGTTGTCGTTGATCGACTTGAACCCGTCCAGGTCCAGATAGGCGACGGCCACGCGCTTATTGCGCCGCGGGGCCTGGTTCATGGCCTGCCTCAGGCGGTCGGCCAGCAACAGCCGGTTGGGCAGGCCGGTGAGCCCGTCGTAGTGGGCGATGTGCTCGAGCTCGTTCTGGTATTCCTTGAGTGCGGTGATGTCGGACAGCAGCGAGATGAAGTGCTTGATCTCGCCACGCTCGTCGCGCACGGCACTGATGGTCAGCATCTCGGCATACACCCGGCCATCCTTGCGCCGGTTCCAGACCTCGCCCGACCAGCTGCCCTTGGTGTTCAGCTCCTGCCACATGGCGGCGTAGAAGGCCTGGTCCTGCTTGCCCGAGCTGAGGATGCGCGGGTTCTGGCCGAGCACGTCCTCGCGCTGGTAGCCGGTGATGTCGGTGAAGGCGGGGTTGACCTCGAGGATGTTGGCATCGCGGTCGGTGATCACGATGCCTTCGCGGGCGTGCGTGAAGACGTTGGCCGCGAGGCGCATCGATTCCTCGGCCTTGCGGCGTTCGGTGATGTCGCGCACATGGGCTTGCAGCATCGTATGGCCACCCAGCTCGAAGCGCGACAGCAGCACCGAGGTGAGGAAGGTCACTCCGTTCAGGCGCCGGTGCTCCCACTCGAACAGGAGCGAGCCCTCGGCCAGGGCGGTCTCCATCATCTCCCTCGCCTTGGCGGCCGACGGGCTGCCGTCCGGCTGCAGTGCGGGCGAGTAATCCCAGGGTGTCCGCGAGATGAAGTCGGCTTCGTCGTCGGCGCCGAACAGCGCGATCGCCGCGCGATTGCAGGTGGCGAACCGCCATGAAGGGGGCGCCAGCGTCATGATGGCGTCGCGCGAGGTCTCGAACAGCACGCGGTGCTTCTCTTCGCTTGCCCGCAGCGCAGCCTCCACCCGCATGCGTTCGACGATGTCCTGCTTGAGCGCCTCTTCATTGCGCCTGACCGACTCGATCAGGCGGTTGAAGCTGACGATGAGCTGGCCGACCTCGTCGTCGTGGAGCACGGCCAAGGGCTGCAGCGCTGCGCCCTGGGGCTGTGCCATGCCGGACAAGGCCTGCGTTGCCGACACCATGGGTGCGAACTGGCGCCGCAACATGTGGCGCACGAGCAGCCACGCCACGAGGCCGGCGAGCACGCTGAACAGCGCGGCAACGCCCATCACGCGCCGCTGCGTGGCGTGGATGGGCGCGAGGGCTTCGGCAGTGGGCAGGGTGCCGACGAGGAACCAGTCGGCAGCAGGGATCCGCTTGGCGGCCGCGATCTCCTCCACGCCACGCGAGCTGACCGCAACGCCATAGCCCTCGTAGCCGGCAACGAAGCGGTCGTGGTTCCGATTGACACCAAGTGGCGGCATCGGCGCCATGATCCGCGACTTGTCGGTGCCGGTGACGATCAGGCCGTGCTGGGGCGCGATGAGCAGGTAGCCGCCGCTCTGGCCGAGGCGGCTGTTGGTCATGCTGTCGAAGAAGCTCGGTTCGCCGAGGTTGATGGCGCCGACCACGGCGCCGACGATTGCGCCCGTACCGTCTCGAATCGGGGCTGCCAGCCCCAGGACCGGCGCGTTCAATACCCTGCCGAGGATGGGGCGCCCGATGCTGGTCCTGCCGTCGCGCAAGGCGGTGACCATGTAGTCGCGGTCGGCGTAATTGGCGCCGATGCGCTCGGGTGAGTAAGGCATGCTGGCGGCCGTGTTGGCCGCCGCATCGTTGACGCGTATCCCGCCGTTGAACAGGGCGAGCAGGTCGGTGCGCGTGGCGATGTATTTCTGCAGCCCGGCCGCATCGCTCATGAGCGCCACCGGGACTTCGCCCGCGAAGCGGTCCAGCGCCTGCAGGCGTGTCCTGAGCTCATTGTCGAGCTGCCCGGCGACCGTGGAGACGGCCGAGAACTGCTGCGTGCCGAGCAGCGCGAGCATGTCGCGCTGCAGGCGTTGCGTGGCGTAAAAGGCGATCGACCACACGCCGACCAGGAAGACCGCCAGCGTCAGCAACGAAATGCGGCTTTTCAGCGAGAGCTGAAAAAGCTTGCCGAGCGGCATGGGATCAGTCCTGACATGAAGCACGCCATATTGTCCGTGGTCCGGGGAGGTGTGGCGCAAGCTTACCCGATGTGTAAACCCGGATATCAGGTCAGGAGATGAAGACGTGCACTTTGCCGCGCCTGGCTGCCTTTACCGCATCTCGAACGCCTCGCGGCGGAAGCGCAGCCGTCGTCCCCACAGCCGTGCGAGCCCGGCCTTGAGCTGGTCGCCGAAGCCGCGCGGACCGCAGAACCAGACTTCCGCGCGCTGGCCGGTGGTGGCCGTAGCGGCGAGGCGTTCGGGCGTCAGGTCGTCGCCGGCGGCGCGGTCGTGGATGTGCAGGCGCACGCTCGGCAACTCGGCGCACAGGCTGCGCAGGCGTTCCACGAAGGGGTCTTGCGCGGCTCTGCGGGTGCTGTAGTGCAGCTCCACCGGCGGGGCAGCGGCGGGGGCGGCGCGCAACGCATCGAGCCAGGCCAGGAAGGGGGTGACGCCGATGCCGCCCGCGATCCAGATCTGGCGCGTAGTGTGGTCCTGGCGGCCGAGCACGAAGCGGCCATAGGGGCCTTCCACCGTGACTGCCTGGCCGACAGCTACGCGGCTGGCGAGCTGGCGGGTGTAGTCGCCCAGGGCCTTGATCTGGAAAGTGAGGCTGCGGTTGCCGTGGTCGGCGCTGGCGATGGTGAAAGGATGTGCCCCTTCGAAGCGTTCGAAGCCGATGAAGGCGAACTGCCCGGCCTGGTGTCCTGGCCAGGCATCGTCCAGCCGACAGACGATCTCGGTGACGTCGGGGGCGGGCGAGGACACCGCAGTGACCACGCCCTGCACCTTGCGATGGCGGCCGATCCGACCCGTCAGCGCGATCAGCGAGGCCACCGTTCCGCCGGCCAGCAAGAGCGCGAGCAGTACGCCAACCGGCTGCGTCCAGTAGGAGGGTGGGGCCAGCACTGTGGCATGGAAGGCGAGCAGCAGGTAGAACACCGGCATCGCACGGTGCAGGTGGCGCCAGAACTTGTAGGGGAAGCGCTTCCACAGGCTGAGCACGACCATCGCCAGTACCAGGTAGATGGCGAATTCGCCGACTTCCTCGCCGGCGTCACGAAGCAGCTCGTAGAGGCCGCCGAACTCGTCGTGCGCCGGCCGCCCGGTGCGGCCGTAGATCGACTTGATGACGTCGTCCGACATTTCGACCAACCAGTGCAGCGCGGCGAATACCGCGGCGAGGATGCCGGCCCATTTGTGCAGGCGGAAGATGCGGTCCATGCCGCCGAGCGGGCGTTCGAGCATGGTCGGGCGGGTGGCGAGCACCATCGCCAGCGACATCAGGCCGATGGCGAGCAGGCCGCTGAGGTAGAGGCCTTGTTCGCGGACGAGCCAGGGCAGGGAGGCGGTGCCGCCGTCGAGGGCGGCGACGTTGAGGCCCCATGCGAGGGCGAGGATGCCAATGAAGGCGGATAGGACGGGGATCATGGCGGGGCCTTCCAGGTGGCAGGAACCGGGAAAGGGGCGTTGGCCGTGCCGTCACCCCCTCGCGTAAGCGCTTACTTGTTGCGCTTGACCTCGGTCTTGAGGATCTCACCGGTGACCGGGTCGACATCCAGTTCGACGCGCTGGCCCTGGGGGTCGGTGGCCTTGACCTCGTACTTGTTCTTCTCGCGCTCGACCTCGCGGAAGTCGCTGTAGCCGGCGGCTTCGAGCTTGCTCAGTACATCCTGCACGCTGAGCCAGTTGGGCTGGGCCGTGGCAGCGGCTGGGGCCGAGCTCTGGGCGAACGCCGGGGCGATGGCGGCGCCCGCGCCGATGAGTCCGCCGCTGAGGGCGAGGGTGGCGATGAGGGTGGTGGCACGCATGATTGCATCTCCTTGCTTGGGTTGGCGGTCTCGTTTCGACCGTGATGCCATGCTGCGCGCCATGGGCTGAATCGATGCTGAAGGGGGTGTTCACCTTCCGTTAATGTCGAGCACGCTCGACCTTGGGGGGCGCGCCGTCGACGCCGCCAGGGCCTCGGCTGTGGCCGGCCATGCTTTGCCGGAGACGCAACTTCGCGTCGGTGAACGGTTCGAAACCAGGGAACTTGCTGATGTCGTGCCGATCGACAGACGCTTCAAGCCACAATGACGCGGACCCTGGCACGGCGTCAGCGTGCGTGTCGCTGCGCGTCGCGGAGCGATTTGACGGAAGATCTCAGGATTCGATGGATACCTTGACCCACGCCCTTTCGGGGGCCCTCATCGGCCGTGTGCTCGCGGGTCGGCGCATACCTGCCGGCACCCATTCGGGCGCTTCCCGCGCTGCGCAGCCGCCGGTGTGGCAGATGGTGGTCGCCGGCACGATCGCGGCGACCTTCCCCGATCTCGACTTCGTGCTCGGCTGGATCTCCGAGCTCACCTACCTGCGCGGGCACCGCGGCGTCACCCACTCGCTCATCCTGCTGCCCTTGTGGGGGCTGCTGATCGCGTGGTTGCTGGCACGCATCTGGTCGCGCGGCGGCCGCCCGGGGGCGGGCTGGCAGGGCTTCTACCCGGTGGTGTGCGCGGCGATCTTCGTACACATCCTGGGCGATCTCATCACCCAGTTCGGCACCATGATCCTGGCGCCGTTCTCCGACCATCGCTTCGGCTGGGGCACCACCTTCATCATCGACCTGCCCTTCACCGGCATCATCGTGGCCGGCCTGCTCGCCAGTGCGCTGTGGCGCAGCAGCCGGGTGCCGGCGACGGCGGCGCTGGTCCTGCTCGCCGCCTGGGTGGGCGTGCAGGCGACGGGGCGCGCCGAGGCGATCGACGCCGCGCGCGCCTACGCTTCGGCCAAGGGCATTGCCGTGGTCGAGGTGGATGCAGCGCCGCGCCCGGCGTCGCCGTTCAACTGGACGGCGATCGTGTTCGACGGCGAGCGCTATCACTACGCCCACATCAACACGCGGCGCAGCACGCCGTTGGTGGTGACGGAAGCCGACAACTTCATCCGCCGCTTCTCCGCACCCTACATGCCGGTGGCGATGGCGCAGTGGCAGGTGGCCGAGCGCTTCGGCAACGGTGACGGCCGCGAGCTGGCCGAGAAGGTGTGGCAGGCCGAGGATTTCGCCTTCTATCGCTGGTTCGCGATGTTCCCGGTGCTCGACCATGCCGAGCGCGATGCCGACGGGCAGGTGTGCGCCGCCTTCCGCGACCTGCGCTTCGTGACCCCGGGGCGCGGCCGCGAACCTTTCGTGTTTGGCCTGTGCGGCCGTGGCGGCGACTGGCGCCTGTTCGAGCGTGAGGGCGACGTGCGGCGCTGGATCGACGTACGATGACGGGCATGAATCCAGACCCTTCACGCGACGAGGCAGGTGCCGTGCCGGTCCGCAAGCGGCCGCGCTGGCGGCGCTGGGCGCTCGAGATCGCGATCTTCATCGGCCTCTTCCTGGCCATCCAGGCCTGGATGGCACGCGACGTGCCTGCCGGCCCGGCGCCCGACTTTGCCGCCTTGGCCGCCGATGGCCAGCCGCTGAGCCTGGCCGAGTGGCGCGCCGCGCATCCGGGCAGGGCGGTCGGGGTCTACTTCTGGGCCGACTGGTGTCCGATCTGCACCGCGCAGGAGGGCACGATCGATGCCGTTCAGGCTGACCATCCGGTGCTGTCGGTGGCGATGCAGTCGGGCGACGCGGCGGCCGTGGCCGCGGTGCTGGCCGGGCGCGGGCTCGACTGGCCGACCGCGATCGACGCCGATGGCCGCATCGCCCAGGCCTATGGCCTGCGTGGCGTGCCGGCCTTCGTCGTGGTGGATGCGGCGGGGGCGATCCGCTCCGTATCGCTCGGCTACAGCACGGGCTGGGGGCTGCGCGCCCGCCTGTGGTGGGCGGGGCTGAGTTCGTGAGGGCGACGTGATGGGCGCGCCGGGGCTGCTCACGGCTTTCACCGCAGGTGCGGCGGCGCTGGCCGGCGGCCGTGCGCTGGTGCATTGGGGTATCCGCAAGGGGCTGGCGGCGCCGCGGGTGGCGCACCACACCGACCCGGCGGCGCTCGGGCTCGACTTCGACGCGCCACGCATCGCCACCGCCAACGGCCGTACGCTGCACGCCTGGTTCATCCCCGCGCCGGGGGCGTCCGCTGCCGCGCCGGCACTGGTGGTGATGCACGGCTGGGGCGGCAACGCCGCGCTGATGCTGCCGCTGGCGCGCCCGCTGCACGAGGCCGGCTTCGCCACGCTGTTCGTCGATGCGCGCTGCCATGGCGCGAGCGACGACGACAGCTTCGCCTCACTGCCGCGCTTCGCCGAGGACGCCGAGCATGCCTTCGCCTGGCTGGCCACACGGGCCGGGGTCGATCCGCGCCGTATCGCGCTGTTCGGGCATTCGGTGGGGGCGGGCGCAGTGTTGCTGGCGGCCGCGCGCACGCCACAGGTGGCCGCCGTGGTCAGCGTCGCCGCGTTCTCGCATCCGGCGGCGATGATGCGGCGCTGGCTCGCCGTCAAGCGTATTCCGGAAAAGCCAGTGGGGCGCTACATCCTCGATTACGTACAGAAGACCATCGGCCACCGCTTCGACGACATCGCGCCGGTCGCGACCATCGGTCGCATCCGCCGCCCGGTGCTGCTGATCCATGGCGAGGATGACGAGGTGGTGCCGATTGCCGAGGCGCGGCAGATCTTCGCGGCGCGCGGCGATACCCCGGTCGAACTGCTGACGCTGGCCGGCGATCACGAGTCCTTTGCCGACCTGGAGCACAACATGGGGCGGCTGGTGGCCTTCCTGCGGGCGGTGCCGGGCTGAGTGTGCCGCCTGCGCGGCGGCAGTCGTGCTGGCCGGGAGCGGCCCTGGTTTGTAGAATCGGGCCTCCCCTTGCCTTCGGCCGCCGTAGCAGTGCGGCAGGGCCGAGTAAAACAAGTCCGACACGGAGACGACTCATGCACAAACGCCGCTTCAACGCCCTCATTGCCAGCCTCTTTGCCTCGGCTGCGCTCGGTTTCTCGATGCCGGCCACGGCCCAGCAGTACAAGGATGAGTACAAGCTCTCGACCGTGCTCGGCGAGGCTTTCCCGTGGGGGTGGGGTGCCAAGCGCTGGGCAGACCTCGTCGCCGAGAAGACCGAAGGCCGCATCAACGTCAAGGTGTACCCGGGCGCCGCCCTGGTGTCGGGCGACCAAACAAAGGAATTCACTGCGCTGCGCCAGGGCATCATCGACATGGCGGTAGGCTCGACGATCAACTGGTCGCCGCAGGTGCGCGAGCTCAACCTGTTTGCGCTGCCCTTCCTGATGCCCGACCACAAGGCGATCGACGCCCTGACCCAGGGCCGCGTTGGCCAGAAGATGTTCGAGATCCTCGCCGAGCGCGACGTGGTGCCGCTGGCGTGGGGCGAGAACGGCTTCCGCGAGGTATCGAACTCGAAGAAGCCGATCCGCACCCCGGACGATGTCAAGGGCATGAAGATGCGCGTGGTGGGGTCGCCGCTCTTCCTCGCCACCTTTAACGCGCTCGGTGCCAACCCGACGCAGATGAGCTGGGCTGACGCCCAGCCGGCGATGGCCACAGGCGCGGTCGACGGCCAGGAGAACCCGCTCGCCGTGTTCAACGCCGCCAAGCTGCACACCGTTGGCCAGAAGAACTTGACCCTGTGGGGCTACGTTGCCGACCCGCTGATCTTCGTGGTCAACAAGAACGTGTGGAATTCCTGGTCCGAGGCTGATCGCAAGGCGGTGCAGGAAGCCGCCGTGCAGGCTGCGGCCGAGGAACTCGCCCGTGCGCGCGCCGGCATTTCGGCCGAGGACGACTCCCTGCTGAAGGAGATCGAGGCCAACGGCGTCGAGGTTGTGCGTCTGTCCGATGCCGAGCGCGAAGCGTTCCGGGCTGCCACTGCCGGCGTCTATAAGGAGTGGGCCGAGCGCATCGGCGCCGACCTCGTCAAACAGGCCGAGGAAGACATCGCCAAGCGCTGACCGCCTTCTGCGCCATCATCCAGCCGGGCAGTGCCGCACATGGCCTGCCCGGCCTTGCTTTTTCTGCCTCCAGCCCGCTATCGCCGATGAATACCGAACTGCCGCCGAGCGAAGACTCACCGTCTGTCCCCTACACCATCGAACAGGTTCTGTCGGGGGTCGTCATGGGCATGATCGTGCTGATCACCTTCGGTAACGTGCTGGCGCGCTACTTCACCTCGAAGTCCTTCGCCGCCACGGAGGAGTTCTCGATCGCGCTCCTCATCGTGTTGTCCTTCCTCGGCTCGTCGGCGGCATTCGCCTTCGATCGCCACATCCGCGTCAGCTTCTTCGCCGACAAGCTGCCACGGCGCGCGCGCGCTGTGCTCGACTGGCTGTCCTTCGCGGTCACCGCCAGCCTGTTCGCCTTCATCGCCTTCTACGCCGGAAAGCTCACCTGGGACCAGTACCGCTTCGAAGAGACCTCGCCTGCGCTGGGCGTGCCGCAGTGGTGGTACACGGTGTGGATGCCGGTGCTGGCGCTCGCGCTGGTGCTGCGCCTGGTGGTCACCCGGCTGCGGAGGCCGTCATGACCGGCAGCGTTCTTATCGGCCTGTTCCTGCTGGCGCTCGTGGCGGGCATGCCGCTGGCCGTGGCGCTCGGCGTGGCCAGCGTTGCGGTGCTGGCGATGGCCGGCTTTGACCAGCTCGCGGTGCCGACCAACATCTATGCCGGTATTGCAAAGTATCCGCTGCTGGCGATCCCGATGTTCATCCTGGCAGGCATGATCTTCGAGCGCTCGGGCGTGGCGGTGCGTCTGGTGCGCTTCGTCACCGCCATGGTGGGCGAATGGACCGGCTCGCTCGCAGTGGTGGCGGTGCTGGTATCCATGCTGCTGGGCGGGATCTCGGGCTCGGGCCCGGCCGACGCAGCGGCGGTGGCGGCGGTGATGCTGCCGTCGATGGTGGCGCGCGGTTATCCCAAAGGCTTTTCCTCTGGACTGATCGCGGCCGCTGGCTCGACCGCGATCGTCATCCCGCCCTCGGTGGCCTTCATCGTCTACAGCGTGATGGTGCCGGCCGCCACCGTGCCGGCGCTGTTCGCTGCCGGGCTGTTCCCGGGCATGATTGCCGCGCTGTGTCTGCTCGTGCCGGCGATCATCATCAGCCGCCGCCATGGCTTCGGCCGCGACTACAAGGCCGAGCGCCCGCCGCTGGGCAAGAGCTTCATCGATGCGATCTGGGGTCTGCTGGCGCCGGTGATCATCCTAGGTGGTCTGCGCACCGGCCTGTTCACCCCGACCGAGGCCGCCGTCGTGGCGGTGGCCTACGGCATCTTCGTCGGTATGGTGGTGTATCGCAGCATCAGCTTCCGGGGTCTGTTCCGCATCCTGGTGGACGCGGCCGAGCTTTCTGCCGTGGTGCTGATGATCATCGGCATCGCCTCGGTGTTCGCCTGGGCGGGCAACACCCTGGGCATCTTCGACGCTGCGGCCAAGGCGCTGGTGGGCCTGCACTCGAGCGAGTGGCTGATGCTGCTTTCGATCAACCTTCTGCTGCTGGCGGCGGGGATGTTCCTCGATGCCATCTCGATCTTCCTGATCCTGCTGCCGCTGCTGGTGCCGATTGCAGTGGCGATGGGCTGGGACCTGGTGTGGTTCGGCGTGATGATGACGATCAACCTGGCCATCGGCCAGTTCACCCCGCCGATGGCGATCTCGCTGATGATCACCTCTCGCATCGCCGGCATCGGCATGGAGGAGACCTTCCGCTGGGTGATCTGGCTGGTGCTGGCGATGGGGGCCGGGTTGGCGCTGGTGATCGCCTTCCCGCAGATCGCGCTCTGGCTACCGGGTAGGCTCGGCTACCTCTGAGACTGCGCTTGCGGAGTCTCAGGGGCGCTGGATCAGGGCTGCGATCATGTCCTGAACTTCGCGCGTCAGGCGTGCGCGATCAAGGTCCGGGTTGCGGATGCTGCGTAGCAGCAGGCCCTCGAAGAGGGTCGCCAGGGCCTCGACCATGCTGTCGATGCGCTCCGCACCGTCCCTGTGGCCGTTCGCGCGCCGCACGGCGCTCAGGGTCTCGGCGAGGCTTTGCCGGCAGATCGTGTCTGCTTCGCGGACGATCTCGCAGACGCGGGGGTTGCGCGCGGCCTCAGCGACGATCTCGAGCTTGAGCCCGGCGGTGGCGGGGTCCAGTTGGTCTGCGACGCCTTCGGCCGCGCGCTCGATAAGGGCCTGTCCGATATCGCCCGCTGCCCTCAGTTCGGCACTCAGCTTCAACAGACCCTCAAGATCCTGCGCCACGATGGCGGCGATGATCGCCTCCTTGTTGTCGAAGTAGTGATAGATGTGGCCGGCACTCATGCCGGCGCTCTTCGAGATCTGCGCTATGCTGGCGCCATGGAAGCCGTGCTCGCGAAAGCACTGCGCGGCGGCGCACAGAATCTGCTGGCGGCGCGCCTCGGCGCGGGTGTGGTCGGTCGTGCTGGATGATGTGGGCATGTAATGGTCTCCTGCGATCCTGGCCGTGGATCGTCTTTTCGATCTTGCACTGCAGCAGAGACTAACATAGAATGAGCGTTCAATCTAGAATAACCATTCTAAAGAGCAGGTCTTGTTCGCGCTGGCCAGGAGCTGGGGTGGAGCAAGGGCTTGCTTGCTCAAGAGAGGCCTGACCCATGCACTTCTCCCGCATTCCCCTGTCACGCGCAGCCGCGGCGCTGTCGCTGGTCCTGGGCGCTGTCTTCCTCGCCGGCTGCGGCCAGGGCAATGGCGGTGCCGCGGCCGCGGCGGGCGCGCCGCCGGCGCCGGCCGTCACCGTCATCACTGTCCAGACCGAATCCGTGCCCATGGTGGTGGAGTTGCCCGGGCGCACCACGCCGTCATTGATTGCCGAACTGCGCCCGCAGGTCACCGGCATCCTGACCCAGCGCGCCTTCAATGAGGGCAGCGAGGTCAAGGCAGGCCAGGTCCTGTACCGCATCGATGCGGCACCCTATCAGGCCGCCTACGACAGTGCCCGTGCCAGCCTGGCGCGCGCCGAGGCCAATGCCGATGCGGCGCGGCTGCGTGCGGAACGCCATGCCGGGCTGGTGGCGATCGAGGCGGTCAGCAAGCAGGCCAACGACGATGCGCAGGCCGCGCTCAAGCAGGCGCGTGCCGAGGTTGCCGCCGCGAAGGCCGCAGTCGACAAGGCGAAGATCGACCTCGACTACACCCAGCTCAAGGCGCCGATCGCGGGCCGGATCGGCCGCTCGGCGGTGACGCCGGGGGCCTTGGTCACCGCCAACCAGGCACAGGCGCTCGCCACCGTGCAGCGCCTCGACCCCATCTATGTCGACCTCACGCAGTCCAGCGCCGACATGCTGCGCCTGCGTCGCGAGGTCGAATCGGGCCGCGTGCAGCGTGGTGCCGGCGGCGCTGTGGAAGTCCGGCTGCTGCTCGAAGACGGCAGCGAGTACGCAGCGGCGGGCCGCCTGGCCCTGTCCGAGGTGACGGTGGACGAAGGCACGGGCAGCGTGACGCTGCGCGCCGAGTTCCCCAACCCCACGGGTGACCTGCTGCCGGGCATGTACGTCCGTGCGCGCCTGCCGCAAGGCGTGCGCGCCGAGGCGGTGCTGGTGCCGCATGCGGCTGTGGTGCGCGACGCGCGCGGCAGTGCGCTGGTGATGGTGGTCGATGAGCAGAACGTGGTTCAGGCGCGTCCGGTAGAGGTCGTGCAGGCGTTCGGCGACAAGTGGGTGCTGGGCGGTGGCCTGCAGGAGGGCGAGCGCGTCATCACCGAGGGCCTGCAGCGCGTTCGCCCCGGCGTGACCGTGCAGCCCGACCAGGCCGGCGTGGCGCCGGCCGCCGCGGCCCAGCAGTGAGGTAGCCACCATGGCCCGCTTTTTCATCGACCGACCCATCTTCGCGTGGGTCATCGCCATCGTCATCATGCTTGCCGGCGCGCTGTCCATCCAGCAGCTGCCGGTATCGCAGTATCCCTCCATCGCACCGCCGGCCATCGTCATCAACGCGCGCTATCCCGGCGCTTCGGCCAAGGCGGTCGAGGACTCGGTGACGCAGATCATCGAGCAGAAGATGACCGGGCTCGATGGCCTGCTGTACATGAAGTCCACCAGTGACTCCTACGGCAATGCCGCGGTGACGCTGACCTTTTCGGCCGACACCGACCCCGATATTGCCCAGGTGCAGGTGCAGAACAAGATGCAGACGGCGCTGCCGCTGCTGCCGCAGCCGGTGCAGCAGCAGGGGGTGACCGTCGCCAAGTCGGCGGCCAACTTCCTGATGGTGGTCGGCTTCGTGTCGGAAGATGGCACGCAGTCGGGCACCGACCTGTCGGATTTCCTCGTGTCCTCGGTGCAGGATCCGCTGTCGCGGGTCGAGGGGGTCGGCGAGGTTCAGGTGTTCGGCTCCCAGTACGCGATGCGGGTCTGGCTCGACCCCGCGAAGCTGACCAATTTCCGCCTCACGCCGGGCGACGTGCGCCAGGCCTTGCAGGCGCAGAACGCCGAGGTGTCCGCCGGCCAGCTCGGCGGTACGCCCGCCGTGCCCGGTCAGGGCTTCACCGCCACCATCACGGCGCAGAGCCGGCTGCAGACTGCGGAACAGTTCGAGGACATCCTGCTGCGCAGCAGCGCGCAGGGCGGCGAGGTGCGGCTGCGCGACGTGGCGCGCGTCGAGATCGGTGCCGAGAACTACGGCACCGTCGCCCGCTTCAACGGCCAGCCCGCCGCGGGCGTCGGCATCCGCCTGGCTTCGGGGGCCAACGCGCTCGACACCGCGACCGCGGTGCGCGCCCGACTCGATGACATGCAGCGCTACTTCCCTGCCGGGGTGCAGTACGTCGTGCCCTACGACACTACGCCCTTCGTCAAGATCTCCATCCAGTCGGTGGTGATGACCCTGATCGAGGCGGTGGTGCTGGTCTTCCTGGTCATGTACCTGTTCCTGCAGAACCTGCGCGCGACCCTGATCCCGACCATGGCAATTCCGGTGGTGCTCCTCGGCACCTTCGGCCTGATGGCGGCGTTTGGCTTCTCGATCAATACGCTGACCATGTTCGGCATGGTGCTGGCGATCGGCCTGCTGGTCGATGACGCCATCGTCGTGGTGGAGAACGTCGAGCGCGTCATGACCGAGGAGGGCCTGCCGCCCAAGGAGGCCACCAAGCGCTCGATGGACCAGATCACCAGCGCACTGATCGGCATCGGCCTGGTGCTGTCGGCCGTGTTCGTGCCGATGGCCTTCTTCGGCGGCTCGACCGGCGTGATCTACCGCCAGTTCTCGATCACCATCGTGTCCGCGATGGCGCTGTCAGTGCTGGTGGCGATCGTGTTCACCCCGGCGTTGTGCGCAACCATGCTCAAACCGGTGCAGCAAGGTCATGGTCATGGCGAAGGTGGCCTGCTGGGCGGCTTCTTCACCTGGTTCAACCGCAGCTTCGACCGCAGCACGCGGCGCTACGAGTCCGCCGTTGGCGGCATCCTCAAGCGCAGCGTGCGCTTCCTGGCAATCTACCTTGCCATCGTTGCGGTGCTCGGCCTGTTGTTCATGCGCATGCCGACCTCCTTTCTGCCGGAGGAAGACCAGGGCGTGATGTTCAATCAGGTCGTGCTCCCCGCCGGGGCGACCCAGGAGCGCACGCTGGAGGTGCTGAAGAAGGTCGAGGACCATTTCCTCGAGAACGAGAAGGACACCGTGCGTGCGATCTTCACCGTCGCCGGCTTCTCCTTCGGTGGCAGCGGCCAGCACATGGGCATCGGCTTCGTCAATCTCAAGCACTGGGACGAACGCAAGGCACCGGGCATGGATGTGAAATCGGTCGCCGGCCGAGCGATGGGCGCTTTCTCGCAGATCCGCGAGGCCATGGTGTTCGCCTTCGTGCCGCCGGCGGTGATCGAGCTCGGCACCTCGGGTGGCTTCACGGTGCAGATGCAGGACCGCTCGGGTCTCGGCCATGACGCCCTGCTCGCCGCACGCAACCAGTTCCTCGGCATGGCGGCGCAGGATCCGCGTCTGGTGGGCGTGCGCCCGAACGGCCAGGAAGACATGCCCGAGCTCAAGCTCGACGTCGATCATGCCAGGGCGGGCGCACTCGGCCTGTCCATCGCCGACATCAACGACACGCTCGCCACCGCCTGGGGCGGTAGCTACGTGAACGACTTCCTCGATCGCGGCCGCATCAAGAAAGTGTATCTGCAGGGCGATGCCGCCGCGCGCATGACGCCGGAAGACCTCGACCAGTGGTTCGTGCGCAACAAGGCGGGCGACATGGTGCCGTTCTCGGCCTTTGCCAGCTCGCACTGGACCTATGGTTCGCCGCGTCTCGAGCGCTTCAACGGCCAGCCGTCGATGGAGCTCCTCGGCCAGGCTGCCCCCGGGCTTTCGTCCGGCGAGGCGATGCAGGCGGTCGAGGAGATCATGGCCAAGCTGCCGCCGGGCATCGGCTACGACTGGTCGGGCACGTCTTACGAGGAACGTCGCAGCGGGTCGCAGGCACCGGCACTGTATGCCTTGTCGCTGCTGGTGGTGTTCCTGTGCCTGGCGGCGCTGTACGAGAGCTGGTCGGTGCCTTTTGCGGTGATGCTGGTGGTCCCGCTCGGCGTGCTCGGCGCGCTGATGGCGGCGACCGGACGCGGGCTGTCCAACGACGTGTATTTCCAGGTCGGCCTGCTCGCCACCATCGGCCTGTCGTCCAAGAACGCGATCCTGATCGTGGAGTTCGCCAAGGCGCAGATGGAGGAACAGGGCAAGGACCTGGTGTCGGCCACGCTCGCCGCGGTGCGCATGCGCTTGCGGCCGATCCTGATGACCTCGCTGGCCTTCGGGTTTGGCGTGCTGCCGCTGGCGATCGCCACCGGCGCCGGTGCCGGCAGCCAGAACGCGATCGGTACCGGCGTGCTCGGCGGCACGATCTCCGCGACCCTGCTCGGCATCTTCTTCGTGCCGCTGTTCTATGTCGTGATCAAGCGCATTTTCCCGGACAAGTCCGGCGCTGCGGCGACTGCGCCCGCTGCCCAGGAGGGACGTTGAAATGATTGACCATGTTTCCAACATTGCGGCCGCAGGTGCTGCGTCGCAGCCGGCGCGGGCGAGCCGCCGCCGCCCGCCGCTGCGCGCCTTGATGGTGGCGCTGGCGGCCAGCGCCCTGGGTGCGTGCTCGATGATGCCGGCCTACGAGCGTCCGGTGGCGCCGGTGCCGGCGAGCTTGCCGCAGACCCAGCAGAGCGCCGGGCCGGTCAGCGCGCAGGCGGGCGACAGCGCTGCCTGGGCCGACTACTTTGCCGACGAGCGCCTGCGCGGGGTGATCGCGCTCGCCCTCGACAACAACCGTGACCTGCGCATCGCAGCGCTCAACATCGAGCGTGCGCGGGCGCAGTACGGCATCCAGCGTGCAGATCTGTTGCCGTCGATCGCGGTCAGCGGCGGGCAGAGCGCGCAGCGCGTGCCGGGCGACCTCAACATGAGCGGCGAGTCCGCCATCAGCCGCCAGTATTCGGCCAACCTCGGTTTCGCATCCTACGAACTGGACTTTTTCGGCCGCGTGCGCAGTCTCGAGGAGCAGGCCCTGCAGGTCTATCTCGGCACCGAAGAGGCGCGCCGCAGCGCGCAGGTCAGCCTGGTGGCCGAGGTCGCCAACGCCTGGTTGCGCCTGGCTGCCGACCGCGAGCGCCTGGCGCTGGCGCGCAGCACGCTGGAGACGCGCCAGCAGTCGGTGACGCTGGTGCGCCGCAGCCTGGAACTGGGCGCGGTGTCGGCGCTCGACCTCAACCAGGCCGAGACCCTGCTGCAGACGGCACGTGCCGACGCCGCACGTTATGCCGCGCTGGTGGCGCAGGATGAGAATGCGCTCGCGCTGCTCGTCGGTGCCGCTGTCCCGGCCGGCTTGCAGCCCCCGGCGCTGGACGACAGCGTGGCCGCCGTGCCGGTGCTGCCGGCAGATCTGTCCTCGGAGGTGCTGGTGCGCCGGCCCGATGTGGCGCAGGCCGAGCGCGCGTTGATGGCGGCCAATGCGAGCATCGGCGCGGCGCGCGCAGCCTTCTTCCCGCGCATCACGCTCACCGCCAGCGCGGGGACCGCGAGCAGCACGCTCGATGGCTTGTTCGACGCGGGTTCGGGGGCGTGGAGCTTCGTGCCGCAGATCCGCATCCCGATCTTCGAGGCCGGCCGTCTGCAGGCGAGCCTGGACGTGGCCGAGATCCAGCGTGACATCAATGTCGCGCAGTACGAGAAGGCGATTCAATCGGCCTTCCGCGAGGTGGCCGACGCGCTCGCCGAGCGTGCCACGCTTGCCGAGCAGCTCGCGGCGCGCCAGGCACTGGTGCAGGCGACGCAGCGCAGCTTCGAGCTGTCCGAGGCGCGCTACAAGGGTGGGGTGGACAGCTATCTCAACCTGCTCGATGCGCAACGCAGCCTGTACGGGGCGCAGCTCGAGCTGATCGGCACGCGCCTGAGCGATGCGGTGAACCGCGTCGCCTTGTACAAGGCCCTGGGCGGCGGCTGGCGGTGAGGTGGTGGGGCCCCGTCAGCCGGGGCGCCCACCTGCAGCCTTACTCACATTCGGCAGTGCAGTCGCCGGTGCTGCAATCGGCCACGGCGACCTTGCAGGCCTGCTTGCTGCGATAGACCATGCGGTGGTCGTTCTCGTAGTCGCACACCAGTCGGGTGAGGCCGTTCTTGCTGTCGCTGCTCATGCGCAGCGGCTTCGAGGCGTGGATCTGTTCGGCCGGCACATTGCACGACAGGTAGCCGCTGAACTTGCCGTCGGCAGACTCCCACATGGCGATGTTCTTCGCTTCCTTGTAGTTCTCGAAGGTCGAGCAGGTCAGCACGTCACGGCCGTACAGGCGCGCGTTGTCGCCACAGAAGCCCATGTAGGTGTACTTGAGCTCGGCCTCGGTCGGGCAGGCGGCGACCTGTACGGCGGTCTTGAGGTCGGGGCAGGCGTGGTTGTCGGCCTGTGCCGGGCCGGAGAGCAGGCCGGCGGCCAGGCAGAGTCCAATCAAGGCCTTGAACGGCGGGGTGCGTCTGTGCATCGTGTCCTCGTGGGGTCGAGTTTGCGGTTGATCGATTGGCGATTGTTGGCGGCGGCTTACCAGAACTTCCACCACCATTTGCGCTTCTTCATCGCCTGCTCGACGTGATCGGACCACTTGGTCTCGCCGCCGGATTCGATGAAGTAGGCTCCGAAGCGCTTGTCGGCCTCGTTGATATGGCGAGTCAGCCACACCTTGAGGAAGTGCAGCAGTTCGAAGGTGATGGTGGCCTGCCCGGTATCGAGCTTTTCCTGCAGTGCGCGCACCTGGCCGATCAGATCTTCGTGGTTCTGCTTGTGCGCAGCGAACTCGGGGTAGTTCGACACCCGCATCAGGCTTTCCTCTACGGCGAAGTGCGTGCGTGTGTAGTCGGCGAGCTTGTCCAGTATCTGGCGCGAGGTCGCGGAGCCGTGATGCTCCCGGATTGCCTCATGCAGTTGGTTGAGCAGGTCGACGAGTTCCTTGTGCTGTTCGTCGATCTCCTGCAGCCCGACGCTGAACTCATCGGACCAGTGGAAGAGGTCGGTCGTCATGGTTTTACATGGCTGAGGTCGAAACCCGAAGGCTAACCCTTTTCCTGGCAAGGTGATTGACTGTGGTCAACGATGGGCATCTTCTTTGCAATGCAAGTGCGCTGCTTTGTGGCGGCCGCTATTGCTATCCTTGCAGGCCATGGATCGCGGACAAACACCCTTGAGCGCCTCTGAGGCAAGCAGCCACCGCTTGGGCCGGCTCGAAGTGCACTGGCTGGCCGAGCTGGTGCGCCGCCATGAGACGCGGCACGGGCCTCTCGACGACGACGAAGCCAATGCCCAGGCGCGCAAGGCCGGCCCTGACTTCGGCGCGCGCGTGCTGCAGCGTGCCGCGCTGCTTGGTGCGCGCATGGGCTGGTGCGATGCGGTCGTACGCTGGCATGGGCGTGCGCGCATGCTGCTCGCGCTTGCGCTCCTGCTCGCGCTGCTCGCCGGCTTTGCGGCCGCTGCGGGTGTGCTCGGCGATGGCGGGCGACCGATCAACGTGGTGAGGGCCGTCGGTGGTCTGCTCGGCGTGCATGTGCTGAGTCTGCTGCTGTGGCTGTTCGGCCTTGGGCTGCAGGGGCGCATGGGGGGCGGCCCTGGCCGCGGTGGCCTGCTTGGGCGCGCGTGGCTCAGGCTGGTGGGCGTCCTCGACCGCAGCCAGGCGGCTGCCGATCTGCCCGCCGCGCTCGGCAGTCTGCTGGCGCGCGGACGCCTGGCCGCGTGGGGCATCGGCGCGGTGAGCCACGCGCTGTGGCTGGCGGCACTGCTGGGCGCGGCGCTGGGTGTGCTGGTGCTGCTGGCGACCCGGCGCTACGGCTTCGTGTGGGAGACCACCATTTTGCCCGCGCACACCTTCATCAGTCTCAGCGCGGCGCTTGGCGCGCTGCCGGCGGCAATCGGCTTCCCGGTGCCCGACGCTGCGCTGGTCGCGGCCAGCGGCGACGCGCCGATGCTGGAGGAGGCTGGTCGACGCGCATGGGCGGGCTGGTTGCTCGGTGCGGTCGTGGTCTATGGCGTGCTGCCGCGCCTGGCGCTGGCACTGCTGTGTGCGGGCTTGTGGCAGCGTGGCCTCGGCCGCATCGGCCTGGACGTGTCGCTGCCGGGGTATGCCCGCCTGCGCCCGCTGTTGATGCCCGATAGCCTGCGCATCGGCGTCAGCGATCCCGAGCCCGCCCGCATGCCGCGACCGCAACGCCACGCGGCAGCGGCGTCTGCTGCGGACGACGTGATCGCCGTGGCGCTCGAACTTGGAGAAGACCTCGATTGGCCACCGCAGCGGTCTGGGATGCCCTGGCAGGACGGCGGACGCATCGACTCGCGTGAGCAGCGCCGTACCCTTCTGGAGCGGCTTGCGGCTCGCCCGCCCGCGCGCCTGCTGGTCGCGGTGGATGCGCGCCAGACACCGGATCGCGGCAGTCTCGGGCTCGTCGCCGACCTGGCTGACCGCAGTGCCGCAATCAAGGTCTGGGCGCGCACTGCCGGCCGGCCTGCCGCGCGCCTGCCGCAGTGGCGCGATGGTCTTGCCCGCCTTGGGCTCGATGGCGCCCTGGTCGAGGATGAGGCCGCAGCGCTCGCCTGGCTGGAACAGGCGGGCGGCGAAGGATGAATGCATGCACGCGATGAATGACACCTTGCGCCTGGCCGTGGTCGGCCACACCAACACCGGCAAGACCTCGCTGCTGCGCACCCTGGCGCGGGACGTGGGTTTTGGCGAGGTATCGGACTGCGCTGGCACCACGCGCCATGTCGAGGGCCTGCGCCTGATGGCCGACGGCTTGCCAGCGGCCGAGCTCTTCGATACGCCCGGCATGGAGGATGCGATCGCGTTGCTGGAGTTCAGCGATGGCCTGGTCGCAGCAGGCGAGCGTGTGGACGGGCCGGAGCGTGTCGCACGCTTTCTCGCCAGCGAGGCGGCGCGTGGCCGCTTCGAGCAGGAGGCCAAGGTGTTGCGGCAGATGCTGGCGAGCGATGCCGCGCTGTACGTGATCGATGCGCGCGACCCCGTACTGCCCAAGCACCGCGACGAACTCGAACTGCTCGCCGCCTGCGCCCGTCCCGTGCTACCGGTGCTCAACTTTGTCGCCGCGCCGAATGCGCGGGTGGCCGACTGGCGCGCCGCGCTCGCGCGCCTCGGCCTGCATGCGGTGGTGAGCTTCGACACCGTGGCGCCGCCGCTCGACGGCGAGCGCGAGCTGTTCGACACACTCGCTACCCTGATCCACGCCCATCGCCCTCGGCTGCAGGCGCTCATCGATGCGCGTGCGCGCGAAGCCGATGCTCGCCGCGAGGCCGCGCAACGCCTCGTTGCCGAACTGCTGGTGGAACTCGCCGCCCGTCGCGACCGTATCGACGAGCCCGCCGGCGAGGCCAGCGAGGCTGCGCTGAAGGCCGCGGTCGAGCGCCTGCACGCCGTGGTGCGCGCGCGCGAACAGGCCTGTGTCGATGCCTTGCTGCGCCTGTACCGCTTCCGCCCCGATGATGCCCGGCTCGACGAACTGCCGCTCGCCGACGGACGCTGGGAGGATGACCTCTTCAACCCCGAGACCTTGCGCCAGATGGGCGTTCGCCTGGGCACCGGCGCCGCGGCGGGGGCGGCCGCCGGCGTCGGTGTGGACCTGATGGTGGGCGGCATCACGCTGGGTGCCGCGGCGGCGCTCGGTGCCCTCGCCGGTGGCCTGTGGCAGACCTTCGGGCACTATGGCGAGCGCATCGCCGCCAGGTTGCGCGGCCACCGCGAACTGACGGTCGACGATGCCATCCTGCGTATCGTCGCACTGCGCCAGCGCGAACTGCTTGCAGCGCTGGAAGGTCGCGGTCACGCTGCGATGCAGCCGATCGAGCTCGGTCGCGCAGCCGCAACGGCGGCGGTCGCGCCGGCAGTCGAGTCAGCGGTCGACCCGGTCGTCCGCCAGTGGCGCAGCGGGGCGCTGCCAGCGGCGCTCGGCCGTGCCCGTGCCCACCCCGAGTGGGCAGGCGAGGCGGCCGATGCGGACAAGGACGAGGCGATCGCCGAACTGCTGGCTGTCCTCGCCTGAGCCTGCCGTCCTCAGTAACGCACCCCGGGCGGCGGGCTGAACGAGTCGATCGCGTTGAGATAGGCCGCACGCGCGAAGGCACTCGGGTCGGCCAGCCTGCGCTGGCTCATCGAGCCCTTTAGCTGCGCCACCGATTCGTATTCGCGCTCGTGCATCCAGCGCGTCATGCCCGCCAGCGTTTCGGTGAGGGCTTGCGGGCCGTTCTTCAGCAATGCGCTCGCCATGTGCACCACGTCGGCGCCGGCGAGCAGCATCTTGAGCGCGCCCTCTGCCCCATGCACGCCGCCGGTCGCGGCCAGGCTCAGGCTGGTGTGGCCGTGCAGCAGCGCGATCCAGCGCATCGTGAGCAGGCCGTCGGCCGGCGAGGACAGCTGCACGCGGTCGACCACGGACAAGGTGTCGAGGTCGATGTCGGGCTGGAAGAAGCGGTTGAAGAGGGACACGCCGGCGCCGCCGGCCGCTTCGATGCGGGCAACGAAGTTGGGCAGCGCGGAGAAGAAGGGCGACAGCTTCATCGTCACCGGGATCTTGACCACCGCAGTCAGCTCGCGCAGCAGGGCGAGGTAGCGCTCCTCCAGCGCGGTGCCGGTGAGCGCCGGGTCGCTCGCCATGTACCAGGCGTTGAGTTCGAGCGCGTCGGCGCCGGCTGCTTCCATCTCGCGGCCGAGCTCGACCCAGCCCGACAGCGAACTGCCGTTGAGGCTGGCGATGACCGGGATGGACAAGCGCGCCTTCAGGCACTCGATCTGCTCGAGGTAGGTGTCGAGCTTGCTTTGGTAGCCGGCGTCGGCAGGCAGGTGGCCGGCAGCTTCGCCGAAGGTGTCGGGATGGATCAGGAAGCGGTCCAGCATGCGCTCGTCGTTGATCACATCCTCCTCGAACAGCGAGTGCATGACGATTGCCGCCGCTCCAGCGTCCTCCAGATGGAGCACCGGGTCGAGGCTGCGGCTGAGCGGCGTGGAGGACGGCACGAGCGGGTTCTTCAGCGCCAGGCCGAGGTAGGTGGTGCGCAGGTCGGGGGTGTCGAGCTCAGCCATTTTGCGTGTCTCCGGTGCGGGCGGCGGCATCCCCGCTGCCAGTTTCGTCCATGGCGGGCAGGGCGGCCAGCTCCATGTAGTCGTGGTGGCGGTGGCGGGCGTGGCGTTCGGCCTCATTCAGGAAGCGCTCGGACGCACCGGGGTTCTGGCGCTCGAGCACGGTGAAGCGGGCCTCGTTGCGGGCGAAGTCGCGGTAGGGCACGCTCGGCGCAGCGCTATCCACCGACAGCGGGTTGCGGCCCTGTGCGCGCAGCCGTGGGTCGTAGCGCAGCAGCGGCCAGTGGCCGGACTTCACCGCCAGGTCCTGCTGGTGCAGGTTGAAGGACATGTCCACGCCGTGGGCGATGCAGGGGCTGTAGGCGATGATGATCGACACCCCCGGGTAGCTCTCGGCGTCGAGGAAGGCCTTGAGCGTATGCACGTCCTTGGCGCCGTAGGCCACCTTGGCGACGAACACGTTCTCGTAGTCCATCGCGATCTTGGCCAGGTCCTTCTTGTGCGCGGGCTTGCCGCCGGCGGCGAACTTGGCCACCGCGCCCAGCGGTGTGGCCTTGGAGTTCTGTCCGCCGGTATTGGAATACACCTCGGTGTCGAGCACGAGGATGTTCACGTCCTCGCCCGAGGCCATCACGTGGTCGAGGCCGCCGAAGCCGATGTCGTAGGCCCAGCCGTCGCCGCCGATGATCCACACGCTGCGCCGGATCAGGTACTCGGCGAGCGCCGCGAGCTGGTGCGCGGCCGGGGTGTCGATGGTCGCGAGACTCTGTTTCAGCAGTGCGACGCGTTCGCGCTGTTCGTGGATGCCGGCCTCGGTGTGCTGGTCGGCATCGAGCAGCGCGGCGACGAGCTCAGCACCGAGCGCCTCGCCATGGGTCGCCGCCAGCGCTTGCAACTGGGTACGCGCGGCGGCGGCGAGCTGGTCGGTGGCCAGGCGCATGCCGAGGCCGAACTCGGCGTTGTCCTCGAACAGCGAGTTGTTCCAGGCCGGGCCGCGGCCGTCGGCGTCGGTGCAGTAGGGCGTGGTCGGCAGGTTGCCGCCATAGATCGACGAACAGCCGGTGGCGTTGGCCACCAGCATGCGGTCGCCGAAGAGCTGTGTGGCCAGGCGGATGTAGGGTGTCTCGCCGCAGCCGACGCAGGCGCCGGAGAACTCGAACAGCGGCTGCAGCAGCATCGAGCCGGGGATGGTGCTGCGCTTGGCGTCGCGGCGGGCGAGGTCGGGCAGCTTGAGGAAGTAGTCCCAGTTCTCCACCTCCTGCGCGCGCAGCGGGGGCTGCTGCGCCATGTTGAGCGCCTTGTGCGAGACGTTGGACTTGTCGCGGATCGGGCATACGTCCACGCACAGCGTACAGCCGGTGCAGTCCTCGGGCGCCACCTGGTAGCTCATGTGGGTGCCGGGGGCGTAGTCCTTGCTCCGCGCGGGAGTGTGTTTGAAAGCAACAGGGGCGTCGGCGACGAGATCAGAAGGGAAGATCTTGGCGCGGATCGCCGAGTGCGGGCACACGAAGACGCATTTGCCGCACTGGGTGCATAGCTTCTCGTCCCACACCGGGATTTCGAGCGCGAGGTTGCGCTTTTCGTGGCGCGCGGTGCCGGTGGGCCAGGTCCCGTCGACCGGCAGCAGCGACACCGGCAGGGCGTCGCCCTTGCCCTGGATGAGGGGAAGGGTGACGCGGCGGGTGAAGGCGTCGAGGCCGGCGGCGATCGCAACCGCGCCGGCCGCGGCGTCTGGCGCGGCCGGCGTCTCGGGCACGTCGACGCGCTGCAGCGCGGCCACGGTGGCGTCGATGGCGCGGTAGTTCTGCTCGGCGATGCGCCGGCCCTTGCGGCCGTAGGTCTTCTCCACCGCGCGCTTGATCGCGGCGATCGCCTGGTCCTGCGGCAGGATGCCGGAGATGGCGAAGAAGCAGGTCTGCATCACGGTGTTGATGCGCCGCCCCATGCCGGCGTCGAGCGCGACCTGGTAGGCGTCGATGACCCAGAAGCTGATCTTCTTCTCCACCATGCGGCGCTGCATCGCCGCCGGCAGCGTCGCCCACACCTTGTCGGCGGGCAGGCTGGCGTTGAGCAGGAACACCGCGCCCGGTGCGGCGTGGGCGAGCACGTCGTGCTGCTCGATGAAGAGCGGCTGGTGACAGGCGACAAACCTGGCGTCGCCCTCGCCGGTGAGGTAGGCCGAGCGGATCGGCTGCGGGCCGAAGCGCAGATGCGACACCGTCATTGCACCCGACTTCTTGGAGTCGTAGACGAAATAGCCCTGGGCGAAGAGCGCGGTCTCGTCGCCGATGATCTTGATCGAGTTCTTGTTGGCCGACACCGTGCCGTCCGAGCCCAGGCCGTAGAACACCGCGGCGAAGGCGCTGGCGGCGGCGTCGGTGCGGAAGCCGGCGTCCCAGGGCAGCGACAGGCCGGTGACGTCGTCCTCGATGCCGATGGTGAAGCGGCGGCGCGGCGCGGCCTGCTGCAACTCTGCGAACACGGCGCACACCATGGCGGGGTTGAACTCCTTGGAGCCCAGGCCGTAGCGGCCGCCGATCACCCTCGGCATGGCGGCGAAGTGGGGTGCGGTGCCGGCCTGGTCCTCGGCCAGCGCCACCATCACGTCCTTGAACAGTGGCTCGCCGTCGGCGCCGGGTTCCTTGCAGCGGTCGAGCACCGCCAGGCTGCGCACGCTGTGCGGCAGCGCCGCGAGCAGGGCGGCGGGGGCAAAGGGGCGGAACAGGCGCACCTTCAGCAGGCCCACCTTGTCGCCGCGGGCGGCGAGGTGGGCCACCGTCTCTTCCACCGTGTCCGCACCCGAACCCATGATCACGATCACGCGCTCGGCATCGGGCGCGCCGACGTAGTCGAACAGCTTGTAGCGGCGGCCGGTGAGCGCGGCGAAGTCGTCCATCGCCTGCTGCACGACGGTGGGGAAGGCGTCGAACCAGGGGTTCTGCGCCTCGCGGGCCTGGAAGAACACGTCCGGGTTCTGCGAGGTGCCGCGGATCACCGGGCGCTCGGGCGACAGCGCGCGTGCGCGCTGCGCCGCGATGCGCTCGGCCGGCAGCAGCGCGTGCAGCACATCGTCGGTGACGAAATCGATCTTGGCGACCTCGTGCGAGGTACGAAAGCCATCGAAGAAATGCAGCACGGGCACCCGGCCGGCCAGTGTTGCCGCGCTGGCGATGGCGGCGAAGTCGTGCGCCTCCTGCACCGAGTTCGAGGCCAGCAGGGCGAAGCCGGTGGCGCGGGTGGACATCACGTCGGAGTGCTCGCCGAAGATCGACAGCGCATGAGTGGCGAGCGCGCGTGCCGCGACATGGAAGACCGTGGGCGTCAGTTCGCCGGCGATCTTGTACATGTTGGGGATCATCAGCA
This sequence comes from Thauera mechernichensis, assembly GCF_029588855.1. Taxonomy (NCBI): domain Bacteria; kingdom Pseudomonadati; phylum Pseudomonadota; class Betaproteobacteria; order Rhodocyclales; family Zoogloeaceae; genus Thauera; species Thauera mechernichensis. The sequence goes on along the minus strand of NZ_JARQZE010000003.1, from coordinate 435,808 downwards.
GCAGGCCTTGCGAGGCGGTGAAGGTGGTCGCCAGCGCACCGGCCTGCAGGGCACCGTGGACTGCGCCGGCGGCGCCGCCCTCGGACTGCATCTCGACCACCCGTGGCACGCTGCCCCACAGGTTGGGTTTGCCCGCGGCAGCCCATTCGTCGGCCAGCTCGCCCATGTTGGAGGAGGGCGTGATGGGGTAGATCGCGATCACTTCGGATGCGCGGAAGGCGACGGAGGCGGCGGCCTCGTTGCCGTCGATGGTGATCTTGGTGCTCATGGAACACTCCTCGATGCCGACGATGAACCACGATACGAAGACATTGCGGTGCAACATTTGACATTTGTCATGGAATGACTCCATGAGCGGAATCAATTGCGTCGTGCGTGAAGCGAGGCACGGCGGCGGTGGCCATGCCGAGCGCTGTCGCCAGGGCATCAAGGTGGGCTCAAGTCCTTGATCCGGATGCCGTTAATCATCCATCGCCACGCAAGCCGGGAGTCCGCCCATGAAGATCGCCGCTTTTGACATCGAACTCCAGTCTGCGCACCGCTTCTCCCAGTCGACCGAGGTGCGCGAGCGCCTGGCGGTGTGGCGCGACGCGCCGGAAGCGACGGGTGCTCAGTCCGGGCGTGGCGCGGTGCAGATCTCCGCCGCAGGCCAGGCTGCGCTGACTGCGGACGCTGCAACGGTGGAGCAGGCGATGGAGGACGTGATCGACCGCGACCCCCGTCTGGCCGTGCTCGTGCGCATGATCGAGTTCCTCACCGGCGAGCCGGTGCGCCGCCTCGACTTGCGCGACCTGGGGGCAGGCGCATCAGGGGGGGCGTCGAGCCCTGACATGGCGACTGGCATCGGCACGGGGCAGGTCGCTGCGGTCCGCGCCGGCTTCGGCGTGGAGTACGACTTCAGTGCGACCTACGCCGAGTCCGAGCAGTTGGCCTTCAGTGCTGCCGGCGTGGTGCGCACCGCCGATGGCGCCGAAATCCGCTTCGAGCTCGGCTTCGCGATGTCGCGCAGCTACACCGAGTCGGTGTCGTTCAGCCTGCGTGCTGGCGACCAGCGCCTGAAGGACCCGCTGGTGCTCGACTTCGGCGGTCCGGCGGCAGCCCTGTCGGATGTGCGCTTCGACTTCGATCTTGATGGCGACGGCCGCAAGGAGCAGTTGCCGCAGCTCAATGGCAGTGGCTTCCTGGCCTTCGACCGCAATGGAAACGGGCGTATCGATGACGGCCGCGAGCTCTTCGGTCCGGCCAGCGGCGACGGCTTCGCAGAGCTTGCCCGCCTCGACGACGACGGCAACGGCTGGATCGACGAGGCCGATGCGGCATGGTCGCAACTGCGGCTGTGGTCGCCCGATGCCGAGGGCAAGGGCAGGCTGCAGACCTTGAACGAAGCCGGCGTCGGCGCTTTCTATCTCGGTAGGGTCGATACGCCGTTCAGTCTCAAGGACGCTGCCAACGACACCCAGGGCCTGATGCGTGCGAGCAGCATCTATCTGCGCGAGGACGGCCGTGTCGGCACCGTGAGCCAGGTCGACCTGCGCGTCTGAGCAGGACGAGCCGCGAGTCTTTCGCGCGACCCCCATCGTCATCGCCTTCAACCCCTCGCGACTGGCGTCGCTCCCACGGCGGGCGATGCGCGCCGCGCCTTCCGGTAGGCGCGGCGCAAGCCGCGAGCTCTTCGGGCAGCCCCCGTCGTCATCGCCTTCAACCCCTCGCGACTGGCGTCGCTCCCACGGCGGGCGATGCGTGCCGCGCTTTCCGGTAGGCGCGGCGCAAGCCGCGAGCTCTTCGGGCAGCCCCCGTCGTCATCGCCTTCAACCCCCCGCGACTGGCGTCGCTCCCACGGCGGGCGATGCGCGCCGCGCTTTCCGGGGCCGATGCGGTTGGTGCGATTGCCCTGGGGCCCTGAGGTGGATCAAGGCCCTGCCATGCGGCGCCGAGGACAATCCGCGACTTGCACTGTTGCGTTGCGTCCAGTCCCGGTCGCGAGGAGCCCTCATGAGCCTGCCCGATTTCTACCGCCATGTGCCGCGCCTGCGTGTGCGCGATCCACTTGCCGACTTCCTCGGCGCCGCCGACGCAGGGGTGCTCGAGTATGGCTACGAGGATGCGGTCAGGCTCGCCGGTCACTCGTGTCCGACCGTGGCCTCGGCCTATGTGCTCGGTTGTCAGGCGCTGGCCGCGCTCTACCCCGGCGAGCTGCCGGAACGTGGCGGTGTGCGTATTGACTTCGCGGAGCGGCTGGATGCCGGCGTCACCGGCGTCATCGCCAGCGTGCTCACGCTGCTCACGGGCGCGGCCCAGCAGGGCGGCTTCAAGGGCATCGGCGGCGCTTTCGTGCGCCGCGAGCTGCAGCAGTTCGAGGTGGCGCTGCCATTGTCGCTGCGCTTCACACGCATCGACAGCGGTGCGGCGGTGGATGCCGCCGCGGACCTTTCACGCGTGCCGGCCCACCCCGATACATCGGTGCTGCTCGGCGCCTGCCTGCGTGGCGAGGCCGATGCGGATGCGCGCCGGCGCTTCGGTGAGCTCTGGCAGCAACGCGTGGCGCGCATCCTGATCGAGCACTGGGGCGACCAGGCGGTATTCCGGGTGCAGGCTGCGTGATGTCCTGAGCCCGCGTGGGCACGCCGCATGCGTGTGCCCGTGCCAGGCGCGCGTTCACAGCTGGTTCGGCGGCACGATGCCGAAGCGCTTCATCTGCCGATACACGGTGGCGCGCGCAATGCCGAGCTCTACTGCGGCGGCAGTGACGTTCCAGCGCTGGCGGCGCAGCGCGGCCTCGAGTTCGGCCGCCTCGCCGCGTGTTGCCTCCGAGCCCTCGGTTGCTGCGGGGGCGCGGTGGTCGGCGGACATGAGCTCTGCGGGCAGGTCATCGGTGGTGATCGTTCCGCCATCGCAGACCGCCAGCGCGAAGCGCAGCACGTTGCGCAACTGGCGCACGTTGCCGGGCCAGCTGTAGTCGAGCAGGGCATGGCGAGCGCGTAAGTCGAGGGTGGCGTTGGTGCCGAGTTCGCTGCCCTCGGCCGCCAGCAGGCGCTCGATCAGGTAGTCGAGGTCGCGGCGTTCGCGCAGCGGCGGGAGGTACAGGATGGCCCCGCACAGGCGGTAGTAGAGATCTTCGCGGAAGCTGCCCTCGGCGATCAGTTTGCGCAGGTCGCGGTGCGAGGCGGCGACCACGGTCAGGTTGACGGGTATCGGCTTTTCGGCGCCGAGCGGCAGTATCTCGCGCTCGGCCAGGACCCGCAGCAGCCGGGTCTGCAAGTGCAGCGGCATGTCGCCGATCTCGTCGAGCAGGAGGGTGCCGCCGTCGGCCTGCTGGATGAGGCCGCGCATGCCCTTGCTGCGCCCACCGGTGAAGGTGCCGGCGGTATAGCCGAACAATTCGCTCTCGATCAGCGACTCGGGAATGGCCGCGCAATTGACCGCCACGAAGGGCTTTGCAGCGCGTTCGCTGGACTCGTGCAGGGCCTTGGCGAGGACCTCCTTCCCCGTGCCGGTTTCGCCGTGGACCAGGATGTTGACCGGGCGGTTGACCAGCCTGGAGGCTTGCGCGATCAGGCGCTGCATCTGCGGATCGTCGCCCGCCAGGCGTTCGAGCGCCGGCGCGCGCGCAGCCGCTTCGGTTTCGGTCGACCGTGCCGCACGCGGGGCGATGCGGGGCTGTACGACGGTGCCGTAGTAGACCTCGCCGCTGCCCGTCGACAGCGCGGTGCGGTCCGCGGTGAAGCCGGCCCGGGCAATGCGCCAGATCGAGTCCATGCCCTCGCGGAAGATCTCGCCGAGCGTGCGGCCGACCAGCGCGCCGTCATTGCCGCCGCGCAAGGGGCGCAGCGACTTGCGGGCGCCGCTGTTGGTGCCGACGATGACGCCGTCGGCATCGAAGGCGAGCATGATCTCGCCCGATACATCCACCATCGACCATGCCGAGCCCAGGCGCAGCACCCAGCGGTCGCGGAAGTAGCGCAGGAAGTTGGCGTCCTCGACCATCTGCGCGAACATGGTGGTCATCTGCAGCGCCAGGTGCTGGCTGTCGCGGGGCGAAGGCGAGGTCAGTGCGGAGACGTCGAGCACGCCGAGGAAATCCCCGGTGGGGTCGAACAAGGGGGCGGCGTTGCAGGTCAGCGAGATGTGGGTGGCGTCGAAGTGGTCGGCGTGATGGACCGTGATCGGCGTTTTCTCGACGATGCAGGTTCCCACCGCACAGGTGCCGGCGCGCGCCTCGCTCCAGTCGGCGCCAAGGTAGAGGCCGGACTGCTTGAGTTCGCGCGCCCAGGCGTCGTTGCCGATGAAGTCCACCGCGATGCCGTGGGCGTCGGTCAGCAGCAGCACGTAGCCGATGCCGGCCATGCGCTTGTAGAGCTGCTCCATGCCGGTGCGGGCGACACCGAGGAACTCTTCGATATGGTCCTGGTGTTCGCGCAGGCGCGCATGCTCGATGATATGGGCGCGCGTCGGGCGACAGGGGTCGAGTCCGTAGTCGCGGATGCAGCGTACCCACGAACTCCCGATGCGGTCGGACGGGGGCGCTCCGGTCTGTGATACGGCGAGCACGTGATCAATGTGCTCCCGTTGTGATTGGGCCAGCATCTCGTCTCCTCTTCCGGGCAGTGTCATGCGGGTGCCCGGTGCGGACCATGGTTCGGTCTCTGTGTGTGACGGTACAAGTTACTCCTCCCTTCCCTGCGGCTCAACAGAAAAGGGCGGGGCGGCCTTGACGGCACGCCCCGCAAAACGCCTGGAGGAGGGAGTCAGGCATGGGAAACCGCCGAGCCCGTGGCGCATGGGCGCCCCGGGAGCATGCGGGCTGGAGCGGGACTCAGCTGGCGGGGAAGCGCGGGTCCCAGAGCTTGCGCTGCAGTGTCTTCTCGTGGGCCATGCCGTTCGGGGCGCTCACGAGTTCGAGCTGCAGCCCCCAGGGCGCGAGGAAATAGACCCAGGTCAGCCCGGCCGCAGGGCCTTCGGTGAAGGTGCTCGGCGAGTCGAGCACGCGCACGCCCTTGGCCTTGAGGTAGCTGACGGCGGCATCCATGTCATCGACGTAGAAGGCGAGGTGGTGGCCGCCGATGTCGCTGTTGCGGGGGCCGCGACGGTTCTGGTCGGGGGCGGTGTACTCGAAGACCTCGAGGTTGGTGCCGTTGCCGCAGCGGACCATCTGGAAGTCGCTGATCGTGGCGCGCGGATGCACGTCGAGATGGCGCGCCATCCAGTCGTCGTCGAACTTGAAGGTGCCGAAGGTGAATGACGGTTCGCAGCCGAGGATGTCGCGGAAGAAGGCGACGGCCTCGTTCATGTTCGGCACCGTGATGCCGATGTGCTGCATGCCGCGCATGCCCGGGATCGGTTCGGCCTGCGCGGGCAGGCTGGCGGCGGCCAGGCCGGCGCTGATCATGGCCGCCGACAGGATGCGGCGGAAGCTGTTTGTCTGGCTCATGGATGTCTCCGTTTCTTGTGGTTGAGGATGTGGCCCCGGCGGTGTGCCCGAGGCTGCACGCTGAGGCTCAGAGTTCGCGGCGCTGCATGGCGTTGGCGATGTGTTCGGCCTGGCGCACCGCCAGCGCGACGATGGTCAGGGTCGGGTTGGCCGCCGAACTGGAGGTGAACTGGCTGCCGTCGGAGATGAACAGGTTCTTGATGTCGTGGGTCTGGCCCCACTTGTTCACCACGCCGTCGCGGGCGTTGGCGCTCATGCGGTTGGTGCCCATGTTGTGGCTTGCCGGGTAGGGCGGCATGTCGATCACCCGCGTCGCACCGACCGCCTCGGATACCTTGCGCCATTGGGCGAGGCCATGGCGGCGCATGGCCGCGTCGTTGGTGTGGTCGGTCTTGGTCACGATCGGGATGGGCAGGCCGTACTGGTCCTTCTCGGTCGGGTGCAGGGTGATGCTGTTCTCTTCCTGCGGCATGTCCTCGCCGCACACCCACACGCAGCTCATGTGGTCGTACTGCTCCAGCGCCGAGGTGACCTCGCGTCCCCAGCCGCCCGGCTTCATGAACGCGGCGGTGAAGGGCAGGTGCAGCGCCAGGCCCTCGAGGTGGTAGCCGCCGAGGAAGCCGCGGTCGGGGTTGAGCTGGGCCTCGTCGGAGATCACCGCGGCGATGTCGAAGCCGCGGTACATGTACACCGGCCCCTTGTGGATCGCGATCGCGGCCGCCGTGGTGTGGTTCATGTAGTTCTTGCCGACCTGGCCCGAGGAGTTCGCCAGCCCGTTCGGGAACAGGCTGGAGGCGGAGTTCAGCAGCAGCCGCGGCGATTCGATCGAGTTGCCGGCCACACACACTACGCGCGCCTTCTGCAGGTGCTGGCGACCGTCCTTGTCGGCGTAGAGCACGCCGCTGGCCTTGCCGCTCTTGTCGTGCTCGATCCTGAGCACCATGCTCTGCGGGCGCAGCTCGGCATGGCCGGTTTCGATGGCGCGCGGGATTTCCGAGTACAGCGTCGACCACTTGGCGCCGATCTTGCAGCCCTGCATGCAGAAGCCGATCTGCTGACAAGCCGGGCGGCCGTCGTTGGGTCGGGTGTTGGAGGCGACCGGCCGGCTGATGTCCTTGTAGCCGACCTTCTTCGCGCCAGCCGCGATCACCTTGTAGTGGTTGTTCGGCGGCATCTCGGGCAGACCGCTGGCCTTGGTGCCGGCCACGCCCATCTTGCGTTCGGCGATGTCGTAGTAGGGCGCGAGCTCCTCGTAGCTGATCGGCCAGTCGAGCACGTTGGCGCCATCGACCGTGCCATAGGTGCTCTTGATGCGGAAATCGTGCGGCAGGAAGCGCAGCGCCAGCCCCGAGAAGTGCATGGTCGAGCCGCCCACGCCCTTGACGATCCAGGCCGGCAGGTTGGGATAGGTGTCGGTGTGATGCCAGCCGCCGGCCGAAATGCGCTTGTCCAGCCACGAGATCTTGTGGAACATCGCCCACTCGTCGTTCTCGAAGTCATTCTGGGTGTAGTGCTTGCCCGCTTCGAGGATGACGACATTCACCCCGCGTTTGGTCAGTTCGTCGGCCAGTGTGCCGCCGCCGGCGCCCGAGCCGACGATGACCACCACGCTGTCGTCGTCCAGCGAGAATTTCGCGCTCATGATGTGTCTCCTTGGTGTTGTTGTGTGTCAGGGTCGGCGGGTCAGGCTTCGTCCAGCCAGTCGATGTCGTCGAAGCCACGGTTGATGTAGCCGCCCTTTTCCCAGGACGAGCCTTCGTAGCCGAATAGCTGCCACACCGCCTTGTTGTCGTAGAAGCCGGTGACCAGGTGGCCCTTCACCTTCTGGAAGAAGGCGCCGTGCTCGATGACGTAGAGCAGCGTCAGGCGGTCGCTTTCCTTGGGCAGGTCGGTGTAGGCCTTCTTGAAGCGCAGCTTCGCCAGCCGGTCGAGTGCGGCCACGCCCTCGGTCAGCAGGGTCTTGAGCTTTTCGTCCTGCCCGGCCTGCGCCTCCAGGGGCTCGAGCGCCTGCAGGTAGTAGCGGTCCGAGATGCGGTCGTGGGGGAAGATGTCGCGCGCCAGCTGCAGCAGGGTCTTGCCGGTGCTGGCGCCGAGGACCTTGAAGTTGGCGGCCAGCGCCTCGCTGGCCGGCAGCATCAGCGTGGCGGTGCTCAGCGCCCCGACGCCGAGGGCGGCCATGCCGCCACCCTTGAGAAAGCCGCGACGGGAGAAGGTGATGCGCTTTTCGACGACGCGCATCGGTGGGCGTGATGTTGTGTTGCTCATGGTTGTCTCCTTGCTGTTATCGAGGCCTTGCGGCCGGTTCTCTGCGGAATCGGGGGCTGCGGGTGTGTCAGCTGCCGTTCTCCGGCTCGCAATCGCCGAGCACGTCGGTCAGCATCTGCTGCAGGCTGTCGGCCAGGGTTTCGATGTGGATCGAGGTGCCGAGCTGGTCTGCGCACGAGGTGGTGGCGGCATCGAGGCGGGCGACATCGTCGTCGGGGCGCCCGAGCGCACGACACAGCAGCGACCAGTCCGGACGCTGCAGCAGCGTGCCCGTGGTGAGCAGCACGCCCTGCTGGCGGCGCAGCTGGGCCAGGCCGACAAGCTTGCGGCCGCCGGCGATCACCTCCCAGGGCGACAGCCCGCCGAAGCAGGCCCAGGCCAGGGCGGGGTCGGACGGACGACGGGCGAGCTCGTCCGGCGCCAGCGCATGCGCCGCGATGCCGAAGTCGCGCAGCAGGCCGGCGTGGAGGATGCCGAGCCAGCGATAGCTGGTGACGGTGCCGCCGGCCAGCAGGCGGTGCTGAGGTGGCAGCACGATCGACGACGACAGCATCCACGGACCGGTGAGTACGGCGCCGCCGCCGGCACGGCGCTGCACCAGCTCACACTGGGTACGCGCCGCCCGCAGCGCTTCGCCATGCAGCGCCGCCTGAGCGCAGCCGAACACCACGCCGGGTGCCGGGTAGGCCCACACGCGCACCCGTGGCGCCGTCACCGGCGTGGCGAGCTGGCGGGTGTTCCAGTCCTGCTCGGCCGTGGCGCGTACCAGGGTCAGGGCCGTGCCGGCCGCGCCCGGCCGGCGGCGGGTGCTGGAGGAGGCGAGGGCGGCGACGGGCATCAGTCGAACTCCGCCTGTTCCAGCCGGCGCGCGACCTCGCCGAGGAAGAGCGCGGCCGGGTAGCCATCGACCGCGCGGTGGTCGAACACCAGGGTCAGGTTGGCGACCGCCGCGGCGACCACGCTGCCGTCCTTCACTACCGCTTGCTGGCGCGTGCGGCCGACGCCGAGGATGGCGACCTGGGGCGGATTGATGACCGGGCTGAAGCGGTCGACGCGGGTGCCGCCAAGGTTGGTCACGGTGAAGGTGCCGCGCTGGTAGGCCCCGCCCGTGAGCGCGCCGGTGCGCGCGCCCTCGGCGAGCTGGCGGGCCTCTGCCGCCAGTGCGGCCAGCGGCTTGGTGTCGGCCTGACGCACGACCGGCACCATCAGGCCATCGTCGAGGGCGACGGCGATGCCGATGTTGATGTCGTCGACGAGCTCGATTTCCTTTTCGCGCATGAGCGCGTTCAGCCGCGGATGGCTGCGCAGCGCTCGCGACACCGCGTGGATCACCAGGGTGTTGAGGCTGAGCTTCTCGCCGGCCGCCGCGCGCTCGGCGCGCAGGGTTTCGACGCGGCTCAGGTCGACGTCCACCGAGTGCGCTACCCGTGGTGCCTGCCAGCCCTGCGCCATGTTGCGTGCGATCGCGCCGCGCAGGCCGCTGAGCGCGACCGTACGGCGCTCGGCGACCGCGCTGCTTGAGGGGGCGGCGCTCGCCGCCACGCTCGTGCTCATGGCTCAGGCCTCCAGTTGCGCGAGCACCGTGCCGCGGGCGAAGGTGTCCTGCTCGGCGACGTTGAGCCTGACGATGCGGCCCGCTGACGGTGCGAAGATCTCGTGGCTGGTCTTGACCAGCTCGGCCACGCCAAGCACCTGGCCGGCTTCCACGCTGTCGCCTTCCTTAACCTGCCATTCCTGCAGCAGGGCTTCGGTGCCTTCATCGACGTCGGCCCATACCGCGTCGTCGAGGATGATGTCGGTCATGTCTTGTCTCCTGAATGATCAAGCGAGCGTGAAGCGCATCAGGCCGCGCACGCTGGCGACGATGTTGTCCACTTGCGGAATGGCGAACTGCTCGAGCGGACGGCTGAAGGGGATGGGTACGTCGGGTACGGCCAGGCGGCGTACCGGCGCCTTGAGGCGCAGGGTGTCCAGGTTCTCCGCCACCAGCGCGGCGATTTCGCCCGACAGCCCGTAGCTGAGGTAGTCCTCGTCGGCGACCAGCAGGCGGCCCGTTTTCGCCACCGAGGCGAGTACGGCGGCGCGGTCCAGCGGCACCAGGGTGCGCAGGTCCAGCACTTCGGCGGAGATGCCTTCGGCGGCGAGCTGGTCGGCAGCCAGCACCGATTTCTGCACCATCTGCGACAGCGTCACGATGGTGACGTCGCTGCCCTCGCGGACGATGCGTGCCTGGCCGAAGGGGATGGTGTATTGCGCTTCGGGGACTTCGTTGGTGCTGCCCTCGAAATAGGACATCCAGCTCAAGCCCATGATGCCCTTGTGATAGAGGAAGACCACCGGGTTGTCGTCGCGGATCGCGGTCGTCATCAGGCCCTTGGCGTCATAGGCGTTTGACGGCACGACGACCTTCAGGCCGGGTACGTGGGCGAAGATCGAGTACAGGCACTGCGAGTGCTGGGCGGCGTCGTTGTAGCCGCCGCCGATGCCGGTGGTGATCACCAGCGGGTACTTGCAGGCGCCGCCCGACATGTAGTGGTTCTTGGCGATGTGGTTGTAGATCTGATCGAAGCAGACGCCGAAGAAATCGACGAACATCAGCTCCGAGATCGGGCGCAGGCCTTCGGCCGCGGCACCCAGGGCGGCGCCCATGAAGCCGGTCTCCGAGATCGGCGTGTCCATCACGCGCTCGGGGCCGAACTGGTCGAGCAACCCGGTGGTGGCGCTGAAGATGCCGCCGTACTTGCCGACGTCCTCGCCCATGACGAAGACGCGGTCGTCGCGCGCCATCTCCTGCGCAGTGGCCTCGGCGATCGCCTGCGCCATGGTCAGGCGGCGGGTGGTGGTGGTCGTGCTCATCTTGGTCTCCTCGTTCTCAGTCGGCGAACACGTGCAGCAGCGCGTCTTCGGGCGCGGGGTAGGGGCTGTTGCGGCCGAAGTCGTAGGCCGCCTGGACGCGCGCCGAGATGCGCGTGCGCAGTGCGGCATCGGCCTCGTCGTCGAGCAGGTCGCGCTGGCGCAGCAGGGTGGCGAGCGCGGGGATGGGGTCGTGCTGGCGCAGGGTCTTCGCTTCGTCCTTGGGGCGGTAGGTCTCCGGGTCGCCCTGGAAGTGGCCGAAGTAGCGGTCGGTGTTGACCTCGATCAGGGTGGGGCCCTCGCCGCGCCGGGCACGCGCCACCGCTGCGCCGGCGGCTTCGAACACCGCCAGTGCGTCGTTTCTTTCCACCAGCACGCCCGGCATGCCGTAGGCAGCGGCGCGATCGGCATTGGAGGCGATGGCGGTGGAGGCGGACTTCTCCACCGAGATGCCGTACTTGTTGTCCTCGACCACGAACACCACCGGCAGCTTCCACAGTGCGGCCAGGTTCAGCGCCTCGTGGAAGGCGCCCTGGTTGGCTGCGCCCTCGCCGAAGAAGGCGATTGCCACCGCGTCGGTGCCGAGCTTCTTCGCCGCCAGTGCGGCGCCGCAGGCCTGCGGGGCGCCGGCACCGACGATGCCGCTGCAGGAGAACTTCACCGCGGGGTCGAACAGGTGCATGTGGCCGCCCTTGCCGCGACCCAGGCCGGTGACCTTGCCGAACATCTCGGCGGTCATCGCGTTCAGATCGACGTCCTTGGCGATCGCAAAGTGGTGCGGGCGGTGTGCCCCGACCACGGTGTCGTCGCGGCGCAGGTGGGCGCACACGCCTACGGCCACGGGTTCCTGGCCGGCGGCAAGGTGCATCTCGCCCGGCACAGGGCCGGCGCCGATGTCGAAGGCCAGGCCCTTCTGGATCTTGGGCGGGAGCTTGCCTTCGAGATAGACCTTGACCATGGTCTCCTCGTACTCCCGGATCTCGATCATTTTTTCGTACATCCACAGCAGTTGTTCGCTTGTCGCATCCATCGCTGCAAAGCCTCCTCGTCGATTGGGTCGTCTGGTCGCGCGCTGGTCGGGAAGCGGTTGCGGTCGTGCTGTCCGTGCTCGCTTCGCATTGCCATCGCGTCTGGGGCTTGCTTTGCAACTTCGGTGCCACCACCGTGCCGAGTTGTATCGAAAGGTATGAAAACGTATTTGAAACAGAGGCTTGGTTGCTTTTCGAAGCGACTTTCAGGGGCGCCGGAGGGGCTGCGACAAGGGGCTGGCTGTCGCAGCGGAGGCGACACATGTCGCACGCCGGATGCAACAGATGCGACTGCGCTGCGACTGCTCGAGATGGCTAAGGTGTTGATTAATATGGGGTGGCTGGCATGGCACCGAACGTGCAATGGCATGGGCTCGGGGCGGGGCGTCCAGGCGGTGTCCTGGGCAGGCCCTGCGACCCCGATTTCATCCATTTGAACGAGAAGAAAAGGAGACACCCATGCTCAGGAACCATCGCTCGCGACAAGGCGCATCCAAGTGCGCGCTACCGTTGCTCACCGTCTGTGCAGCGCTTGCTGCACCCGTGACGGCGCAGGCCCAGGTCACGCTGGACGTGATCGGGCCGCACGAGTACGACCTGCCGGTCGGCTTCGAGCCGTTCAACGTGTTCGTGCAGTACGCCACCTTCCAGAACGGTGCGCGGGTGTGGGATGGCAGCGGCGACGACCGCCGCGCGGCAGCGAAGACGAGGACCATCGTCGGCCTGTCCAAGTACGTGCGCTTCTGGTCGCCCGAGTCGAACCCGAACATCGGCCTGGCCTACGAGGTGATCCTGCCCGAGGTCGGTGTACGCAATGACGCGACCAACAGCTCCGCCAGCGGCATCGGCGATCCGCTGACCGGTCCGGCGATCTGGTACAAGCCGACGCCGAATTCGACGCTCGGGTTCCAGACCTTCTTCCAGGTGCCGGTGGGCAACCAGGATGTTGGCGGCGGTGACGGATGGAAGAACCTGTCGAGCCTGTTCTGGGACGTGCAGTTCGAGCGCGTCAGTTACACCGCCGATGCCGGTTTCGTGTTCTTCGGCAAGTCGACGGCTGCAGATGCTCGTCCGGCCACCCTGTTCCATACCAACCACCGGCTGGGATACAAGCTCAGCGACGCGGTCCAGCCTTTCATCGCGCTCGACTACGAGCGCCAGGGGCGCTGGACCAACCGCGCCACCGGGGCGGAGGTGGCCGCCAGCCACGAGACGACCGCCGGTATCGGCGTGATGTTCAGCTACTACGGCAACCAGTCGATCACCGTGCGCTACTCGCGCGGTGTCAGCGGTGAATCGCACGGCCTGACCGACAGCTTCAACCTCAAGTACGCCTACGCCTGGTGAGTCGGGCGGTCACCGCAGCTGCGGTGACCCGCTGCAATGAAGAACGCCGCCGGGCCCTGCGACCGGCGGCGTTCTTCTTGTGCCCTACACGCAGGGCGGGCGGTGTGCGCAAGGGCTCACCACTTGCCGAGCGACTTGAGGTAGGCCACCAGTTCCCAGATTTCCTCGGGCGAGAACACATCGCCCCAGGGCGGCATCGGGGTGGCGCCACGACCGCCGTCCCTGATCGTGTTGTAGACGTACTCGGGGTCCAGGCCCTGGCGGTCGATGAACAGGGCGGGCTCGTGGCCATGACAGAAATCGGCGCAGCCGGACTGGTAGCGGGCCTTGCCGGCGGCGATCCGTGCGCTGTCATCGAGCTTGAAGGGCGGGCCGCCCGCGGCCTCGACGACGACTTCCTCGGCGGCAGGCGCTTCCGGCAATACGGCATTGAAGGCGAGCACCGACGTGGTGATCAGCGCCATGGCAATGGGGGTCAGGTGGTATGTCTTCATGATCTTGGAGTCTCGTTGCGGTATGCGAACGGCAGCGTCCGCTTGACAGGACCGCCTCCGGGGCGGCGCGGCAATGCCGCGGCCCCGGAGGCGTACGGTCAGTTGACCTGGACTGCGACCAGCTCGGCGGGCAGCCCGGCCCCGCCGATCGGCACGACGACGTACTGCTTGTCGCCGGCGCGATAGGTCATCAGCGCACCGAACGCTGCGCCCGGCAGGCGCAGCTCCGAGATCAGCTCACCCGAGCGCGCGTCGTGCGCATACAGGTAGGGCTCCTTCTCGTCGGCATTGGCCTGGGTGATCAGGGCGTTGCCGCGCGAGGACAGGCCGATCACGCCATGAGTCCCTTCCGGGGCGAGGAACAGCACCTCGTCGGTGAGCGCGATGAAGCTCTCGCGCGGGACGCCGACACGGCCGAGGTTGAGGTCCTTGATCGCCGGGTGGTCGACCGGGCCCTTGCCTGCGGGAATGCGCCACAAGTGCTTGCCGGTGTTCATGTCGATCGCGGTCACGGTCGAGAACGGCGGCTTGAACAGCGGCAGGCCCTGCGGGCCGCCGACCCCGGCCCAGGTGCCGGTGTAGTCGTAGACGCTGGCGTTCTCCTTCTTGATCTTGATGCCGAACGGGATCGTGAACGAGGGCACGTACAGCACGTTGGTGTTCGGGTTGTGCGCAGCGCCCGCCCAGCTTGCGCCGCCGAGTACGCCCGGTACCTGCAGGGTGCCGGCCTTGTCGAGCGTGGGCGGGGTGTACAAGGGCCCGTAGTTGTAGCGCGCCAGGATCTTCCTGGCCTCTTCCTTGAGCTGGGGCGTGAGGTCGATCAGGTCGTCCTCGGTCACCCCCTGCTGGACGAAGGGCGCCGGCACGGTCGGGTGCGGTTGGGTCGCGGCCGAGCGTTCCCCGGGTACGGTGGACTGCGGTACTGCGCGGTCCTCGATCGGCCACACGGGCTTGCCGGTGGCGCGGTCGAAGGTGAACACGAAGCCCTGCTTGGTGACCTGGGCCACGGCCTTGATCTTCTTGCCGTTGACGGTGAGATCCATCAGGTTGGGGGCGGTCGGCAGGTCGTAGTCCCACAGCCCGTGGCGCACCATCTGGTAGTACCAGGCGAGCTTGCCCGACTTGGCGTCGACCGCCACCAGCGACTCCCCGAACAGGCCGTCGCCCTTGCGGTGGCCGCCGTAGAAGTCGTTGGTCGGGGTCGAGAACGGCAGGTAGACCAGGCCGAGCTCTTCGTCGCAGCCGGGGCGTGCCCACATGTTGCCCGAGCCCGTGGTCTTCCACGACTCGTCTTCCCAGGTCTCGTTGCCTGGCTGCCCCTTCTGCGGCGGCTGCTCGAAGATCCACACGCGCTTTCCGGTGCGTACGTCGAAGGCCTGCACGTCGCCGGGCGGGTGGTACTTCATCGGCTGGCGGCCGATGGCGAAGGAGTCGAGCACCGCGATGCTGGGCACCACGGTGTCGCCGCACACGATGGGGGGCGAGGTGACCGCGATGAGGGAACGGTCGACCCGGCGGCGCATGCCTTTGGTCAGGTCGACACGCCCTTGTTCGCCCCAGGACTCGATCGGCTTGCCGGTCGTTGCGTTGAGGGCGATCAGGTAGCCGTCGCCGGTGCCGACGATGATGCGCTTGTCGTCGCCGTCGGCCCAGTAGGTCAGACCACGGTTGATGAAACCGAGGTTGGGCGGGGTGCCATCCTTGTAGGCCTCGGGGTCGTAGGTCCACAGCGTCTTGCCGGTTTCGCCGTCGATTGCCGACACCGTGCTCATCGGCGAGGTGGAATACAGGATGCCGTCGATCGCCAGCGGCGTGGACTCGTTGACCCAGGTGCGCAGCTCGGCGTTGTCGGCGGCGATCGCGTTGTCGGGCATGGCCCAGCGCCACGCGACCTTCATCGACTTCACGCTCTCGGTGGTGACGCTCTTGCTGGGCAGATAGCGCGAGCCGGCCTTGTCGCCGGTGTACTCGGTCCAGTTGCCATCGTCGGCTGCAAACGCCGTGCTCATCGCCGCGAGCAATACGGTGACGCACAGTGCGCTGCGGGTGGCCTGCGGCCTGCCGCGCTTGGTTGTCGACGGTTTCATGTCCTTGTCTCCTTTCTGGTTCGTATGGCGCGCATGGACTGAGCGCGCGTTGCGTAGTGGACGTGCAGCAGCCGGAGGCTGGCCTGCCGCAGAAAGGACAGCAAGGACGGTGCCACTAATTGAAGTGATTGTTTTGTATGAAAAAATTGGCCGTGCGCAGCCCGAGTGGAGGTGGCGGCCGAGACAGCTGTCGCGTGGCGCCTGCGACAGCTGCGACAGGCGTCTCAGCGCCCGGGTCTTGGCGGGCCGTGCGTGGAGGCGGCGCGTGTGCGCCTCGTCAGTGCTTGTGCTCGGGGTCCGCCAGCAGCCCAGCGGCGCGCTCCGATGCCACCAGGATCAGCTTCATCGTCGCTCGCGTCGCACCCACGAAGAGCTTGCGCATGGTGAGCTCGTCCATCCCGTCCGCGCGCGGCTCGAAGTCGATCTCGGTGAAGATGATGCAGGGCGCGGACTGGCCCTTGAAGCGGTACACGGAGTCGATCAGCAGCTCGCCCTGCGAGTGCTCCGGCTCGCCGAGCAGGTCGTAGCGGCCGGTGAAGGCGCGCAGGCGGTGCGGGCCGAGGTGTTCCAGCGGGGTGAAGCGCGAATGCTCGCGGCCGCGGAAGGTGAGCAGCACGATCATGTCGCGTCGGAAGCCGAGTCCGAGCGCGCGCGTGATTGCGCGCTTGGTGGCCTCCAGCATGCTGGCCTCGTCGTGCCAGGCGAGCAGTTCGGGTTCGCTGTCGGCCACCGGGCTGCCGGCGCGGATGGGGGCGGGCAGGGGCAGGCGGGCGTTGAGCAAGGCGAGCACGTCGGCCGGGGTGCGGTAGTTGGTGTCGGCGCTCAGCCCGACCCAGCCCGGCAGGGTCACGGCCGGGCGGTCGTACAGGTTCTGCAGCGGGTCTTCCAGCCACCACGCCCGCCCGCCCGGCTTGAGCAGCGCGAGCAGGGTGTCGCGCCAGGCCTCCATGAAGTCCTGGCCCTCGTCGATGATCAGTTCGTCGAACTGCCACCGGGGGTCGGGCTGTCCGCTGGCCGGGGCGGCCACCAGGGCGGCGAAGTCCGCCTCCATGCGGCGGAAGGCGCCGGGAGCGCCGAAGCGCGGCGGGCGGCCGGCGTCGCGCAGGCGGCGGTCGCAGAGTTGGTGGTAGGTGGCAATCTCGCCGCCGGCGGGGGCGATGCGGGCGAAGTGGTCGGCCAGCGGGCGGTTGTAGCAGACGTAGAGCGGGCGCCGGCCGGCGGCGAGCGCATCGGTGTAGGCGGCGAGCGCAAGCTGGGTCTTGCCGCTGCCGGCGGTGGCGGTCACGCGCAGGCGGTGCGGGCTCATGTCGATGCGGCGCGCCCATTCGGTGAGCCCGCCCGACAGCCGCGTGCTCAGCTCATCCACCTGGCCGATGTGCGACTGCACGTCGGGCACCAGTTCGAGCAGGTCGGCGAAGAAGCGGTGCAGGGCCTGGCGGCGGGCAGGGTCGGCGGGCGCTGCGCCCTCGGTGTCGCCGGTGAGTGCGCGGACGGTGGCCACCAGCTGCTCGCGCCGCGGCGCGTCTACGATGCGCGCCGGGTCCAGGCCGGCGGTGCCGGGCTGGCGCACGGTGTAGTCGGGGCAGTAGAGCAGCACGTCGAGCATAGGCTCGGCGCCCCCCAGCGCCGGGCGCAAGCGCGCGCGCAGGGCATCGGCCTGGCGTGCGAGATCCACGCTGATGTTGCGTTCGCGTCGCCGCCCCGGGCGCAGCAGGCCGTGCTCGGCCTCGTCGAGGAAGCCGGCCTGCTGTTCGATGAGCAGGATGCGCCCGCCCGGGCCGAGGACGACGAAGCCGATGTCGCCGAACACCGCCGCGCTGCCCTCGGCCCGCGTCCAGTGCAGGCCGTGGTAGATCGTAGTGTCGGCCGGCAGCGCGCCCGCCAGCAGCGCGAGCGTCTGCAGCTCGCGGGCGCGGGCGCCGCTGGCGGGCAGCAGGCGCCAGCCTTCGGGGTGGGTCTTGGCCATGACGGTGGGCAGGTGGAAGATGAACAGCGGCCAGTTTACACATTCGCAGGCGAGTGCCTGTGCGCGAGCTTTTTGGGTCCGGCCCGGGGGCATGTCGCCTTCGACCCCTCGCGGCTGGTGCCGCTCCTACGGCAATCCCATGCGCCGCCGTTTGCAGTGGGAGCGGCGCGAGCCGCGAGCTTTTGGGTCCAGCCCTCGGGGCATGTCGCCTTCGACCCCTCGCGGCTGGTGCCGCTCCCACGGCAATCCCCTGCGCCGCCGCTCCCACGGCAATCCCATGCGCCGCGGCTGGCTGCGGCTTGATGCGTTATCCTGCTGTGCTTGTCGTGTCGCCCTGCCGGCGCCCCTGCGGAACTCCTGCATGCTGTCCCTGAGCTTTTCCAACCGCTTCGAGATCCTCCTCGACGATCTCCTCGAACGTCTCGCCGACGAGCAGCCCGGCCCCTTCGGCGAGCGCGAGGTGGTCGTGCCGAGCGCCGCGCTGCGCCGTCGGCTCGAGCTGGCGGTGGCCGATCGCGAGGGCGTGTGCGCCAACCTGCGCTGCGACTTTCTCGCCCAGTGGCTGTGGCAGCAGATCGGCCGCGTCGTGCCCGAAGTGCCGGCGCGCTCGCCCTTCTCGCCCGCGCTACTGGCCTGGCGCATCCACGGCCTGCTCGATGCAGGCGCGGCCGAAGGCGCCTGGCTGGGCGAGCATCCGCGCCTGGCGCACTACCTCGCCGGGGCTGACGCGCGCATGCGCTTCGAGCTCGCCGAGCGCATCGCGCGCGTGTTCGACCACTACCTTACCTATCGGCCGCAGTGGCTGGCGCGCTGGAGCGAGGGCCGGGGCAGCGTGCTGGAGGCGGACGCGAGCGCTGCCGCGCGTGCCGACGAAGCCTGGCAGGCCGCGCTGTGGCGCCGCATTCGCGAGGCCATGGGCCTGCGCAGCGAGCACCCGGCGACCGCCTTCCTGCGCGCGGTGACGGCGATGGATCACGATGCGCTCACCGCCACCGGCCTGCCGCGCAGCGTGCATGTGTTCGGCCTGCCGGCGCTGCCACCGCTCTACCTCGACATGCTGCGCGAGCTGGCGCGGGTGGTCGATGTGCGTCTGTACGTGCTCAACCCCTGCCGCGAGTTCTGGTTCGACATCGTCGATGCACGCCGCCTGTCCTGGCTCGCCACCCGCCAGCAGGACCTGTTCTTCGAGACCGGCAACCGCCTGCTCGCCGCCTGGGGCAAGCAGACCCGCGCCCACATCGGCCTGCTGTTCGAGGGCGAGCATGTGCTCGAGGACGAGGCCTTGTTCGCGCCGCACCCCGGCCGCCACCTGCTCGCCCGCGTGCATAACGCCATCCTCGACCTGCAGGAGCTGCCGCCCGCCGGGGTCAGGCTGGCCGCCGCCGACCGCAGCATCGAGGTGCATGTCTGCCACTCGCGTGCACGCGAGCTCGAGGTGCTGCAAGACCGCCTGCTCGGTCTGTTCAAGGCGCACGAGGGCACGCCGGACGCGCTCACCCCGGCCGATGTGGTGGTGCTCACTCCCGACCTGGAGGCGAGCGCACCGATCATCGAGGCGGTGTTCGGCACCGCCCCGCCAGCGCGTCGCATCCCCTGGCGCATCACCGGCCTGGGCGGCACTCGCGACAACCCGGTGGCCCGGGTGCTCGACCGCATGCTTGGCCTGGCCGCCAGCCGTTTTCCCGCCACCCAGGTCTTCGACCTGTTGCAGCAGGCCCCGGTCGCCGCCCTCCATGGCCTGGACGACACGGCGCTCGAGACCCTTCACGACTGGCTGCGTGCCGCCGGCGTGCGCTGGGGCCTGGATGCGGGCGCGGTGCACGCGGCGCTGGGGCAGGCGGAGGGCGAGCCGGCCGGCCTGCCACATACGCTGGAGGAGGGCCTGCACCGCCTGTTCCTCGCCTGGGCTGCGGGCGAGGCCGCGCAGCACGCGTCCTTTGCCGGGCGCATCGGCGCCGCCGCGCCCGAGGGCCAGGCGGCGCTCGCGCTTGGACGCTTCTGGCGTTACGCCGAGAGCCTGCGCAGCCTGCGCGCGCGCCTGCTGCAGGCGCATGACGCCGAGGGCTGGCGCGCGCTGCTCAACGAGGTGCTCGACCGCCTGGTTGGCGACGCCGCCGCGTGGGCGGACGAACTGCGCGAGTTGCGCGCCGCCATCGCCCAGCTCGCCGACAACATGGCGGCGGGCGGTTGCACGGACGCGCAGGGGCTGGCGGTGATCCGCCCCGCGCTCGCGGCCCTGCTCGATGATCCGGCGCGCGGTGGCGTGCCCGGCGGCACGCTCACCTTCTCCGCGCTGTCCTCGCTGCGCGGGCTGCCCTACCGCGTGGTGTGCGTGATCGGGCTCGACCACGGCCTCTTCCCCGGCAGCGATCGTGCCGCCGAGTTCGACCTCATGGCGGCCCGCCCCCAGGCCGGCGACCGCCAGCGCAGGCTGGACGAGCGCAACCTCTTCCTCGATGTGCTGCTGTCCGCGCGCGAGGCGCTGCACCTGTCCTACGTCGGGCGCAGCGTGCGCGACGGCAGCGAATTGCGCCCCTCGGTGCTGGTCGATGAGTTGCTCGACGTGCTCGCAGAGGCCACCGCGAGCAGCGCCACCGACCCCGACGCGCTCGCCGCGGCACGTCAGCGCCTGTGCGTGGCGCATCCGTTGCAGGCCTTCGCCCCCGAGTACTTTCTGGCCGCCGAGCGCGGCGATGCGCGCCTGACGAGCTTCAACGAAGACTACGCCGAGGCCCTCGCCGCCCGCCTCGGGGCTGCTGCCGATGAGCGAACCGGGTACGTGGGCGCAAGCGGAGCGGCCGTCGAGGCGGCGGAAGATGCGATGGAGGCGGCGGTGGAGGGTGCGGATGACGGTCCGCTTGCCGTAGACGCCGCGCCCTTCTTCGACCACCCGCTGCCACCGCCCGGGCCGGAGTGGCGCACGCCCACGCTCGAGCGCCTCGTGCGCTTCTTCCGCAACCCCTGCCGCGCCCTGCTGCGCGAGCGCCTCGGACTCGACCTGCCCGAAGCCGATGCCGAGCTGGAGGACACCGAGCGCTTCGTGCCCGACCTGCCTGCGCGCTGGGCGTTGGCCGAGCGTCTGATGCCGGTGCTGCTCAACGCTCAGGCTGATGAGTGCGACTCGGCACTGAGGGGCGCCGGCGAGGGCGCTGGGCGCGATGACGCGGTGCTTGCGCAGCTGGCGCGCGCCGGTGGCGAGTTCCCGCGCGGTGCCATGGGCGAGGCGGCACTGGCCGCCGAGCTGGCCGCGATGCGCGAATTTGCAGCCCGCCTGGCCGCGGCCCGGCACGTCCCGGCGCTTGAGGCCGCAAGCTGCCAGAGCGCGTTCGAGCTCGACGGCGAGGCGTGGACGCTGGGTGCCGTGCTCGGCGAACTGCGTCCCGAGGGCATGCTGCGCTGGCGCTATGCCGACGCCGGCGCCAGCCACTACCTCGAGGCCTGGATCGCCCACCTGATGCTGTGCGCCGCCAGCCCGGCCGGCGTCGAGCGCCGTACCCGGGTGATGCTGCGCGACGCCGACTTCACTTTCGCAGCGCTGTCGCGCGCCCAGGCGCATGACCTGCTTGCCGAGCTGCTGGCGCTCTACCGCGAGGGCCTTACGCAGCCGCTCCACTTCTTCCCCAAGTCGGCCTGGGCCTGTGTTTCCAACGACGGCAATCCGCGCAAAGCGCACGACAAATGGACGGGCGGCCAGCGCCCGCAGTTCGGCGAAGGCCGCGACCCAGCCTACCGCCTCGCGCTGCGCGGCGTCGAGCAGCCGCTGGACGCGCGCTTCTTCACGCTCGCGCAACGGGTGTTCGGCCCTGTGCTTGAGCACCTGCAGGAGGCCGGCACCGAGGGCGCGGCGCCGCCCGCCTGAACGACCAGGATCGCTACCCGATGCCGCTCACCCTCGCCGCCCCCGTCCATAGCGAGCTGATCATCAAGAAGAGTCGCTTCATCGGCTGCGTGCAGCCGATGGCCGACCGCGCCGGCGCGCAGAAGGTGGTGGCCGAGCTGTGGGCCCGGCATCCGGGTGCGCGCCACGTGTGCTGGGCCTTGCTCGCCGGCGGCCAGTCGGCGGCGGTCGATGACGGCGAGCCCAGCGGCACCGCCGGCCGTCCGATGCTCGACGTGTTGCGCCACCAGGACCTGGAAGGTGTGCTCGCCACCGTGGTGCGCTACTTCGGCGGTGTCAAGCTCGGCGCCGGCGGCCTGGTGCGCGCCTACACCGACGCCGTGGCCCAGGCCCTGCTGCAGGCCGAGAAGGTGCCGATCGTGCGCTTGCAGACCCTGGCCTGCGTCGTACCCTATGCGCTCGAAGGCCTGCTGCGGCGCGAACTCGATGCCGCTGGCGCGAATCTGCTGAGGGTGGCGCATGGGCAGGCCGTGGAGCTGCACTTCAGCCTGCCCGAAGAGGCCGCCGCCGCGCTGCAGGCGCGCCTGGCCGAGGCGGGTCAGGGGCGTCTGGCCTGGCTGGATGAGGCCGGTGGATGAGACTCCACGACGGGGTGCTGGACAGATCTGCCAATGAAAGCTCGCGGCTGGCGCCGCGGCGTCCGTTCCCGCCGTAGGAGCGGCGCCAGCCGCGAGGGGTTGAAGGCGACGGGCGCCGGGTGGGTGCGATGAAAGGCTCGCGGCTCGCGCCGCTCCTACAGGAGGGCGCCGCGGCGTCCGTTCCCGCCGTAGGAGCGGCGCCAGCCGCGAGGGGTTGAAGGCGACCGGCGTCGGGTGGGTGCTATGAAAAGCTCGCGGCTCGCGCCGCGCCTACCGGGGGGGCGCGCCGCGGTGTCTGTTCCCGCCGTAGGAGCGGCGCCAGCCGCGAGGGGTTGAAGGCGATCACGGGCGTCAGAGCGCATCCAGCTTGCCCAGATAGTCCGCCGCCTGCGCCAGCGTTGCGGCGCGCTCGCCTTCGTCCATCTTCGCCCACGCCTTGTAAGGCATCGCCATGCGCGGGTTGCGTGCGAAGCGGGCCTCGTGGCGCAGCAGGAAATCCCAGTACAGGCTGTTGAAGGGGCAGGCGGGTCGGCCGCTGGCGCCGTGGCGGCGCTTGGGGTCGTAGGTGCAGGTCTTGCAGTAGTCGGACTGCTTGCCGATGTAGCTCGCCGCGCCAGCGTAGGGCTTGCTGGCGATCACGCCGCCGTCGGCGAACTGGCTCATGCCGCGGGTGTTGGGCATCTCCACCCATTCGAAGGCGTCGGTGTAGATGCCGAGGTACCAGGCGTCGACCTCGTCGGGATCGCAGCCGGCGAGCAGGGCGAAGTTGCCGGTGATCATCAGGCGCTGGATGTGGTGGGCGTAGGCGCTATCGAGTGATTGCGAAACCGCATGGTGCAGGCAGTTCATCTTCGTCTCGCCGCTCCAGTACCAGGCTGGCAGCGGCCGATGCGCGTCGAGCGCGTTGCCCTGCGCGTAGCTCGGCATGCGCGCCCAATACACCCCACGGACGAATTCGCGCCAGCCCAGGATCTGGCGCACGAAGCCTTCGCAACTCGCGAGTTCGACCTTGCCAAGCTGCCAGGCAGCGACCGCCGCATCGATGACTTCGCGCGGGTGCAGCAGTTTCACGTTGAGTGCGAACGACAAGCCAGAGTGGAACAGCGTGGTCGAGCGCGTGCTCATCGCGTCCTGATAGGGGCCAAAGTGGGGCAGAGCGTGTTCGATGAAGTGCGCCAGGCCGGCGCGCGCCTCGCGCCGGGTCAGCGGCCAGCGTACCCGCCCGGCGTGCGGCGCGCCGATGGTCTCCACGCCGGCGGCGGTGATCTCGCCCCACAGCGCCGTCAGGTCATGACCGGCCCAGGGCCATTCGGGCGCGGGCGGATCGCCGGGCCATTTCTCGCGGTTCTGCGCGTCGAAGTTCCATACTCCGCCCACAGGGCCGTCCTCGGCGTCGAGCAGGGTGCGGTGGCGGCGACGCATGTCGCGGTAGAAGAACTCCATGCGCGGCACCTTGACGGCGAAGCGCCGGGCGAGTTCGGCGCGCTCGGCGAGGAAGTGCTCGCTGCTGAACACCTCATGCGGCAGGGCAAGCGCCTGTGCGGACTCGTCCAGCAGCCTTTCCACTCGCCATTCGTCGGCCTCCATGCGCTCGAAGCGGGTTGCTCCGCATTCGCCTGCTACCAAGGCGAGGTTGGCAGCGAAGGACTGGCGGTTGTCGGTGTCGCCGATCTTCAGGTAGCGCACGCGGTGCCCGGCGGCCTGCAGTGCGGCCGCGAAGGCGCGCATCGCGGCGAAGATCGCCAGCACCTTCTGCGCGTGGTGGCGCACGTAGTCGGTCTCGCTGCGCACCTCCATCATCACGTACAGCACGTCTGGACGCGGGCTGCGGAACCAGGAGTGGGCGGCGTTGAGCTGGTCGCCGAGGATGAGGCGGAGGGTGGTCATGTCTGCGTGCGCTTGGTGGGTGGGGGCGCAGACAGAGACGCATACGCGCGTGATGAGTTCGCTGTGGGTGGCGCGTAATGGTGATTCCGCAGCCAAGAAGCAGAGACGTGCTGCCCGCGGAAGCGCTTGGTGCGGCCCTTCCTCGCGTCAGGGCCGGGTTACAGATCAGTTGCCGGCTTTCGAACGCAGCACGGCGAGGTTTCTTTGCCAGGCGGCCAGCGCATCCTGGTCGTCAACCAGGGCGGCAACGCCGTTCCTGTGCTGTGCCGATGCGCCAGCGCGGGATTCGGAGAAGTTGGCAGGGGTGCTCCCGGCGGGGCTGTGAGCGGCAAGCAGCGCGTTGCCGGTGTCTTGCGGGCAAGGCATGGTAGGGACGTTCATGATGGCTTCTCCTGGTGACATCAAAAAATAGTGCGGTGGCGGGACGCATGCCCTGCATGCGCTGAGACGGTGCGTCCTCATGCCTCCAATACGTAGGAACCTGGGGCGTCGCCAAGGCTGGGGTAGCGCTCGTCGCTGGCGGGCCGTGCGTCTACGAGCTCGCCGGCGCGCGGCTTGAGCCACTGCATCCAGTCCTCCCACCAGCTTCCGGCCTGCGCCTCGGTGCGGTCGCGCCACTGCAGCGGCTTGTCGGCGCGGTGCGCCGTGTCGGCCCAGTAGCGGCGCTTGGGAGGGCGTGCGGGAGGGTTGACGATTCCCAGGATGTGGCCCGAGCTCGACAGTACGAAGCGCTTCTCCGCCGCAATGTGGTGGACGGTGCGGAAGGTCTGCTGCCAGGGGGCGATGTGGTCGTCCTCGGCGGCGACTGCGTAGAGTGGCTGGCGGATCGCGTGCAGGTCGATCGTTTCGCCGGCCACGTTGAGGGCGCCGGGCTCGATCAGGCGGTTGTGCAGGTAGAGCTCGCGCAGATACCAGCTGTGCATGGCCTGAGGCATGCGCGTGGTGTCCATGTTCCAGAACAGGACGTCGAAGGGGGCGGGCGATTCGCCGTAGAGCCAGCCATGCACCACGTAGTGCCACACGAGGCTGTTCGAACGCAGCAGGCGGAATGAGGCGGCCATGTCGCGGCCGTCGAGGTAGCCCTTGCGCGCCATCTGCGCCGACAGGTGGGCGATGCTGCCTTCATCGATGAAGACCTCGATGTCGCCCGGCTTGTGGAAGTCGACCAGGGTGGTGAACAGCGTCCAGTCGCGCACCGGTATGGCGTCCTCGGCGTAGTGCCTCGCCGCCCACGCCATGTAGATCGCCAGCGCGGTGCCGCCGATGCAGTAGCCTGCGGCATGCACCCGCTCGGCGGCGGTGAAGTCGCGTGCAACGCGCACGATCGCGTCCACGCCGTCGCAGATGTAGTCGTCGAAGCGGGTGCCGCGCATCGACTCGTCGGGGTTCTTCCAGCTCGTGATGAAGACGTCCAGGCCTTGGTCCAGCAGGAAGCGCACCATGCTCTTCTTCGGAGTGAGGTCGAGCACGTAGAACTTGTTGATCCAGGGTGTGACGATCACTACCGGCTCGGCATGGACCTGGGGCCGGGTGGGCGCGTAGTGGATGACCTCGAGCAGGTGGTTGCGGAAAACCACTGCGCCGGGCGTGGTTGCAAGGTTTCCGCCGACCTTGAAGTGGTCGGGGTCGGTCATGCGCACAGTGCCGGCACCGAGGTCCTCCAGCATGTTCTGGAGGCCTTGCCACAGACTTTCGCCGCGCGTCTCGGCCAAGCGGCGCAGGGCGATCGGGTTGGTCAACGGGTAGTTCGTGGGCGCGACGGCGTTGAGCCACTTGCGCCACCAGAACGCTGCGCGTCGCCGCTCCTTGCCCGACAAGCCCGGTGTTACGTACAGCATGTCCTGCATGTGGTGGGTGAGGGCGAGGTACCACTCCTTGACCAGGTCCCAGGTCGGCGCTTCGGTCCACACCGGATCGGTAAAGCGGGGGTCGTCGGCATGCGGCCTGATGGGGTCCGGGCTCGGCAGCCCGCAGGCGCGCCGGAAGCTGTGCAGTTGCAGGTGCCAGAGGTCGGTCGTGAGTGCGCTCAGGTGTTCTGCCAGTTCCTGCGGGTGCATCAGCCAAGCGAGCTGGGCGTGCAGGATAGGTGCGCTGAGGCCAAAGGGGTCGGCCTGGGCGACGATGCCGTCGTTGAACACAAGCAAGCGGCGGTACAGGGCCTTGCCGTCCGGGACGGTCCTGTGCGCCGCCGGTGGACGATCGCTGCGACGCCTCCCAGGGGGAGTCGCGCGGGTAACGGGCCTCGGCGTCGCCATGTCAATCGCTTCCTGCGAAGTTTGGCTGCAAGTGTGCGCCACGACCTTGACATGGTTATTTCAGTTTCGTGAATTTTCGTTGGCCGGCGCGATCGCGTACTTCACTGCGCGCAGTCGGTTGCCTGTTACCTGCCTGTCACATTCACCGCCGAGAATTCCGGTAGATATCGGGGGTGTGCCATGGAGAAACTCGAAGCAGTCGCCAGTCTTGGGCAGACGGAGCTGCTCAGGCCGGCTCGGGTGCGGGCTGCGCTGGCGGCGAACGACCGGCTCAAGCTCTACCTGAGCCTGCTGCAGGCGGCCCAGCAGCGCGCGTCCGGCGAGGGTGTTCCGGCGCTCGATCTGTCGCGGGAGTTCGCCGCTGCCGGGCTCAAGGCGGGCTGGCTTGCCGAGTTGCCCGCGAACGCGTTTCGCGAAGGCAAGCTGCTGCATCTGCCCGAACTGTCCAGGCTGCGCGATTGCCTCGTCGAGGATCTGCAAGTCATGGCGCGCCCGGTCGATGCGGACGAGGCGCTCGTGCAGCGGGTCGAGCACTGGTGCGGATGGCTGGCGCAGCTTGCGCCCGACACCTTGTCGGCGGCGGACCTGCAGGCGCTGACCAGCGGCAAGCGTGGCAAGGACGACAGCCTGCACCTTCTGGTGATGGATCTGCACAAGGCGATCAACCGCCTGGCGGCCGAACTGTCGAGCGAGAACATCGATGGCGCCCACGTCTGGCAGATCGAGGCCGAAGATCGGCCGCGGATCGCCGCGTTCATGCGCGGTCTCAACCAGACGCGCGCGCTCAAGCTGCAGCATCCCGGTCTCGACACCGCCGCCACGCGCGATGACGACCGCCTGCTGCTGCAGAACGACATCGGTACCAACGATGCACATGTGCTGGTGATACAGGTCGAGGGGCTGGAGGTCAGCCTGACCTATTCCGACCTCCATAGCCGCCGTTTCGCGTTCTTCCAGTCGCTGCTGTGCGAGGTGGGCGCGAGCTGGGGCGAGGCCCAGGCGCGCACTCGCGCGGGGTTGAACGCCGGCGCTGCCTACTATGTCGGCACCGCACGCTTCAGCTGCAGCGACGAGATGAGCCTGTGGACGACGCTGGAAGGCATCGGCGCACGCATCGTCTTCCTGATCGACTGGAACCGTGCGCGCAAGCGCCTCGAGCAGTTCGTTGGCAAGGGCGATGCGGTAGCCATCCTGGCCGAGTCGGCGCGCCGCCGGGTCGGCCACATGGCCTGGCTCGAGGCCGGCGGCGAGCGGCTCATCTTCGGGGCGATGCAGGCCCTCGGTCCCGACTACTTCCGCATCGGCGACCGTCTCGATGTGGTCATGGGCACCGAGCGTGCGCGCGGCTTCGTGCTCGACGTGATGGCGTTGGCGTCGGCGGCCGCGCAACAGCACCAGCCGCTCGCCCTCGTGGCCGACGATGCCCGCTTGCTGCTCGCGCGCTACCTGCACCGCCATGACGAATTCGACCTGCTCGCCGAGCATGCGGCCTACTGCCATGCGATGGCCGAAGGCCTGCGCGACGGCCTCGCCCACGGCTACGAGCGCGACCGTAACGCTGCACGCGTGTTTGCCGAACGCGCCAAGGACTGGGAGCGCGCTGCGGACCAGCTCGTCATGGATGCACGTGCGCGTGCCGAGGCGCGGCCGCGCTGGCAGGCCTTCGCCGAGGTGGTGGAGACGGCTGACGACGTCGCCGATGCCCTTGAGGAGGCCGCCTTCCTGCTGTCCCTGATCGCCTCCGATCACCACCGCGGCTGGCGTGGCGAAGTGCACCAGTCCATGCAACTGCTTGCCGATGCGGTACTCACCGCTGCACAGGACCATGTGCGGGCGCTCGAGATTGCCCGCACCCTGGGCGAGCGCAGCAGCGCCGAGGACCATGAAGAGTTCGTCGCCGCGCTCTGGCGCGTGCTCAATGCCGAGCGTCAGTGCGACGTGCTGCTCAGGGACGTGCGGCGTGCCCTCGCCGAGCACGTGAGCGATGCCGCCACCCTCAACCTGAGTACCGATTTTGCGCAGGCGCTCGAGGCCGCGACGGACTGGCTGCTCGCCACCGGCTACGGCGTGCGCCGGCTTGCCTTCAGCCGCGTGCGGGTGGGCGAATGAGCGCTGGGACCGAGCACCTGCACGCCCGTGTCGTGCTGCTCATCCAGGACGATGAGCCCCTTCCGAAGCACAGCGGGCCCGAGGTCCTCGGTGCCAAGGCCTGGAACCTGGCGCGCATGGCGGCGCTCGGCATGCCGGTGCCGCCGGCCTTCGTGATCGGCACCGGCTGGTGCGCCGACCCGGCTGCGCTCGGTGAATGGCATTGGCGCCCTGCCCTGGAGACGCTGGAAAAGCACTGTGGGCTACGCCTGGGCGATGCTCGCCATCCGTTGCTGTTGTCGGTGCGCTCGGGGGCGCCGGCATCGATGCCTGGCATGATGGAAACCCTGCTCAACATCGGTCTGACCGAGTCGACCCTGTCCGGCTTCGTGCGTGTGACGGGTCATCCGCGCCTGGCCTGGGATGCCTACCGGCGCCTTATCGCAGGCTATGGCGAGGTCGTTGCCGGCATCGATTCCGCGCACTTCGAGGCCGACCTTGACGCTGTGCGCGGCGACCTTGACGAGCGCCTGCTCGATTTCGCCGCGCTGCGCGCGCTTGCCGGCCGCCATCTCGAAACCTATCGCAGAGAGGCGGGCGAGGCCTTTCCGCAGGATGCGCACGCACAGCTCAGGCAGGCGATTGCAGCCGTGTTCGCCTCCTGGCGCAGCGACAAGGCGCGCACCTACCGTGACCTGCACGGTCTGGACCATGGCATGGGCACCGCAGTGACGGTGCAGCGCATGGTGTTCGGCAATGCCGGCGGCCTGTCCGGGGCAGGCGTCGGCTTCACGCGCGACCCGAGCAGCGGTGAGCCGCAGCCCTGGGTCGACTTCCTCTTCAACGCGCAGGGTGAGGACGTCGTCAGCGGCCGCCGCAGTGCGCTCGGTCACGGCGAGCTTGCGAGCGTCGCGCCCTCGATCTGGGAGGATCTGGTGGGCATCTGCGGTCGGCTCGAGCAGGCCTTCGGCGACATGCAGGACTTCGAATTCACGGTGCAGGACGGGCGACTCTTCCTGCTCCAGGCGCGTGCCGGCAAGCGCACTGCGCTGGCTGCCGCGCGCATCGCGCTCGACCTCCTCGACGAGGGGGTGATCGACGCCGCAACCGCGCGCGAGCGCACCTATGGGCTGGATGCCCGGGCGCTCGTGCAGCGGCGGCTGGCAGCGATCGATGGCGGCGGGCCCGAGCCGCTCGCACAAGCCTCAAGCGCGTCGAGCGGGATCGCCAGCGGCGAGATCGTCCTCGACGAAAGGCGTGCCCGCGCCCGCTGTGCCGCAGGTGCGCGCGTGATCCTGGTACGGCAAGATGCCGAGACGCGCGACATCGCGGCGCTGGACCTCGCCGAGGGGCTGCTGACCCACCGTGGTGCGCGCACTTCGCACGCTGCGGTGGTCGCGCGCCAGCTCGGCAAGGTTTGCCTGGTCGGCTGCGAGGCGCTGCAGATCGACGCAGCGGAGCGGGTCGTGCGCATCGGTGGGCGGGCTCTTGCGGAAGGCGAACTGCTCACCCTCGATGGCAATCAGGGTGTCGTCCATGCCGGGGAGGTGGCGGTCGTCGAGAGCGTGCCGGAGGCGCTGATTGCGCGCCTGGAAGTGCTCCACCGCAGTGCTCAAGAGCAGCCGGATGCCAGCCTCGCGCGCTGAGTGGCCGCGGCATCGGCCCGTCAGTGGGCGGCGGGCTTCAGGGCAGGAAGTGCCCGATGCGGTCGAGTTCGCGCTGAAGCCGTTCGGGGTCGCCGGCGCGGCTGCCTTCGAGCAGCGGCATGGAGCGTTCGATGCGGGCACGCAGGATGTGATAGACGTCGAGCAGTTCCGACGTCGGGTCATGTGGCAGCAAATGACGCTGCAGCGGGTCGTGCACCGGCCAGTGGGCGCGTAGCGCGCTCGAGTCGCAGTAGGGGCATGGCCCCTCGCAGCGCGACTCGCAGACGCTGACCACCAGCATCGGGGCGTCACCGGTCGCGGCGTGCGGGAGGGACGACAGCGGAAGAGCGTCGGGAGGCGAGTCGCCGGCAGCGATGCCCTGGCCGCGCAGGAGTTCGAGCGCCTCGCGTGCCGGCGGCCCGGGGGCGTCGCAGCTTGCGCGGCCTGCCGTGCAGCCGGCGCGGGACACGTGGTTGAAGATGGCTTCGGCGAGCAAGGCGCGACAGTCCTTGCCCTTGCCCACAAAGAGTACCTGCATGGCGCTTCCTCGAGGCTTGGCTATGGGCGCAGGAGGCCGGGCAGGGAGGCGGGTACGGCGGTTGCCGGCCACCCGGACGCCTGATGCCGTCGAGGTCGGTCCTCGACCCGTGGAGTGTGCGCCGGTCGTGTTACCGCTTGATGACGGCCGGGATGGACGCCAGTGCTACTTGCTCACCTCCCCGACCGCATGCGACACCACCGCCTCGCTCAGTTCCGGCGCACACAGCTCGATGAAGCGGTAGGCGAAGCCGCGCAGGTAGTGACCGCGCCGTACCGCAATGCGGGTGACGTTGCCGGCGAACAGGGCGTCGCTGTCGAGCATGCGCAGCCCCGGGTCGCGCTCGGGGCTGAAGGCCATCGAGGCCAGGATGCCGACGCCGAGGCCGAGCTCGACGTAGGTCTTGATGACGTCGGCGTCGAGCGCGGACATCACCACCGCCGGCTTCAGGCCCGCGGCGGCGAAGGTCTTGTCGATGCGGGTGCGCCCGGTGAAGCCTTCGTGGTAGGTGATGACCGGATGCTCGGCGATGGCTTCGAGCGTCAGCGGCTGGACTGCCTCGAGTGGGTGGCCGGCGGGCACCACCACGGCGTGCTGCCAGCTGTAATAGGGGAATGAGGCCAGTTCGGGCACGTCGGCCAGCGCCTCGGTGGCGACACCGATGTCGGCCTCGCCGTCGAGCAGCATCTGCACGATCTCGCCCGGGCTGCCCTGGTGCAGCTTCAGGTGCACCTTGGGGAAGGCTCGCGTGAAGGCCGCCACGACCGTGGGCAGCGCGTAGCGCGCCTGGGTGTGGGTGGTGGCGACGGTGAGCTGGCCCTGGTCGGCGTTGCTGTACTGCTCGGCCAGGCGCTTGATGTTGGCGGCATCGAGCAGCATGCGCTCGACCATCACCACCAGCTCCTTGCCCGGCGCAGTGAGGCCGAGCAGGCGCTTGCCCTTGCGCGTGAACAGCTCGACGCCGAGCTCGTCCTCGAGGTCCTTGATGTGCTTGGAGACGCCCGACTGCGAGGTGAACAGGGCGTTTGCCACCTCGGTCAGGTTGAACCCGCGCCTCACCGTCTCGCGGATGATGCGCAACTGCTGGAAGTTCATCGTGCGGCTCCCGCGGCGGCGGTGTGCTGTTGTTCGAAGACGCTGAGGCGCGATGGTAGCAGGCGCACGTGCTGGCCTTCCTGCAGGCCGAGCGCGGCAACCCGCTCGCGCGTGAGCTCGACCTCGAAGTGTTGCCCGGTGGCGCCGTTGATGCCGTCGAGCTCGATGCGGGCGGTCACGCCGAAGGCGAGCACGCGGCTGATGCGGGCGGCGATACCCTGGCCTGCGCCGCCGTCAACGACGATCTCGAGTTCGTGCGGGCGGGCAAAGGCCACCACCTCGGCGCCCTGGTCGAGCGTGCCGACGCCGTGCTGCAGATGCTCGTCGCCCACGCGCAGGCCCTCGCCTTCGACCCGGCCGTGGAAGAAGTTCACCGACCCGAGGAAGCCATACACGAAGGGCGTCGCCGGGTGGCGGTAGACCTCCTCCGGTGTGCCGACCTGCTCGACCCGGCCCTGGTTCATCAGCACCACGCGGTCGGCCACCTCCAGCGCTTCTTCCTGGTCGTGGGTGACGAAGACCGAGGTGATGTGCAGCTCGTCGTGCAGCTTGCGCAGCCAGCGCCGCAGCTCCTTGCGCACCTTGGCGTCGAGCGCGCCGAAGGGCTCGTCGAGCAGCAGCACGCGCGGCTCGACCGCCAGCGCACGGGCGAGCGCGATGCGCTGGCGCTGGCCACCGGAGAGCTGCGACGGGAAGCGGTCGGCCAGCCAGTCGAGCTGCACCAGGTTGAGCAGATCGTGCACCTTAGCCCGGATCTGCTTTTCGGACGGGCGCTGGCCGCGCGGCTTCATGCGCATGCCGAAGGCAACGTTGTCGAACACCGTCATGTGACGGAACAGCGCGTAATGCTGGAACACGAAGCCGACCTGGCGGTCACGCACGTGGGTGCCGGAGGCGTCGTCGCCGTCGAGCAGCACCTGGCCGGCGTCGGCCGATTCGAGTCCGGCGATGATGCGCAGCAGCGTGGTCTTGCCGCAGCCCGAGGGACCGAGCAGGGCGACGAGCTGGCCGGTGGGGAAGTCGAGCGAGATGTCGTCGAGGGCGACGAAGCTGCCGAAGCGCTTGTCGATGTTGTGTACCTGGATGCTCATGATGCGTCGTCCTGTGAAAGGCGGTGGGCTGCGGCGGCGCGGTGCTCGACCCAGGTCTTGAGGGCGAGGGTCACCAGGGCCAGCAGGGCCAGCAGCGAGGCCACCGCGAAGGCGGCCGCGAACTGGTATTCGTTGTAGAGGATCTCGACATGCAGCGGCAGCGTGTTGGTGAGGCCGCGAATGTGGCCTGACACCACCGACACCGCGCCGAACTCGCCCATCGCGCGGGCGTTGGTCAGGATCACGCCGTACAGCAGTCCCCACTTGATGTTGGGCAGGGTCACATGCCAGAAGGCTTGCAGGCCGCTTGCGCCGAGCACGATCGCCGCCTCCTCTTCCTCCTTGCCCTGCGCCTGCATCAGCGGGATGAGCTCGCGGGCGATGAAGGGGAAGGTCACGAACACGGTGGCGAGCACGATCCCCGGCACGGCGAAGATGATCTTGATGTCATGGTCGGACAGCCATGGGCCGAACCAGCCCTGAGCGCCGAACACCAGCACGTAGATCAGGCCGGCGATCACCGGCGACACCGAGAACGGCAGATCGATCAGGGTGATCAGGAAGTGCTTGCCGCGGAACTCGAACTTGGCGATCGCCCACGCCGCACACACGCCGAACACCAGGTTCAGCGGCACGGCGATCGCGGCGGCCAGCAGCGTCAGGCGCAGGGCCGACAGCGCGTCGGGGTCGACCAGCGCGCTGACATAGGTCTCCCAGCCCTTGCGCAAGGCCTCGACGAAGACCGCGATCAGCGGCATCAGCAGGAAGATCGCGAAAAAGCTCAGCGCCGTGCCCAGGACGAGCCATTTCACCAGCGGGGTTTCGCGCGTTGCCGCGCGCGCCTCGAAGCGGGTCTGGCCGGCGTGGACGTCCGCGCCGATGCGAAGTGTGCTTGCGCCAGCCATTTCAGCGGTCCCTCCCGGTGCGTTTGGCGGTCCATGCCTGCAGGCCGTTGATGGCGAGCAGCAGGATGAAGGACAGGATCAGCATCACGGTGGCGATCGCCGTGGCGCCGGTGTAGTCGTACTGCTCGAGCTTGGTGATGATCATCAGCGGCGTGATCTCGGACACCATCGGGATGTTGCCGGCGATGAAGATCACCGAGCCGTACTCGCCGACGGCACGCGCGAAGGCGAGCGCGAAGCCGGTCAGCAGCGCCGGGAACAGGATCGGCATGATCACGTGGCGGAAAGTCTGCCAGCGTTGCGCGCCCAGGCTGGCCGCGGCCTCCTCCAGTTCGGTGTCCAGGTCTTCGAGGATCGGCTGCACCGTGCGCACCACGAAGGGCAGGCCGATGAAGACCAGCGCCACCAGCACACCCAGCGGCTTGAAGGCGACCTGGATGCCGAGCGGCTCGAGGAACTGGCCGAACCAGCCGTTCTTGGCGTACAGCGCGGTCAGCGAGATGCCGGCCACCGCGGTGGGCAGCGCGAAGGGCAGGTCAACCAGAGCGTCGATCAGCTTCTTGCCGGGGAAGGAGTAGCGCACCAGCGCCCATGCCAGCAACAGGCCGAACACCGCATTGATCGCCGCGGCCGCGAGCGACATGCCGAAGGACAGCTTGTAGGACGCCACCACCCGCGGCGAGGTGACGACCTCCCAGAATTCGGCGAACGTCAGCTCGGCTGTCTTCAGGAACACCGCGGCGAGCGGGATCAGCACGAGCAGAGACAGGTAGCCGAGCGTGTAGCCCAGCGTCAGCTTGAAGCCCGGCAGCACGCGGAAGGGCGGGGCGGCAGATCTTGCGGGCTGGAAAGGCAGGGAGGGGGCAGCGGTGCTCATGATGGAAGCCTGTACTCGGGGATGCGATCGAGTTTAGGCGTCCGGGGTATTGCCGAAAAACAATAAAAACAGCGTTGCTTATGCGATTTCCTGCTAACGGATCCCTACAATGGCGGCGCAATCAAGACGAGGATCGCATGTCGGACTTCACCGGAAATTTCCTGCTGGCGCTGCTGCTGGTCGTGCTGGTGCGCTTTCTCTATGCCGTGTGCGCGATGCTGGTGCGCACCCGCGACGGCGGCAACATCGCCTTCGCCATCGCCCTGCCCGCGGCGCTGCTCTACATCGTGGTGCGCAATCCGGTACCGGTGAGCAGTTGGGCGGGGCTGACGGCGGGCGTGATCCTGGGCGTGGGCTTGCTGCTGGCCGATGTGTTCCGGAGGCGGCGTCGGAGCTGAAGAGGCCCGGGGGCGCAGGCTTCCTCAGGTCTTGGACAGTGCCTGGTCGATGTCCCACAGGATGTCGTCCAGCGTCTCCAGGCCGACCGACAGGCGGATCAGGTCGGGTGGCACGCCGGCGGCCACCTGCTGCTCTTCGGAGAGCTGGCGGTGCGTGGTGGAGGCGGGGTGGATGACCAGGGTCTTGGCGTCGCCGATGTTGGCCAGATGGGACAGGAACTCCACCGAGTCGATGAACTTCTGCCCGGCGGCCGCACCCCCCTTGATGCCGAAGCTGAGCACCGCACCGGCACCGCGGGGCAGGTACTTCTGTGCCAGGGCGTGGTAGCGGCTGCTCTCCAGCCCGGGGTAATTGACCCAGGCCACCTTGGGGTGCGACTCAAGGTGGCGGGTCACGGCGAGCGCGTTGCTGCAGTGGCGGTCCATGCGCAGGGGCAGGGTCTCCAGGCCTTGCAGGAGCTGGAAGGCGTTGAACGGCGACAGCACCGGGCCGAAGGTGCGCATGCCCTCCATGCGGCATTTCATGGTGAAGCCGAAATCGCCGAAGGTCTCGAAGAAGCGCACGCCGTGGTAGCCCGGCGAGGGCTCGGTCATGCTCGGGAAGCGGCCGTTGTCCCAGGGGAACCTGCCCGACTCGACGATCACCCCGCCCATCGTCGTGCCGTGGCCACCGATGAACTTGGTCGCCGAATGCACGCTGATGGCCGCACCCCACTCGAAGGGGCGGCACAGGTAGGGGCTGGCGAAGGTGTTGTCGATGAACAGCGGCAGACCGGCGGCGTTGGCGATCTGCGCCACGGCCTCCAGGTCGAGCACGTTGAGCGAGGGGTTGCCCAGGGTCTCGGCATAGATCGCCTTGGTCTTCGGCGTGATGGCGCGGGCGAAGTTCTCCGGCGTGTCGGGGTCGACGAACACCGTGTCGATGCCCAGCTTGCGGAAATTGACGTCGAGCTGGGTGTGGGTGCCGCCGTACAGCGTGCGCGCAGCGACGATCTCGTCGCCGGCCTCGCAGATGTTGAGCAGCGCGATCATCTGCGCCGCCATGCCGCTGCCGGTGGCTACCGCAGCGCGGCCGCCTTCGAGCGCGGCCATGCGCTCTTCGAACACCGCCACCGTGGGGTTGGAGATGCGCGAGTACACGTTGCCAAAGGTCTGCAGGTTGAACAGGCTGGCCGCCTCTTCGGGGCTGTCGAAGACGTAGGAGGTGGTCTGGTAGATGGGCACGGCGCGGCTACCCGTGGCCGCGTCGGGGATCTGGCCGGCGTGCAGGCACAGGGTATCGAAGCCGAAGTTGCGGTCTGCCATGGTCGGGGTCCTGGAGGGTGAATTCAGTGCGGGCGGCGCGAGGAGATGACCTTGGTGTTGACGCCGAACCAGCCCAGACCGCCGAACAGGCGGGCGTATTCGATCTTCACGCAGCGGTCCATCACCACGGTGAGGCCTGCGGCCTCGGCCTTCTGCTTCGCTTCCTCGTTGATGACGCCGATCTGCAGCCACAGCGACTTCGCGCCGATGGCGATCGCCTGCTCGGCAATCGGCAGCGCGTCGGCGGACTTGCGGAACACATCCACCATGTCTACCGGCTCGGGGATCGAGGCCAGGTCGGGATAGCACTTCTCGCCGAGGATCTCGGCGTACTTCGGGTTGACCGGG
The DNA here is from genome assembly GCF_029588855.1 of Thauera mechernichensis. Lineage (NCBI taxonomy): Bacteria > Pseudomonadati > Pseudomonadota > Betaproteobacteria > Rhodocyclales > Zoogloeaceae > Thauera > Thauera mechernichensis. The sequence continues at coordinate 399,431 of NZ_JARQZE010000003.1, read as the reverse complement.
ATGATCCGGTAGCCGCGTTCCTGCATGTACTTGGCGGCGAAGTAGGACGGCCGGAACCAGTCGGCCGACAGTCCCACCACGGCGATGGTCCTGGATTCCCGGAGTACCCGGCGCAGGGTCTGGATGTCACTCATGTTCGTACCATTGTGATCGAAGCCGAACGCATGATACCCAGTGTGGCGACGATTGCCGATGTTGCGCGCCGGGCGCTTGTCCGGGCCGTCCCGCCTTACCTGGCGTAGATCTGGTCGAAGGTGCCGCCGTCCGAGAAGTGTTTCTTCTGCGCCGCCTGCCAGCCGCCCAGGTCCTCGATGGTGATGAAGTTCACCTTGGGGAAGCGGGCGACGTGCTCGGGGTCGGCGAGCTCGGGCTTGACCGGACGGTAGTAGTGCTTGGCGGCGAGCTTCTGGCCCACCGGCGAGTACAGGTATTCGAGGTAGGCCTCGGCGACCTTGCGCGTGCCGCGTTTGTCGACGATGGCGTCGACCACGGCGACCGGCGGCTCGGCCAGGATCGACACCGAGGGCACGACGATCTCGAACTTGTCCGGCCCCAGCTCGTTGATCGACAGGAAGGCCTCGTTCTCCCAGGCCAGCAGCACGTCGCCCAGGCCGCGCTGGACGAAGCTGTTGGTGGCGCCGCGCGCCGCGGGGTCGAGCACCGGCACGTGCTTGAGCAGCTCGGTCACGTACTCGCGCGCCTTGTCCTCGCTGCCGTATTTCTGCAGTGCATAGCCCCAGGCCGCCAGGTAGTTCCAGCGCGCGCCGCCCGAGGTCTTCGGGTTCGGGGTGATGACCTCGACGCCCGGCTTGATCAGGTCGTCCCAGTCCTGGATGCCTTTCGGGTTGCCCTTGCGCACCAGGAAGACGATGGTCGAGGTGTAGGGCGAGGCATTGTGCGGCAGGCGCTTCTGCCAGTCGGGCGCGAGCTTGCCCGCATGTTCGACGATGGCGTCGATGTCGTAGGCCAGCGCCAGCGTGACCACGTCGGCGTCGAGGCCGTCGATCACCGAGCGCGCCTGCTTGCCCGAGCCGCCGTGCGACTGGCGCACCGTCACCGTCTCGCCGGTCTGGGCCTGCCAGTGCCTGGCGAACTCGGGGTTGAATTCCTGGTAGAGCTCGCGTGTCGGATCGTAGGACACGTTGAGCAAGGTGGTCTGCGCCTGGGCGCCGCCAACGAGGCCACTGGAAAGGCCGGTGGCAAGTGCGAGGGCGAGCAGGCTGCGTCGGATCGGGCTGAACTTCATGGTCTGGCTCCTTGTTCGGGTGTCGGTGATGGACGAAATCTATCTGTCCGCCCTGGCGAGCTGAACCAAGAAAAAACGCATTGCTTATTCAAGTCCGAGCACGCTTGCCTACAGCCCGCCGCCGCGGTTGATCACCCGCGTGGGAGCGGCGCGAGCCGCGAGGGGTTGAAGGCGATGGCGATGGGGTATTGCCCGAGAGGCTCGCGACTTGCGTCGCTCCTACAGTGCGCCGCCGCGGTTGATCACCCGCGTGGGAGCGGCGCGAGCCGCGAGGGGTTGAAGGCGGTGGCGATGGGGTACTGCCCGAGAGGCTCGCGACTTGCGTCGCTCCTACAGCCCCCCGCCGCGGTTGATCACCTGCGTGGGAGCGGCGCGAGCCGCGAGGGGTTGAAGGCGATGGCGATGGGGTACTGCCCGAGAAGCTCGCGACTTGCGTCGCTCCTACAGTACCCCGCCGCGGTTGATCACCTGCGTGGGAGCGGCGCGAGCCGCGAGGGGTTGAAGGCGATGGCGATGGGGTATCGCCCGAGAAGCTCGCGACTTGCGTCGCTCCTACAGCACCCCGCTGCGGTTGATCACCTGCGTGGGAGCGGCGCGAGCCGCGAGGGGTTGAAGGCGATGGCGATGGGGTATTGCCTGAGAGGCTCGCGACTTGCGTCGCTCCTACGGTGCGCCGCCGTGGTTGATCACCCGCGTGGGAGCGGCGCGAGCCGCGAGGGGTTGAAGGCGGTGGCGATGGGGTACTGCCCGAGAAGCTCGCGACTTGCGTCGCTCCTACAGCACCCCGTCGCGGTTGATCACCTGCGTGGGAGCGGCGCGAGCCGCGAGGGGTTGAAGGCGATGGCGATGGGGTACTGCCCGAGAAACTCGCGACTTGCGTCGCTCCTACAGTGCGCCGCCGCGGTTGATCACCCGCGTGGGAGCGGCGCGAGCCGCGAGGGGTTGAAGGCGGTGGCGATGGGGTACTGCCCGAGAAACTCGCGACTTGCGTCGCTCCTACGGTACCCCGCCGTGCCGCCCTCCGTTACCATCGCCGCCATGTCCGCCGCTCCCGAACTCGACGTCTTCCATTGCCCGCTCGACGGTGTCCGCCTGGTCGAGGCCTCGGCTGGTACAGGCAAGACCTGGAACATCTGCGGTCTCTACCTGCGCCTGCTGCTCGAACGCGGGCTGGGGGTGGAGTCGCTGCTGGTGGTCACCTTCACCAAGGCCGCCACTGCCGAGTTGTCGGGGCGCATCCGCGACCGCCTCGCCGAGACCCTGCGCGTGCTCGACGGCGCCGCCCCAGGCGGCGACCCCTTCGTGCCGCGCCTGATCGAGACGGTGCAGGCGCGCGGCGTCGACACCGCACTGATGCGCCTGCGCCTGCGCCATGCGCTGCAGGTCTTCGACGAGGCGTCGATCTTCACCATCCACGGCTTCTGCCAGCGTGCGCTCGCCGATACGCCCTACGCGCTGGAGCTGGTCGAGGACGACGACGCGCTGCGCCTGGAGGTGGTGCGCGACTTCTGGCGGCGCGAGTTCGCCGGCGGTGCGCTGCCCGCGGCGCTCGCCGCCCACCTGCTGGCGCGCCGGGACAGCCCCGAGGCGTGGGCGGACGTCCTCGGCCGCCACATGGCGCGCCCGCTCGCGCGCGTGCTGTGGGACGAGGCCGCGCACGCGGCTGAGGATGCCCGTTGTGCCGCTGCCGTCGATGCCGCGCAGGCGCGCCTGGACGCGGCCTGGGCCGCGGCGCGTGCGCTTGCCGGCGAGCGCGAGGCCGCGGTCGAGCACGTGCTGGCCAGCCTCGAGCACCTCAACGCCACCAGCTACAAGGCCGATGCGGTGGCGCGCGCGGGCGCCGAGTGGGCGCACTGGCTGGGCGCGCACGACGTCTCCGCGCCGCTGCCCAAGGACCACAAGCTCGCCCTGCTTGCCGCCGACACATTGCTCGCGCGAAGCAAGAAGGATGCCCTCAAGCGTGGCCTGGCGCCGCCTGCCCACCCCTTCTTCGATGCCGCCGCCGAGCTGCTCGCCGCCCGTGCAGAGGCCGAAGCCCTGCTCGACGGCTTGCGCGCGGGCCTGCTGCGGCGCTGCATCGAGTCGGGGGCGGAAGCGCTGCGCCGGCGCAAGCGCGACGAGCGCCAGATTGCCTTCGACGACATCCTGTGGAATGCCCACCAGGCCTTGCACGGTGGCGCCCAGCCCTGGCTTGCGGCGGCGCTGCATGCGCGTTATCCGGTGGCGCTGATCGACGAATTCCAGGACACCGACCCGCTGCAGTTCGGTATCTTCGACCGCATCTACCGCGCCGAGGGTCGTCACGGCACGCTGTTCCTGGTCGGCGACCCCAAGCAGGCGATCTACAGCTTCCGCAGCGCCGACCTGTTTACCTACCTGATGGCGCGCGAGCGTGCCGATGCGCGCTACACCCTGGCCCACAACCAGCGCTCGGCGCCCGCACTGATCGAGGCCTGCAACCACCTGTTCGGCGCCAACCCGGCAGTGTTCATGATGACCGGGCTGGATTACGTGCAGGTCGGCGCCGGCAGCCGGCCGCGCACGCCGCTGGTCGACGACACCGAGGCCGGGGAGGGCGGCGCAGCGCCGGGCGACCCCGGACCACCGCTGCGGCTGTGGCGGATCCCGCGCGACGAGACGCTGGCGACGGCCGGGGGTGAAGAGGGTGAACAGAGCGATGGGGGCGAACAGAGCGATGGGGGCGATCGGGGCGATGGGCAGGCCGGCGGGGACGGCGCTCTGGATGCGAGCGGCGGCGTGCGCCTGGCGCGAGCCGAGGCCTTGCGCCGTGCTGCACGTGCGAGCGCGGCCGAGATCGCACGCCTGATCGCGGCTGGCGCGGCCGGGCGCATCCGTATCGGCGAGCGCCCGCTCGCGCCAGCCGACATCGCCGTGCTGGTGCGCAGCCACAGCCAGGGCGCGCGCATGCGCCAGGCGCTGGCGGCGGCGGGCGTGGGCAGCGTCGAGCTGTCGCAGGCCAGCGTGTTCCACACCGAGGACGCGGAGGAACTCGAGCGCGTGCTGCTGGCGATCGCCGAGCCCGGGCGCGAACGCCGCGTGCTCGCCGCGCTCGCCACCTCGGCGATGGGGCATGACGCGGCCGCGCTCGCCCGCCTGGCGGCCGACGAGGCGGCGCTGCTCGCTCGCCTGGAGGCGTTTGCGCGCTGGCGCGAACTGTGGCTGGCGCGTGGCTTCGGCGTCATGCTGCGGCAGTGGATGAGCGATGCCGGTGTCGCCGCCCGCCTGCTCGCGCGCGCCGACGGCGAGCGCCGCCTCACCAACCTGATGCACCTGGCCGAGCTGCTGCAGCAATCCGCGGGCCAGGCCTCGCCGGAGGTGCTGCTGCGCAGTCTCGCCAGCCGCCGTGCCGATGCGCGCGGCGGCGAGGCCGCCCAGCTGCGCCTGGAGTCGGACCGCAACCTGGTACAGATCGTCACCGTGCATCGCGCCAAGGGCCTGGAGTACGGCATCGTGTTCTGTCCCTTCCTGTTCGACGGCTACAGCCGCAACGGCAGCGAAGGGCCGATGCGCGCCTGGCATGACGACGACGGCGAACTGGTGCTCGACTACCGCGCCGACCCCGCCGATGCCAAGGAGATCGCCACCCGCCTGCGCCGCGAGCGCCAGGCCGAGGACCTGCGCCTGATCTACGTCGCGCTCACCCGTGCCGTGCAGCGCTGCTACCTGGTGGTGGGCAGCTATGCGACCTCGAGTTTTGGCCGCATCAGTCACGGCGAGGGCGGGCGCAGTCTGCTCAACTGGATGGTGGCTGGCGTCGGCATGAGCCCGGCGCAGTGGGACGCCCACAAGCGGAGCCCGGCCGACATCGACGCGCAGTGGCGCGCGCTGGTGGCCGCGGCGAAACACGAAGGCAGGGCGGTGATGCGCCTGGACGATCTGCCCAGCGGCGAGGCCGGGGCGCTCGCCATGCAGTCCGGCGCCACCCAGCGTCCGCGCGCCCAGCGTCCGCCGCAGGTGGGCGCGGGCTGGCGCATCGGCAGCTTCAGCGCGCTGATCTCGGGTGCGGTACATGAGCAGGCGGCGCGCGACCACGATGCCCGCGCGCTGCCTGCGTCCGCACCGGAGGTGGCGGCGGGGAGCGAGGTGGCGCCCGGCCAGCCCATCCCCGCCGACGACATCCTGCGCTTCCCGCGTGGCCCGGTGGCAGGCGACTGCCTGCACGCGGTGTTCGAGGCCATCGATTTCTGCGACCCGAGCGGCTGGGAGGCGGCCATCGCCGCCGCGCTGCAGGCGCACCCGCAGCGCCCGCCCGCCACCCTGGGCGAGCGCGAGCGTGCGCTCGAGGCCGTGCGCCAGCCGCAGCGCCTGCGGCGCATGCTCGACGACGTGCTTGCCACGCCGCTGCTGGGGGCGACGGCGGGCGCCGGCGCTGCGCTGCGCCTGGATGGGGTCACTGCCGCCCGCCGCCGCGTCGAGCTCGGCTTCCACCTGCCTGCGCCTGTGCTCGGCGCGGCACAGCTGAACGCCTGGCTGGCCGCGCGCGGCTACCGTGTGCCACGGCTGGACTTCAAGGACCTCGCCGGCTACCTCAAGGGCTACATCGACCTCGTGTTCGAACACGACGGCCGCTACTGGGTGCTCGACTGGAAGTCCAACCATCTCGGCGACACGCCGCAGGACTACGCGCCCGCACGCCTGGAGGCCGCGATGCAGGCCCATGGCTACCACCTGCAGCACCTGCTCTACACCCTGGCGTTGCACCGCCACCTGCAGCGCAGCCTGCCTGGCTACGACTATGCGCGCCATTTCGGCGGCGTGCTCTATCTGTTCGTACGCGGCGTGCGTCCGCACTGGCAGCTCGACGGCCAGCCCTGCGGCGTATTCCACCACCGTGCGGTCGAGGCCGACATCCTCGCCCTCGACCGCCTCGTCGCCGCGGCGCCCACCCCATCCGAGGTTATCGAGGCATGACAACGACGGCATCCACTGCGCTCCGCTTCGACAGCCTGCCGCCGGCCGAGCTCGACCTCGCCGACGGCTTCGCCCGCCACCTGCTCGACTGGGCCGCCAGCCTCGGCGCGCCAGCGGCGAGCCGGGCGCCGCTGCAGCGCGCCGCGCTGGCGTGGGCGCGCGCCACGGCCGCCGGCCACGTCTGCGTGCCGCTGGCGGCGCTTGGCGCCTCACCGGCCCCGCCGGCCGCAGCGGACGACCTGCCCGGCCTGCGTGCGGCACTGCTCGACAGCGGTGTGGTGGCCGAGGCGCAGGCAGCGCGCACGGGGGCGTCGGCGCACCCGCTGGTGCTCGACGCCGATGGCCGCCTCTACCTGCGCCGCCACTTCGACCAGGAGCGCGCGCTCGCTGCCGCACTGCGCGCCCGTGCCGCTGCGCCATCGGCGGCGGTGGTGGTGGACCGTACGCTGCTCGACAGCCTCTTCCCGCCGCGCGCCGACGGCCGCCCCGACCAGCAGAAGCTGGCCGTGGCGCTTGCCCTTGGCAGCCGGCTCACCGTCGTGAGCGGCGGCCCCGGCACCGGCAAGACCACCACCGTCGCCGCCCTGCTGGCCTGCCTGCTCGACACCGACCCGGCGCTGCGCATCGCGCTTGCTGCGCCCACCGGCAAGGCCGCGGCGCGCATGCTCGAGGCCTTGCGCCGGCGCGCGGATGCGCTGCCGCCCCACCTGCGCGCCTTGCTGCCGGGCCAGGCCTACACGGTTCACCGCCTGCTCGGTGTCACCCCCGAGCCTGGCCGCTTCCGCCACCACGCTGGCAACCCGCTCGCACTCGACGTGCTGGTGGTGGACGAGGCCTCGATGCTCGACCTCGCCCTAGCCGCCCGCCTGGTAGACGCCCTGCCCGTGGGGGCGCGCCTGGTGCTGCTCGGCGACAAGGACCAGCTCGCCGCGGTGGAGGCGGGCGCGGTGTTTGCCGACCTGTCGGCACAGCAGGTGTTCGGGGCCGGCCTGCGCGCGCGTTGCGCAGCGCTTGGCTTGACGCTGGCCGAAGAGGCGCCGGCGCCGGCTGCGCCGCTGCAGGATTGTGTGGTGTGGCTCACCGAGAGCCATCGCTTTCGCGCCGACTCGGGCATCGGCCGCCTCGCTGCCGACATCCGTGCCGGCCGTGGCGAGGGGGCGCTCGAATGGCTGCGTGCCGCCGCCGACGCCGACGCGCGCTGGATCGAGGATGAAGAGGTGCGCCCGGCCGCGCAGACCGTGGCCGCGATCGAGGCCGGCTATGCCGCCTTTTTTGCCGCTGTCGGGGCGTTGGGCGTGAAGGGCGGCGCACCCGAAGCCGTGTTTGCCGCCTTCGACCGCTTCCGCGTGCTGGTCGCCGTGCATGCGGGCGGGCGCGGCCTGACAGCGCTCAATGCGCACCTCGAACGCCGCCTGCGCGCAGCGCTCGGCCTGCCGCCCGAGGCCGGTGCCGCCTCGCCCTGGTATGCCGGCCGCCCGGTGATCGTGCTGCGCAACGACTACCTGCTCGGGCTCTACAACGGCGATGTCGGCCTGTGCCTGGCGGACGACAGCGGCGAGCTCGCAGTGCATTTCCCCCAGGCCGATGGCAGCTACCGCCGCGTCGCGCCCTTGCGCCTGCCCGAGCACGCGCTCGCCTTCGCGCTTACGGTGCACAAGAGCCAGGGCTCGGAGTTCGACGAGGTGCTGATGGTGCTGCCCGCGCAGTCGGCCCGCGTGCTCAGCCGCGAGCTGCTGTACACCGGCGTCACCCGCGCCGCGCGCCGGGTCACGCTGGCCGGGCCGGGCGCGGTGTTCATCGACGCCTGTGCGCGGCCGACGCAGCGCAGCTCGGGGCTGCGCGCGCGGCTGGAGGGGCGCTGAAGGCGATTCAGCCCAGCAGCGCCACCGACTTGATCAGCGCATAGACCTGCTGCCCCGGCGCGAGGCCGAGCTGCGCGACCGACCACGGTGTGACTTCGGCAAGCAGCAGCTGGCCATCGGCCATGCGGCATGAGACCAGTGCCCGACCCGGTGCATGGGTGTCGATGCGCTCGATGGTGACGCGCAGGTGGTTCTGGATACTGATGCGGGTGGGGTCGTCGAGGGCCAGGCTGACGTCGCGCGCCAGGATGCGCAGGCGCTGCAATCTGCGCGGCGGCGCGTGTGTCTCGTCCGTCGGCGGCTGGCTGGTCGAACGCCCTCCCGCCTGCTCCTCGCCTGCCAGCGTGCCGCTCGCCGACAACCACAGGCGCGCGCCCTCGGGGCCGAAGGCGCGCAGGCCGTGGGGGCCGGCTGCGCCGGGCAGGCCTTCGAGCACCGATACCGCGCCCGCGTCGGCGAACAGTGGCGAGTCGGCGCGTGCGAGGGCCTGGCGCAGGGTTTCGATGCGCTCGATGCGGCCGGCGTGCATGAACACCACGCGGTCGGCGAGGCGCTCGACCTCGTCGGGGGCATGGCTGACCATCACGATCGGCACGCCAGCTTCTGCCGCCAGCCGCGACAGGAAGGGCATGATCTCGCGCTTGGTCGCGGTGTCCAGCGCCGACAGCGGTTCGTCGAGCAGCATCAGGCGCGGGCTGGTGAGCAACGCGCGCCCCAGCGACACGCGCTGGCGCTGCCCGCCCGAGAGTGTGTCGATGCTGCGCGCGAGCAGTTCGCCGATGCCCAGCATGTCCACCACCTCCTGCAGGTGCAGGCGGCGTTCGGCGGGCGGGGTGCGCCGATAGCCGTAGAGCAGGTTGTCGCGCACGCCCAGGTGGGGGAGCAGGCTGTGCTCCTGGAACACCAGCCCGATGCGGCGGCGGTGCAGCGGCACGAAGTGGCGCCCGTACTGCCAGACCGCATCGCCAAAGCGCACCTCGGCGCCTGCGGCGCGATCGAGGCCGGCGATGACGCGCAACAGGCTGGTCTTGCCACAGCCCGAGCGCCCGAACAGTGCGGTGACGCCGGCGAGCGGCAATGCGGCGTCGACATCGAGGGTGAATCCGCTGCGCTGCAGCAGCGCGCGCACGGACAGCATGGCCGACGCCGGCTGCGTGCAGGGGGTTTCGGCAGGGGCGTTGGCAGGGGCAGCGGCGGGGGTAGGTGAGGTGGTGCTCATCTCAGCCCACCCTGGCGACGCGGAACCTGCGGTTGATGGCATACACCACGAACAGGGTCAGGAAGGAGAACACCAGCAAGCCGAGCGACAGGCGGTGCGCGGCGTCGTAGTTGAGTGCTTCGGCGTGGTCGTAGATCAGCACCGACAGCACCTTGGTCTCGCCCGGGATGCTGCCGCCCAGCATCAGGATCACGCCGAATTCGCCCAGCGTGTGGGCGAAGGTGAGGGTGAAGGCGACCACGAAACCGCCGCGGGTCAGTGGCAACACCACGGTCAGGAAGCGATCCACCGCGTTCGCGCCCAGCGCGCTGGCCACCTCCACGGGTCGGCGGCCCAACTGGCTGAAGGCCTCGTGCAGGGGTTGCACGGCGAAGGGCATCGAGTACAGCACCGAGGCCAGCAGGATGCCCTCGAAGGAGAAAGCCAGGTGCGTCAGGCCGAGGTCCTCCAGCGTGCTGCCCACGAAACCGCGCGGGCCGAGCGCGACCAGCAGGTAGAAGCCGAGTACGGTCGGCGGCAGCACCAGCGGCAGCGCAACCACCGCCTGTACCGCGGTGCGCAGGTTGGAGCGCCCGGCCGCCAGCCACCAGGCGAGCGGCGTGGCGATGACGAGCAGGATGAGGGTGGTGTACAGGCAGAGCTTGAAGGTGACTTCGATTGCCTGCCAGTCCTGGGGGCCGAGTCCGAGCATGGGGCGGGAGGAAAAGGTTCAGCGTCCGGGCATCACGAAGCCGTAGCGTTCCATGATGGCGTGTGCAGCGTCGGTCTCCATGAAGGCGGCGAAGTCCATCACCGCCGGCTTGGGCGCGCCGCGGGTGGTCACCACATAGCCCTGGGTGAGCGGTGCATGCAGGGCATCGTCGATCAGGTGGTGGCGGTGCTCGGCCAACGCGGGAAATCTTGCCAAAGATAAGGCGATGATGCCCACCTCGGCTGCGCCCGACTCCACCATCTGTGCGGTGTGCGCGATGTTCTCGCCGAACACCAGCTTGCCCTGCACCGCCTCCCACACGCCGGCTGCCTGCAGCGCTTCCTGGGCACGCTGCCCGTAGGGTGCATGGGCGGGCTGGGCGATGGCGATGCGGCGGATGCGGGGGTGGGTGGGCAGGTCGGCCAGGGTCAGCGCCGAGGCGTCCACGGTGTTGCTCCACAGCACGATGCGACCGAGCGCATAGACCGCTGGTTCGGTCGCCGTGAAGCCCTGCGCGTGCAGGCGCTGGGGGAAGGCGATGTCGGCAGAGAAGAAGATGTCGAAGGGCGCGCCGTTGATGATCTGCGTGCTCATCTTGCCCGACGAGCCGTAGATCACTTCGACCTGATGCGCAGGATGGGCCTGGCGATAGAGTGCGATGATGTCGTCGAGCGCAAAGCGCAGGTCGGATGCCGCGGCAATGGTGAACCTTTCCGCCTGTGCCACGCCCGCGCTCGCCAGCATGACGAGCGCGATCAGCAGGCGCCGGAGGGGCTTCACGCGCCCGCCACCGCGGCGCGCGCCGCGTGCAGCTTGCGGTAGCTGTCGATCAGGCGCTGGTGGCGGTCGAGCCCTTCGAGCTTCATGCTCGTCGGCGTCAGGCCGTGGAAGCGCACGCTACCATCCACCGAGCCCAGCACCGCATCCATGCGTGCGTCGCCGAACATGCGGCGGAAATTGGCCACGTAGTCGTCGAGTTCCAGTTCGTCGTCCAGCACCACCTCCAGCACCACGTCGAGGGCGCGGTAGAACAGCACGCGGTCGACCGTGTTCTCGTTGTACTGCAGCAAGGCCTCGACGCACTCCTTCGCCTCGTCGAACTGCTGCAGGGCGAGGTGGATCAGCAGTTTCAGCTCCACAATCGTCAGCTGCCCCCACACCGTGTTCTCGTCGAACTCGATGCCGATCAGCGTGATGATGTCGGTGTAGTCGTCGAGTTCGCTCTCTTCCAGGCGTTCGAGCAAGGCTTCGAGTGCGTCGTCGTCGAGGCGGTGCAGGTTCAGGATGTCGGCGCGGAAGCGCAGGGCCTTGTTGGTGTTGTCCCAGACCAGGTCTTCCACCGGATAGACCTCGGAATAGCCCGGCACCAGGATGCGGCAGGCGATGGCGCCGAGCTGGTCGTGCACCGCCATGTACGCCTCCTTGCCCAGGTCCGCGAGGATACCGAACAGGGTCGCGGCCTCGTCGGCGTTGGAATTCTCCCCATGGCCCGAGAAGTCCCACTCCACGAAGTCGTGCTCGGCCCTGGCGCTGAAGAAGCGCCACGACACCACGCCACTGGAGTCGATGAAGTGCTCGACGAAGTTGTGCGGCTCGGTGACTGCAGCGGTTTCGAAGGTGGGCGGGGGCAGGTCGTTGAGGCCTTCGAAGCTGCGCCCCTGCAGCAGTTCGGTCAGACAGCGCTCGAGCGCCACCTCCAGGCTCGGGTGGGCGCCGAACGAGGCGAACACGCCACTCGTGCGCGGGTTCATCAGGGTCACGCACATTACCGGATAGACCCCGCCCAGCGACGCATCCTTCACCAGCACCGGAAAGCCCTGCCGCTCCAGTTCCTCGATGCCGGCCATGATCCCAGGGTACTTGGCCAATACTTCCGCCGGCACGTCGGGCAGCGCGATCTCGCGCTCGATGATCTCGCGCTTCACTGCGCGCTCGAAGATCTCCGACAGGCACTGCACCTGCGCCTCGGCGAGCGTGTTGCCGGCACTCATGCCATTGCTGAGGAAGAGGTTGTCGGTGAGGTTGGTGGGGAAATACACCACCTCGCCGTCGGACTGGCGGACATAGGGCAGGGCGCAGATGCCGCGCTCGATGTTGCCCGAGTTGGTGTCGTAAAGGTGCGAGGCGCGCAGTTCGCCTTCGGGGTCGTAGATCGCCCGGCAATAGTCATCGAGCAGGCCGGCCGGCAGCGCGTCCCTGCGGCCGGGCTTGAACCAGCGCTCGTTCGGGTAATGCACGAAGGCTGCATTGGCGATGTCTTCGCCCCAGAACTGATCGTTGTAGAAGTGGTTGAAATTGAGCCGCTCGATGTATTCGCCCAGCGCCGAGGCGAGCGCGCTTTCCTTGGTCGCGCCCTTGCCATTGGTGAAGCACATTGGCGAGTGCGCATCGCGGATGTGCAGCGACCACACGTTGGGCACCAGATTGCGCCACGACGCGATCTCGATCCTGATGCCCAGGTCCGCCAGCACCTTCGACATGTTGGCGATGGTCTGCTCGAGCGGCAGGTCCTTGCCGAGGATGTAGGTGTGGGCGTCCGCATCCGGCTTCAGCGTCAGCAGGGCCTGGGCATCGGCGTCCAGGTTCGCCACCTCCTCGATCACGAACTCCGGACCGGTCTGCACCACCCGCTTGACGGTGCAGCGCTCGATCGAGCGCAGGATGCCCTGGCGGTCGGCGGCGGAGATGTCCTCGGGCAGTTCGACGAGGATCTTGAAGATCTGCTTGTAGCGGTTTTCCGGATCGACGATGTTGTTCTGCGACAGGCGGATGTTGTCGGTGGGGATGTTGCGCGTCTCGCAGTACAGCTTCACGAAGTAGGCCGCACACAAGGCTGACGACGCCAGGAAGTAGTCGAAGGGGCCGGGCGCCGAGCCGTCGCCCTTGTAGCGGATCGGCTGGTCGGCGATGACCGTGAAGTCGTCGAACCTGGCCTCCAGGCGGAGCTTGTCGAGAAAGTTGACCTTGATTTCCATGGGGGAGCCCTGCAGCGGCGCGCAAAAACGAAATGGCCGTCATTATCGCGGGTTTCCCCGGGATAGGGACTGCGGGAGCGCGTCGGGACCGAGGTGGCCTGCTCGATGGGCTCTGCCGCCGCCCGGGTTGCGGCGCTGCGCTCGGGTGAATTGCCCGGCTCGATGGCGCGCGCCCCTTGCCCGGTGCGAAGATGGCGGTCCCTCCACACCAGGATCGCCACATGACCGACAAGTCGCCCATCCGTGCCCGCAACTTTCCGTCCGCCGAGGACGAGGCGCGTGCCGTCCAGCCGCATGGCCGCTAAGACGGCCCCGGCAGCGCCTTCCGCATGGCCTTCACCGACACCGAGTTCCTGCTGCGCGACGAGCTGCGCCCGGTGCGCCTTCAGCTCGAACTGCTCAAGGCCGAGCTGATCCAGCAGGAGCAGGGCGTGGAATCGAGCGTCGTGGTGTTCGGCAGCGCGCGCTTCAAGGCGCCGGACGTGGCGGCGAAGCTGCTGGAGGAAGCACTGGCGGGCGGCGACGAGGCCGCGATCGGGCGCGCTCGGCAGATGGTGAAGAATGCGCGCTGGTACGAGGAGGCGCGCCGTTTCGGGGAGCTGGTCACGCGCGAGCCTGACGCGCTCGGCGAGCCGGTGATCGTCGCTACCGGCGGCGGGCCGGGGATCATGGAGGCGGGTAATCGTGGCGCCTTCGAGGCCGGCGGGCGCAGCATGGGGATGAGCATCTTCCTGCCCTTCGAGGAGGCGCCCAACCCCTACATCTCGCCCGAGCTGTGCTTCCAGTTCCACTACTTCGCCATCCGCAAGATGCACTTCCTGATGCGCGCGGTGGCGCTGGTGAGCTTTCCCGGCGGTTTCGGCACGCTGGACGAGCTCTTCGAGGTGCTGACGCTGACGCAGACGCGCAAGATCCGCCGCCGCCCGATCATCCTCATCGGCCGCGACTTCTGGCAGCGCCTGCTCGATTTCGACGTCCTGATCGAGCACGGTGTGATCAGCCCCGAGGACGTCGGCCTGTTCCATTACGCCGAGACCGCAGAGGAGGCCTGGGATGCGATCAAGGCGGCCTACAGCGGCGATAATCCCGGGCTGACGGCGCGCCAGGTGAAGGGCGGCTGATGCGCGTCTGGCGCGGCGCACGGCTGCTGCGCTCCGGAGGCTTCGTGGTATTTTGGTCGGCCGCCACGCGCTGAGCGGGAAGCAACCCCGAAACACTAGAAGGAGAACAATTGCATGAAGAACAAGATTTTCGGAAGCCTTGCGGCATTCGGGTTGTCGGCTGGCGTCCTGTTCGGCGCCCCCCAGGCCGCGGCATCGCCCGAGGCCTTTGCCGGCATGAAGCCGGCCACCATCAAGCTCGCGCACGTGGTGAACGAGCGTGACAGCTTCCATCTGTCGGCCGTGCGCTTCAAGGAAATCGTCGAGGAGCGCAGCGGCGGCAAGCTCAGCGTCGAGCTGTTCCCGAATGCCGTGCTGGGCGATGAGCGCACCCTGCTCGAAGGCATGCAGATGGGCACGGTCGACATGGGCGTGATCACCAACGGCCCGGTCGCCAACTTCGTCGAACAGATGGCGGTGTTCGAACTGCCCTTCCTGTTCCCGACGCCCGAGGCCGCCTACAAGGTGCTCGATGGCGAGATCGGCCAGGAGCTGCTTGGCCGGCTCGAGCGCGTCAACCTCAAGGGCCTGGCATATGCCGAGCGTGGCTTCCGCAATCTCACCAACAGCCGCCGTGCGGTGCATGGCCCGGCCGACGTGCAGGGCATGAAGATCCGCGTGATGGAGAACCCGGTGTACATCGACACCTTCCGTGCGCTGGGTGCCAACGCCGTGCCGATGGCTTGGACCGAGGCGCTGACGGCGATGCAGCAGGGCACGATCGACGGCCAGGAGAACCCCGTCAATGTCATCCACTCGTTCAAGCTCTCCGAGACGCAGAAGCACATGTCGCTGACGCGCCATACCTACGCGCCGGCCATCTTCGTGATGGGCCTCGACCGCTTCAAGCGCCTGCCCGAGCCGGCCCAGGCGCTGGTCAAGAGTGCCGCCCAGGAAGCGGCCGAGCATGGCCGCCGCATGAACGCCGAGATGCAGGCTGCGCAACTGGCCGAGCTGCGCGCCGCGGGCATGCAGATCGATGAGTCGCCCGACGTCGGTGCCTTCCAGAAAGCGATCGAGTCGGTGTACGCGAAGTACGAGTCACGCTTCGGCGACTACCTGCCGCGTATCCGGGCTGCCCTGCAGTAAGCCGTGTTCGGCCATCTCAAACGCACCGAAAAGCTGATCGACGCGATCGTCCAGCGAGCCGCCTTCGTGGCGCTCGCCGGGATGATCGCGGTGATCACGCTGCAGATCGTCTCGCGCGTGTTCTTCAATGCGGTGAGCTGGTCCGAGGAGTTGGCGCGCTACCTGCTCGTGTGGACCAGTTTTCTCGGCGCGGCGATGGCCTGGCAGCGCGGGCGCCACATCGCCGTCGACTTCGTGGTCAATGCGCTACCGGGGCCGCTGCGCCTGGCAGTGAAGGCGCTGGCCATCGTGGTGGCGATCGGCTTCTTCGCGCTGATCATCTTCTACGGGCTGCGCTTCATGCAGATGCAGAGCTTCCAGGTGTCGGCCTCGCTGCGCATCCCGATCCGCTATGTGTTCTCGATCATCCCAGTGTGCGCGCTGCTGATGCTGTACTACTCGCTGCTCGACCTGGCCGAGCTCTTTTCCGCGTCGGCCCGTCGCGAGGCCGAGGCCATCGAGGCGGGCACGCGCGCAGGTGAGGCGCCATGACGCTGGTGCTGTTCGGCCTGTTCTTCCTGTTCCTGCTCGCAGGTGTCCCGGTGGCGGTGACGATCGGCGCCAGCACGGCCGTGGCGCTGTTCGTCGACGATATTCCCCTGATGCTGGCGGCGCAGCGCATGTTCGCCGGCATCGATTCCTTCGCGCTGATCGCCGTTCCCTTCTTCATCCTGGCCGGTGACCTGATGGCGCAGGGCAAGGTGAGCGAGAAGCTGGTGGCGCTCGCCGACGCCGTGCTCGGCTTCCTCAAGGGCGGGCTGTCGGTGGTGTCGGTGCTCGCGGGCATGTTCTTCGCCGCCATTTCCGGCTCGGGTGCGGCGACCACGGCGGCGGTGGCCTCGAGCATGGTGCCGGAGCTCAGGCGCAAGGGCTACGACGCCTCGTCCGCGGCGGCCCTGATCGCCGCCAGCGGCACCATCGGCGTGGTCATCCCGCCTTCGGTGCCGATGATCATCTACGCGGTCATCGCCGCGCAGTCGGTATCGGCGCTGTTCATCAGCGGCTTCCTGCCCGGCGTGGCGATGGGCGTGGGCCTGATGGCGATTGCGGTTCACCAGGCTTACCGGCGCAACTACCCCAAGGGTGCGCCGTTCTCGGCGGCGACCATCTGGCGCACCTTCAAGGGGGCGATCTGGGGCCTGCTGACGCCGGTGATCATCCTCGGCGGGATCTTCTCGGGGGCATTCACGCCGAGCGAGGCTGCGGTGGTGGCGGTCAACTACGCGCTGCTGGTGTCACTGTTCGTGTATCGAGACCTCGGCTTTCGCGACGTCTATCGCATCATGCTGCGCTCGGTGATCACTACCGGGGTCATCATGTTCGTGATCTCCACCTCCGCCATCCTGAGCTGGGCGATGGCCAACTGGCAGATCCCGGGGACGATCGCGCAGTGGGTGCTGTCGATCTCCGACAACGTGTATGTCGTGCTGCTGTTGATCATGCTGCTCATCCTGCTTACCGGGGTGTTCATCGAGACCGCCGCGGCGCTGATCATCCTCACTCCGGTGTTCCTGCCGCTGGTGACCCTGCTGGGCATCGATCTGGTGCATTTCGGCCTGATCATCGTCGTCGGCCTGGCGATCGGCATGGTGACCCCGCCGGTAGCGATCAACCTGTACGTGGCCTCGTCGGTGACCGAGCAGCCGCTCGAGCGTATCAGCCGCGCGGTGCTGCCCTACCTGGGCGCGCTGCTGGTGGTGTTTGCGCTGGTCGTCTACCTGCCGGTATTGCTCGGCTACTCTGGCGCGCGGTGAGCCTCGTGCGGCCCGGCCTTCCGGGAATCCTCTTCGTCCATGGCTTGTGGATGCATGGCTGGGTGTTCGGGTTGCAGCGGCGGCGAGTGGCATCCCTGGGGTGGTCGAGTCGCAGCTACTCCTACCCCTCTCTGCGCGCCGCGCTGGATGAGGTCGCCGACGGCCTCGCGGCTGCGATCGCGAGCGCGGGCGAGCGCCCGCTGCATGTGGTGGGGCATAGCCTGGGCGGCTGCGTCGTGCTGCACATGCTCGCCCGCCACCGTCCCGCTGCACTTGGGAGGGTGGTGGTGCTGGGCTCGCCGCTCTGCGGTTCCGCGTCGGCGCGGGTGATCCTCCGGGTACCGCTGCTTCGTCACGCGCTCGGGCGAGCACTGCCTGCCTGGCTGGAGCAGTCGCTGCCTTGCATCGAGCCCGATCGCGAGGTCGGCGTCATCGCCGGCGATCGCCCGATCGGGCTTGGTCGCCTGGTGCCGGGCATGGCGCAGCCCTACGACGGCATGGTGACAGTGGCCGAGACGCGCTGGCCGGGGGCGCGCGATCACATCGTTCTGCCCGTCACCCACATGCAGATGCTGTGGTCGTCCGCATGCCTGCGCCAGACGCTCCACTTTCTCGATCACGGGTTCTTCGAGCGCCCCGCCGCGGCACCCGGAGCGCCGGGTGCCGCGCACCGCTGAGCGGCAGCGCGGCGCGTCGTTCAGGTGAAGATCGGCATCTTCCGAACCGTGCGCGTGCCGGCGATCTGAGGTTCCTGCGGCAGTCGCGTCGACGGCAGGTACTTGCGGATGGCGGCATGCCACTGCTCATAGTTGCCCGGTTTCTGTTCGCGCAGGGTCTTGAGCGCGTAGAAGGTGAAGGCGCCGTTGGGGCGGCCGCCGAAGCTGGTGTCCCAACTGAACTCTTCGTCGCGGCAACCGGCCAGCAGCAGGTCGCCGCCGGCGCGGCGCATGCCGCCGATGAGGGTGAGCGCTGAAGCGCGTGGTGCTTGCGGCAGGTCGGCAGCCTTCATCCATACTTCGGGAGGCATGAAGCGCGGGCGCGGGCCGCCGGCGTCGAGCGCGCTGTCGTCGCCACGGTGCACCGAGCCAGAATGGCAGCTGTCGGCGATCAGGACGAGGCGTACGCCGGCAGCGCGGCGGTCGAAGAGCGCGCGCAGGTCGTCGTCGAGCAGCGGGCCGGCGGTGCCGATGTCGTAGGGGCAGAGGCCTTCATCGCGGCCATCGGGTTCGTCGCCGTCTTCGTCCTCCACCCAGGTGCCGTGGCCGGAATAGGTCAGGACCACGGTGTCTCCACTGCGGGCCGCGGCGACGAGGGTCTCGATGGCACCGTGCATTGCAGCGCGAGTGGCCTGAGCGTCGAGCAGGGTGCTCACGGTGAAGCCGCGCGCCTGCAGCATGGCACCCCAGTCATGGGCGTCGTTGACGCAGCCGGAGAGGTCGCTGTCGGTGCCGGGATAGTCGTTGATGCCGATGCAGAGTGCGCGCCGTGCCATGAGCCTATCCTCCGGAAAGGCGGGGCGCGCTGCCGCAGGAGCGCGGTCAGGCCGCTTTGTTCCCCGGTTCCAGCATAGAGTGCGGGTGCCGCTTGTGCCAGTTGCTTTGGGTACAGGCGTGATGCGCTGCGACAGAGGTGCGGATTCGTGTGCGCCCGTCCTAGAATGAGCGTATCGGCGCCCCCATACGCCATGCGAGCCCACACTGATGCCTTGCCGACGTCTGTCGATCCTGTTGCAGCGCAGCGCCCATGCGCCGGCTGTGTTCGCACACGGCCGGCGGTCGGAGCGTGGCGCATGATGGCGCTCCGTGTCCGCGAGCTGGCGCTGATCGTGCTGGCGGCGCTGTTGTTGCTGTGCGGTGCCGCGCCGGTACGCGCGGAAGTGGAGGCTACGGCGGCTGGCATCGTCCTTGACGAGCCAGGCTCGGCTTACCTCGGGCGCGCCAGCTCAATGATGATCGAGCTCGGTGGCACGCTGGAAGCCGAGCGCGCGCTCGCCCTCCAGCGCGCCGGGCGTTTCAGCCCGGTGGGCGAGGACGTGCCCAAGTTCGGCATCGGCTCGCCGGCGGTCTGGCTGCACCTGCGGATAGATAGCCGCTATACCGAGGCGCAAGCGCGCCGCGTGCTTGTAGGTACTTCGTGGATCGACCGCATCGACTTGTTCGTGGTTCGCGACGGCCAGGTGGTCGGCCGCATGCAGGCAGGCGACGGTGGGCCGGGATTGCGCGCGGCCAAAGGCAACCTGGGTTTTGTCTTCGAGCACGTCTTCGAACCGGGCGTCACCGAATTGCTGGTCCGTGCCGAGACGCCCGACCCGCTCGTGTTGCCGCTGCGGGTGTTCGACGACGAGTGCTACCAGTTCGCGATGCGGGTGCACGACTTCACCTATGGGCTGCTGTACGGCTTCCTGCTCGCGCTGATCGCCTACAACGCCATGCTGTACGCCGGCCTGCGCGACCGCGCGCATCGTGACTACGTGCTCTACCTCGGCTGTTTCGTGCTACTGAGCATGGGCTACGCAGGGCACGGCTACAACTGGCTGTGGCCGGGGATGTACGGCGTGCAGCGCTACATCATCCTGGTGCTGATGGTGGTGCTGGGCTATCTCGGACTGCGTTTCGCGTCCAGCTCCCTGGGCCTGGCCGTGGCCGCGCCCCGTGCGCATCGGCTGGCCCATGGCTTCGGCGTGGCGGGCATGGTGGCGATCGGCACCTGTGTGGTGCTCGACCAGCAGGCGGCAGCGGCCATCGTTGCCTTCGTCTTCGTGCTGCTGTTCTCGGTGGCCATGGTGTGGCTGGGTTTCTCGCGCCTCGATGGCGATCGCATTGCCGCAGGCTACTTCCTGGCGGGCGCGCTGGCGGCGATGGCAGGGGCGGCGACCACCTCGCTTGCGGTGTGGAACGGGCTGCCGTACTCGAACTGGACCTTTCATGCCGCGGAGGTGGGCATCGCCATCGATGGTGCGATCCTGTCGCTTGCACTCGCCTACCGGGTGCGTCGCATCCGCCGCGAGCGCCTGCAGGCAGAGCAGCTTTCGAGCCTCGATCCGCTCACCGGACTGCGCAACCGCCGCGCCTTCGCAGTGCTGGGCGAGAGCGCATGGAGTACGGCAGTCCGCCGCCAACGACCACTGTCGGCGGTGGTGCTCGACCTCGATCACTTCAAGTTGATCAATGACGTGCGCGGTCATGCGGCGGGTGATGCTGCGCTCAAGGCCGTGGCCGGCGTGATCGAACGCAACTGCCGGGCGGCCGACGTCGCCGCGCGTTGGGGCGGGGAGGAGTTCGTGGTGCTTCTGCCCGAGACCACGGCGGCCCAGGCGAGGGTGCTGGCCGAGCGCCTGCTGCACGACATCCGCGGCCTGGATCTGACGCTCGATGGCGGCGCGCTGAGCTTGAGCGCGAGCATCGGCGTGGCCGAGCGCACGACTCAGCCCGATCTCGAAGCCCTTGTCCGCGAAGCGGATCAGGCCATGTACGCCGCCAAGCAGGGGGGGCGGGACAGGGTGGTGCTGGCGCTGCCGGCCTGAAGCGGGAGGCTGCACAGCGGCTATCGCATGCGGGATGGACTGAATACAATTACAGCCATGTACGCCCCCCCGTCTCCCGAATCACCCGTTTCCGCCACGTCTTCGCCGCTGGACGCGCTCAACCCGGCGCAGCGCGAGGCGGTCTGCCATGCCGGTGCCAGCGGGCCGGCCGCTCCGCTGCTGGTGATTGCTGGCGCCGGTTCGGGCAAGACCAATACCCTGGCCCACCGTGTGGCGCACCTGATCGAGAACGGTGCCGATCCCGCACGCATCCTGTTGCTCACCTTTTCGCGCCGCGCCGCGGACGAGATGGGGCGGCGGGTGCGGCGCATCCTGGCCCAGGCCTGTGCCGGCCGGCCCGGCCTGGCACAGGCCGAGCTGCGCTGGTCCGGCACCTTCCACGCCATTGGCGCACGCCTGCTGCGCGACTACGCCGGCCGCATCGGGCTCGACCCCGGCTTCACCATCCACGACCGCGAGGACTCGGCGGACCTGATGAACCTGGTGCGCCACGAGGCGGGGCTGTCGACCACCCGGCAGCGCTTTCCGCAGAAGGGCACCTGCCTGGCGATCTACTCGGCGGTGGTCAATACCCGCGCGCCGCTGGCCGAGGTGCTGCAGGCGAGCTTCCCATGGTGTGCGGAGTGGGAGGACGAGCTCAAACGCCTGTTCCGGGCCTACGTCGAGGCCAAGCAGGCGCAACAGGTGCTCGATTACGACGATCTGCTGCTGTACTGGGCGCAGATGGTGGCCGAGCCGGCGCTCGGGGCCGAGATCGGCGGCCTGTTCGACCATGTGCTGGTCGACGAGTACCAGGACACCAACCACCTGCAGGCGGCGATTCTGATGGCGATGAAGCCCGATGGGCGTGGCCTGACCGTGGTCGGTGACGACGCGCAGTCCATCTACGCCTTCCGTGGCGCGACGGTGCGCAACATCCTCGACTTTCCGGCCGCCTTCGATCCGCCGGCGCACGTGGTGACGCTGGAGCAGAACTACCGTTCCACCAGGCCAATCCTGGAGGCGGCCAACGCGGTGATCGCGCTCGCCGCCGAGCGCTTCACCAAGAACCTGTGGTCGGAGCGCGAGTCCGCCCAGCGCCCACGCATCGTGGCAGTCAAGGACGACGCCGACCAGGCGACCTTCGTCGTCGATGGCGTGCTGGCGCGGCGCGAGGAGGGGCTCAAGCTCAAGCAGCAGGCGGTGCTGTTCCGCGCTTCGGCGCACAGCGCGCGGCTGGAAATGGAGCTCACCCGGCGCAACGTGCCCTTCGTGAAGTTCGGTGGGCTCAAGTTCCTCGAGGCCGCCCACATCAAGGACGTGCTTGCCGTGCTGCGCTGGGCCGAGAATCCGCGCGACCGCGTTTCGGGTTTTCGCGCCATCCAGCTGCTTGCCGGTGTCGGGCCCAAGACCGCCGGCCGCGTGCTCGACAATGTGTGTGCCGCTCCCGAGGGCTGCGCGCTGCTTGCCGAGCAGCCCGTGCCGGAGGCCGCGCGCGCCGGCTGGCTGGAATTTGCCGCGCTGATCGATTGCCTCGCAGGCAGAATGCCGCCCTCCGAATCTGCCGCCGCCGCTGTGGGAGCGGCGCGAGCCGCGAGCCTTTCGGCAACGCCGCCAGACCACACCGCCTTCGACCCCTCGCGGCTTGCGCCGCTCCTACGGGGGCGACCCGAGGGGGGTGTTGTAGGCGCGGCGCAAGCCGCGAGCCTTGCCGCCGGTCCGCAGTGGCCGGTGGATTTCGAGCTCGCCTGCCGCTGGTACGAGGCGCAGATGCCACGCCTGTACGACGACTTCGCGGTGCGCGTGCTCGACATCCAGCAGCTCGCCCGCATCGCCGCCACCAGCCCGAGCCGACAGCGTTTCCTCACCGAGCTCACGCTCGACCCGCCCAGCGCCACCAGCGGCGAAGCCGGCATGCCGCTGCTCGACGAGGACTACCTGATCCTGTCGACCATGCATTCGGCCAAGGGCCAGGAGTGGAACGCGGTGAGCGTGCTCAACGTGGTCGACGGCTGTATCCCGTCCGATGTTGCCACCCGCAACAGCGCCGAGATCGAGGAGGAGCGCCGCCTGCTCTACGTGGCGATGACGCGTGCCCGGGACAGCCTGGACCTGATCGTGCCGCAGCGTTTCTACGTCACCCAGCAGGCGGGCATGGGCGATCGCCATGTGTATGCCGGGCGCAGCCGTTTCATTCCCAACCGCCTGCTCGGGCACTTCGAGCAGCTGAGCTGGCCGCCCCCTCCGCCGCAGTTGCAGGGCTCGCCCGCCTCGCGCCAGGCGGCGGTCGACCTCGCGGCGAAGATGCGCGACATGTGGCGCTGAGCTGCGCGCAGAGGCGGGCCCCGGCCTGGCCTGGGGCGACGATGCTGCGCCGCCGCGTTGCGGTTGCGGCCGCGACACGGCATGCTCGATGTCCGTTTCATGCCCACGCCATCGTGCTTGCCGAGGAGAAGGAAAGATGACCAGCGCCCGCCACCCCATGGCCGCCTCTTTGCGTGCGTCCGATACCGGCAAGGTGGTGTCGGCGCGCGATGCGGTACGCCTGATCCGCAGCGGCGACACCGTGGCCACCGGGGGCTTCGTCGGCATTGGCTTCCCTGAGAGCATCGCGATTGCGCTCGAGCGCCGCTTCCTCGACAGCGCTGCGGGGGACGCTGTCGCGCCGCGTGACCTGACTCTGGTCTACGCTGCCGGCCAGGGCGATGGCAAGGAGCGCGGACTCAACCACCTCGGTCATGATGGCCTGGTGGCGCGCGTGATCGGCGGCCATTGGGGGCTGGTGCCCAAGCTGCAGGCGCTTGCAGTGGGCAACCGCATCGAGGCCTGGAACCTGCCGCAGGGGGTGATCTCGCATCTGTTCCGGGACATCGCTGCGGGCAAGCCGGGCACGCTCACCCGTGTCGGCCTGGGTACCTTCGTCGATCCGCGCTTCGGTGGCGGCAGGCTCAATGCGCGCACCACGGCCGAGCTCGTGCGGCTGATGGAGATCGACGGCGAGGAATACCTGTTCTACAAGGCCTTCCCGATCCACGTCGGCATCATCCGCGGCACCACCGCCGACCCCGACGGCAACCTGACGATGGAGAAGGAGGCGCTGACCCTGGAAGCGCGTGCGATCGCGATGGCGGCGCGCAATTCGGGCGGCATCGTCATCGCCCAGGTCGAGCGCATCGCCGAGCGCGGGTCGCTCAACCCGCGCCATGTGCAGGTGCCTGGGGTGCTGGTGGACTGCGTGGTGCTCGCCGAGCGGCCCGAGCACCACATGCAGACCTACAGCGAGCAGTACAACCCCGCCTTCTCCGGCGAGATCCGTGTGCCGATGTCGGCGATTGCGGCGATGGGCATGAGCGAGCGCAAGGTCATTGCTCGTCGCGCGGCGATGGAGATGCGGCCTGACGCCGTGGTGAACCTGGGCATCGGCATGCCCGAGGGGGTGGCCAACGTGGCCGCAGAGGAGAAGATCATCGACCTCCTCACCCTCACTGCAGAGCCCGGTGTGATCGGCGGCATTCCGGCCGGCGGGCTGTCCTTCGGCGCTGCCGTGAACACCCAGGCCATCATCGACCAGCCCAGCCAGTTCGATTTCTACCACGGTGGCGGCCTGGACATCGCCTTTCTCGGCCTGGCCCAGGCCGATCGCGAGGGCAACCTCAACGTTTCGCGCTTCGGGCCGCGCCTGGCTGGGGCGGGCGGCTTCATCAACATCTCGCAGAACGCCAAGAAGGTGGTCTTCGTCGGTACCTTCACCGCCGGCGAGTTGAAGGCGGTGGTCGACAAGGGGCGCTTGCGCATCCAGCAGGAGGGCGCCGCGCGCAAGTTCGTCGATGCGGTCGAGCATCGCACCTTCAGTGGGGTGCAGGCGGTGCGTTGGCAGCAGGAGGTGCTCTACGTCACCGAGCGCTGTGTGTTCCGCCTGTGCGCGGAGGGGCTTGAGTTGATCGAGATCGCACCCGGTGTCGATCTCGAGACCGACATCCTCGCCCAGATGGATTTCGTTCCGGTGATGCATCAGGCGCCGCGGCTGATGGATGCGCGCATCTTCCGTGACGAGCCGATGGGGCTGCGCCGCGACCTGCTCGAGCTCCCGCTCGAGCAGCGCCTGTCCTACGATGCCCAGGAGGGGCTGTTCTTCGTCAACTTCGAGGGCCTCGCGGTGCGCACGGAGGCCGATATCGCACGCATCGAGCAGGCGGTCGATGCTGCGCTCGCCAGCGTGGGCCATCGCGTCGATGCGATCGTCAACTACGACCGCTTTTCGATCGTGCCCGAGCTGGTCGACGACTACATCGAGATGGTCAAGCGCCTGGTCAAGCGCCACTACCGCGCGGTGACGCGCTACACGGCGAACAGCTTCATGCGCATGAAGCTTGGCCAGGCACTGGAGAAGCACGAGGTCGTACCGCACATATACGGCAGCGCCGAGGAGGCCCAGGGGCGCGTGCGCCCGCTGGCCTGACGGTCGGGTGTAGCGGTTCAGTCCTGCAGTGCGTCGTGCTCGCCGCAGTGCGCAAGAATGCGCGCGCGCACCGCATCGCGCAGCGCGAGCAGGTCGTGCCAGTCCTCGCCTGCCGGTTGCAGTGGCGCGCAGATGCGCACGCCCAGCCGCCCGCGCTGCGGCTGCCAACCGCCGCTGCGCAGTACGGCGCGCGTGCCCGCGAGTGCGACCGGCACCACTGGCAGGCCCTGGCGTGCAGCGACCTGGAAGGCGCCGAGGCGGAAGGCGCGCAACCCCTCCTCGGGCCCGAAGGTGCCTTCGGCAAAGAACAGCAGCGGCACGCCGGCTTCGGCATGTGTGGCGAGCGTGCGTGCATCTTCCAGGCTCTGCCGGGTGTCGAAGCGGTCGACGAATACGGTGCCCATGCGCTCGAGCAGGGTGCGCAGCAGCGGCTGGGCGCGCAACTCGGTCTTGGCGATGAAGCGCACCGGATGCGGCAGCGTGGCGGCGAGTACGAAGCCGTCGATGTAGCTGGCGTGGTTGGCGACCAGGATGCAGTTGCCCGCGGGCAGCTTGTCCAGGCCTTCGATCCGCAGCGGGCAGGCGCATAGCCAGCGGTAGAGGCGGGCGAGGCGGTGGGCGAGCGCCCAGCGCTGACCGAGCCCGGGCAGGCCGATGATGCCGATGGCTGCGAGGGTGGCCAGCGGCGCGAACCAGGCCCAGGCCCAGACGGCGTAGAGAACGCCTGGCAGCGCGCGTGCCCGCTTGCCGATGCGGCCGGCCAGGCTGGCGGCGTGCAGGCGCAGCACCTGCAGCCACGCCGCACGCACCGGCTCACCCAGGCGCCCGGCCAGCCAGGCCTCGCGCACCGCGGCGCGGCGGATCTTGCCACTGGAGGTCTTGAGGACCGCATGCGGGGGCGCGAGCACGATGGCGTCGGGGGCGAGGTCGAGTTGGGTCATCGCCGCGGCGACGATGCCGGCCTCGAGCGCCTGGCGTTCGGCTTGGTCCTCGAGCCGGGTTTCGGCTACCACCACCAGGCGCTCTTCGCCGCTGGTCGGGTCCGATACGCCGAACACGGCCACGCAGCCCTTGCGTACGCCCGGCAGGTCGCCGATTGCCTGCTCGAGGTCGTAGGGGTAGAGGTTGCGGCCGGCGCGGATGATGAGCTCCTTCGCCCGGCCAGTGATGTAGAGCTCGCCGTCGGCGAGGTAGGCATGGTCGCCAGTCACCAGCCAGCCGTCGTGGAACAGGGCGGCGCTCGCCGCCGGGTTGCGGTAATAGCCGGCGGTGGCTGAGGGGCCGCGGAACTCCAGTTCGCCGACATGGCGTTCGGGCAGCGGGCGGCCATCTGCGTCCACGATGCGCAGTTCGTGGCCGGGCAGCGGAGGGCCGCAGGACACCAGGCGCAACACCTCGCCATCGTCATCGTTTGTACCCGTTCCTGCCGCGCCGTCAGCTGCAAGCGCATGCCCCTCGCGGGTCAGCAGCGTGCGCTCGACGCGGTCGATACGTACGCCGCGGCCGGGGGGCGGTACGCACAGGCCGACCGAGCACTCGGCCAGGCCATACACCGGTGTCAGGCTGCCGGCGCTCAGACCATAGGGGGCAAAGGCGTGGGCGAAGCGTTCGAGCGTGTCGGGGTTGACCGGCTCGGCGCCGTTGGCCGCCAGCCGCCAGCTCGACAGGTCGAGGCCCGCCAGGTCGGTGCCGGCGAGGCGCTTGACGCACAGTTCATAGGCGAAGTTGGGTGCGGCGGTGACCGTCCCGCGGTAGTGGTGGATCGCCCACAGCCAGCGCTCGGGGCGGGCGAGGAAGTCGAGTGGCGACATCAGCACCAGCGTGCAGCCATGGTAGAGACTGCCGAGCCAGGTGCCGATCAGGCCCATGTCGTGGTACAGCGGCAGCCAGCTCACGCACACGTCGCGCGCCTCGACCTTGGCGGCCAGCCCCCAGGCGCGGATGTTGGCGAGCAGGTTGGCGTGGCTGAGCGCCACGCCCTTGGGGTCGCCGGTGGAACCCGAGGTGTACTGGATGAGCGCGAGTTCGCGTGCGCGCGCCGGATGGCGCGGCGCCGAGGCCATGGCGGGCGCGCTGGCGGCAGGGGACGCCGCCAGCGCTGCGGGCGTGGTGACATGCACAAGCTCGGGCGCCAGCCCGGCGAGGGCGCTGGCCAGGGGGCGCACACGGTCGAAGGTGATCAGCACAGGGGCCGCGCAGTTGCGCAGGATGCCGGCCTGGCGGCGCAGGTGCTCCTCGATCTGCGCCGGTCGTGCGGGCGGGTACATCGGCACCGGCACCGCGCCGGCGAACAGGATGCCGAAGAAGCTGCGGAAGAAGTCCAGCCCCGTCGGCAGCATCAGCGCGACACAGTCGCCCGGTTGCACGCCCAGGCCGCGCAGCGCGGCGGCGACCTTGCGCGCGCCGTTGGCGAGTTCGGCATGGCTCAGGGTCTCGACCTCGTCGTCGCCGGCCAGGAAGCGTACGTGGCAGCGCTCCGGGTGGCGGGCGAGATGCCAGTCGAGCACCTCGAGCAGGGTGGCCGCGCCTGAGGGCATTCCGGCCGAAGGTTCGCTGACTGGATCCGTGACGGTTGAGGTGGAGGCTGGCGCGTCCCCGGCTGCGCGCCGGGTGGCCTGGGACAGCGGCGAGCCTGCGGGCGCATCGGCGAGGGCGGCAAGCAGGTCGCGCGGCGTTTCGGCGCTGTCGAGCACCGTGGTTGGCAGGCGTACGCCGTAGTGGCGCTCGATGCGGGCCAGCAGCTCGACCCGGCTGAGACTGTCGAGCCCGAGGTCGCGGTCGAGCGCGCAGTCGAGCGTCGCCCTGCGCATTGCGCCGGGATGCAGCTCGCGGACCAGTGCGTCGACCAAGGCCAGCAGTTGCGCGGCATCGTGCGGGTCGGCCAGGTGAGGCGTGGGCATCGCGGGACTCCTCGTGCTTGCCAGGCAGATGACCAAGGTAACGCCGGGACACCGACTCGGCAAGCCATGAAGCTCCAACAGGAGGGCGCGCTGCGTTTGCTCCCGCCGTGGGAGCGGCGCGAGCCGCGAGGGGTTGAGGGCGATGTGGTGCGGGGGGCGACAAAAGGCTCGCGGCTGGCGCCCCTCCTACAGGGGAGCGCGCCGCGTTTGTTCCCGCCGTGGTAGCGGCTCGAGCCTTTACAATGCACGCCCGTTCGTTTGTCGTCCGTGCGCAGCGTTTGCGCCCAAACCATGACTGCAGCCCCCATCGAGACCCCTGTCGTGTCCGCGCCGGCCCGCGCCGCTGCGTCCGCATGCGCGGGTGTTGCTGCGGAAATCGCCCTGGTGCATGGCTGGGCGATGTCGCCACGGGTGTACGCTGCGCTCGAAGCCAGTCTGCATGGGCAGGTGGTGCGCACCCTGGCACTGCCGGGACATGAAGGGGCGCCTCCGGTCCGAGCCGCCAGGCTGGAGGATTGGGCGGATGCCCTCGCCGCAGGCCTTGCCGACGCTTCGGTGCTGGTGGGCTGGTCGCTCGGGGCGATGCTCGCGCTCGACATCGCCTGCCGCCATCCGCACAAGGTGTCGCGCCTCGTCCTGCTTGCCGGCACGGCGCGCTTCGTGGCAGACGACACGGGTTGGCCCGGGCTGCAGGCCGAAGTGGTCGACGCCTTTCAGCGCGACTACGCCTCGGCCCCTGCGGCAACACTGGCGCGCTTCCTGGCCTTGCAATGCATGGGCGAGCCACGACGCCGGGTGGTACAGCAGGCGCTGGCGCAGTGCCTCAGTCCGAGCGCGCAGGAGGGCCGCTGCGCTGGCCAGGCGGCCGACGGCGTGCTGCGCCCTGGCGCCGGCAGATCCGCCGCGCCGAGCCCATTCGAAGACGGCCTGGCGATCCTGGCCGCGGCCGACCTGCGTCCGCTGCTGGGCGGGATCCGTCAGCCGGTGCTGCTGCTGCACGGCGACCAGGACGCGCTGATGCCCGTGGCCGCGGCCTACAGGCTGGCGCAAGCCCTGCCGCAGGCGCGCCTGCAGGTGCTGGAGGGCAGCGGCCATGCGCTGCCGGTGTCGCGTGCGGCGGACTGCGCAGGCCACATCCTGGCCTTCGTCGGCGCAAGGGGGGACGCATGACGGCGACGATGAAGGGCGTCGATCACGCCCATGCGCATCGACGGCGCGACATCCGCGCAGCCTTCGAGCGCGCCGCGCACAGCTATGACCAGGCCGCGATGATCCAGCGCGAGATCTGCGCCCGGCTTGCCGCCTTTGGCGAGGGGCTCGTGCCGGGCGGGGGCGACGCGGACGGCTGGGTGCTCGATGCCGGCTGCGGTACCGGCTTCGGCGTGGAGAGCCTGCGGCGGCTGCGCCCGGGCGGGCGCATCGTCGGGCTCGACCTGGCCCCGGCCATGCTGGGGCGGGCGCACATGCGCGCAGGACGCGATGGCGGCTTCGAGCCGGTGTGCGCGGACCTCGAGCACTTGCCGCTTGCCGCTGCCAGCATCGACCTCCTTTGGTCCAGCCTGGCGGTGCAATGGTGCCGCCCAGGGCGCGTGTTCGAGGAACTGGGCCGGGTGCTGGCACCCGGTGGTATCGGCCTGGTTGCAACCCTGGGCCCCGACACGCTGTGGGAGTTGCGCGACGCCTTCGCCAGCGTCGACGATGCGCGCCATACCATCGATTTCCATACCGATGCGCAATGGGTGGAGGCGGCCCGCGCGGCGGGGCTCGAGGTCGAACGGCGCGAGCGTTGCGCCCTGCATGCGCGTGCCGCCGACCTGCGCGGCCTGCTGCGCGACATCAAGGCCATCGGTGCGGCGACCATCGACGGCGGCCGCCGCCGCACGCCGCTGGGGCGCCAGGCCTGGTTGGCGGTGAGCGCACGCTACGAGCGTCATCGACTCGCCGACGGCCTGCTGCCGGCCACCTACGACACCATACTGCTTGCCGTACGCAAGCCGGGCCTTGTGTCCGCCGAGCCTGGAGCGCCCCGAGATGAATGACCAGCTTGTGCTCGGCCTGCGCGACGTGGCTGCGCTTGGCCAGGTGTTCACCCCCAACGCCGTGGTGCGCGCCATGCTGGCGTTGCGCCGCCGGCGCGGCCGGGTGCTGGAGCCCTCCTGCGGCGATGGCGCCTTCCTGCGTCATCTGCCGGATGCGGTCGGCCTGGAGATCGACCCCGACCACTGTCCGCCGGGCGCTCAAGCGATCGACTTCTTCGCCTATCCCGAGCGCGAGCGCTTCGATGCCATCATCGGCAACCCGCCTTACGTGCGTTGCCAGGACATTCCGGCCGCCACCCAGGCGCTGATCGCACGCGGCCGCCATGGCCAGTGCCTGGATCGGCGCGCCAACCTCTATCTGTTCTTCATCGACAAGTGTCTGCGCCACCTCGAGCCGGGCGGCGAGCTGATCTTCATCACGCCGCGGGATTTCCTCAAGGCGACTTCGGCGGTCAAGCTCAACCGCCTGCTGTTCGAGGCCGGCAGCATCACCGACGCGATCGAGCTGGGTGATGCGCGCGTGTTCGCCGATGCGGTGCCGAACTGCCTGATCTGGCGTTTCGAGAAGGGCTGCACCAACCGGGAAACGCGTTATTGCGAGATCGGCGTCGGCGACGACGTCGACGCGGCGCTTGCCGCGCCGGCCTGGGAAACGCGCCACTTCATCGAATGCGCCGGCCACCTGATGTTCGCGCGTGGCGACTACCCGCTGCGCCTGGCGGACATCGCCTTCGTCAAGGTCGGTGCGGTATCGGGCGCGGACGAACTGTATGCCGACCCGGCGCATGGCAACCGCGATTTCGTGTGCTCATCCACGGTGAGCACGGGCCTCACCCGGCGCATGATCTGGAGTGAGCCGGGCGAAGCGCCGCCGACCGTGCTCCTGCCGCACAAGGCACGCCTGCTGCAGCGCAAGGTCACCCGCTTCGACGAGTCGAACTGGTGGATGTGGGGACGCATGCACCACCGCAGCGCGCAGCCGCGCGTGTATGTGAATGGCAAGACGCGGGTGGCGAAACCCTTCTTCACCCACCCCTGCACCGACTACGACGGCGCGGTGATGGCGATCTTCCCGCGCCGGCCGGATGTGGATATCGAGGCCTTCCGCGACGCGCTCAATGCGGTCGACTGGGCCGATCTCGGCTTCGTCTGCGATGGCCGTTTCCTGTTCACCCAGCGCAGCCTGGAGAACGCGCCGCTGCCGGGCAGCTTTGCGGCCTTTCTGCCAGTGGGCTGAGTGCGCGCGCCATCACAGGAACAGCGCGTCGACTGCAGCGGTTTCGCGCCGGCCGATGTCCGCGCCGTGTGCCTGCAGCCAGGCCTCGGCGCGGGCGCGGCCAAGGTCGCGCAGTTGCATGAGGAAGCCACTGGCCGCGTTGAGCTTGCTGGCCTTGCCGGCGTCACCCAGCTCGACCGCATCGATGAGGTGGAAGCGCTCGTCCATGAGCTTGCGCTCGAAGCGGCCGCGCAGCCACGCGGGCCCGCCGTCGGCGATGAAGCGGCGGGCATGGGCGACCATGCGCATCTCGCGCAGGAAGGTGGTGGAGAAGCCCAGCTCCATGCTGCGCGCAGCGATGTCGTCGGCGCTGCGCGGCGCGGCTTCGCGACGCAGCGGGTTGAGCAGCACGAGCAGGATGTCGGACGAGTGGCATTCGTAGAGCAGCGGATAGATCGCAGGGTTGGCGGTGAAGCCGCCGTCCCAGTATTGCTCGCCGTCGATTTCCACCGCGTGGTGCAGGGTCGGCAGGCAGGCGGAGGCGAGCAGCGCGGCCTCGCTGAGCTCGCCGGTGTGGAACAGCCTGACCTTGCCGGTGCGCACCGCGGTGGCAGCGATGAACAGCTTGAGCGGGCAGTCGCGGCGCAGGCGTTCGAAGTCGAACTGGGCGCGCACCACGTCGCGCAGGGGATTGAGCTCGAAGGGGTTGAGCTGGTAGGGCGAGAACATGCGCGTGAAGCCGAGCATCAGGCTCATCGGCGCGGGCAGGCTGCCGTCGCTCGCCGGATTGAGGCTGTGCAGCAGTTCGAGGTGGAAGGGCACGCTGTCGCCGACCGCTGACCAGAAAGCCGCCAGGCTGGCGCGTGCGCCCTGTGCACCGCCTTCGGTCCAGCCCTGGGCGAGGGCGACCGCATTCATCGCGCCCGCGCTGGTACCACTCACGCCCTCGATGCCGATGCCGTGCTCGAGCAGGCGGTCGAGCACGCCCCAGGTGTAGGCGCCATGGGCGCCACCGCCCTGCAGCGCGAGGTTGAGCGTTGGGGTACGTGCGGGGGTACGTGCGTCGTGGCGCTTTCCTGACCACGGCAGCTGGAACATGGCTGGGTCCTCCTCGTCTGGTGGGATGGGTGCAGTCCGCCAAGGTGCGCCATCCGGAAGGGATGTTGCAATGCACAAATGAGATTAACACGCAGCCATGAGCGCAAGTGTGTCGACGCCCAAGGGGTGCCAGGTCATCTCGTCTTCCGCCGACGTTCGAATGCGCCGCGCCCGGAAACCCTGGTGCTGATATGGAAATGGGTATACTCCCTGGGCTGTCGCCTGCCCTTGGTGCCTAAGCAGCGGTGGGCAGGTGGCCTGCCCGACATCCGAGAATGAAAGATACATGATGATGCTGGCTGTCGATGCGGATGAAGGCCGCAAGCCTGCGCTCCGGGAGGGGCGTGAAGGTGGGGGCGGCGACCCTGGCCTCGATGTGAGCCTGGCGACGCTCTTCGAGTGTCTGCCGGCCATGATCAGCTATTGGGATGCGGAGCAGCGCAATGTGTATGCGAACCGCGCCTACCTGGCCTGGCTTGGGCTCGGAGCGGCCGACCTGCGCGGCCGTCGGATCGTGGATCTCGCCCCCGCGGCGCTGTACGCGAGGATCCTGCCCTTGGTCGAACGCGCCTATCGGGGTGAGGCGCAGTCCGACGAGCAGGTCATCGAGTCGCCCGGCGGTGGTCGGCGCTACTGGGTGGTCAACTATGTTCCGGACCTGCGCAAGGGTGTCGTCGCGGGCATCGTCGTGATCCTGTGCGAGGTCTCGGCCCTCAAGGAGACCGAGCAGGCGCTGCGCGAGAGCGAGCGGCGTCTGAGGAGCATCCTGGGTGGGCAGACCGAGGCGATCTCGCGCCTGGGGGCAGACGGCCGCTTCCTGTTCGTCAACGATGCGTACTGCGCGCTGTCGGGGCGCGCGCGCGAGGAGCTGCTCGGCCAGCGCTGGCAGCCGGTGGCACATCCCGACGACGTTGCGCGGGTCGAAGCCTCCTTGCGCACCTTGTCGCCGAGCAATGATGTGGTGATCGAGGAGAACCGCGTCGTCTGCGGTAACGGCGAGTTGCGCTGGGTGCAGTTCATAAACCGTGGTTTCTTCGACGAACTGGGGGTCTTGCGCGAGATCCAGTGCGTCGGCCGCGACATCACGGCGCAGAAAGTGGCCGAGCTGGCGCTGCAGGAGGCCAATGCCAATCTCGAACGCAGGGTGGCCGAGCGTACCCGGCAGTTGCAGGAGCTTGCGGTGCAGATCACCCTGGCCGAGGAGAGCGAGCGCAAGGCGATCGCGCGCGACCTGCACGATGATCTCGGCCAGTTGCTGCATATCGCCCAGATGCGGCTGGACCAGGTGCAGCGCTCGGTCGGCGATGACGCGCTCGTTGCTGCCCTGGTGCAGGTAGGGGGGCTGATCCGTGATGCGAGCCGGCGGGTGCGCTCGATGACGGCACAGCTCAGTCCGCCGGTGCTGCGTACGCTGGGCCTGGTGTCGGCTCTGCACTGGCTGGCCGACGAGATGGGGCGCGAGTTCGGGCTCGATGTCGAGGTGGACGTCGAGCCTGTGGGCACGGATACGGACGGGGGCGAGGCCATCGCCCTGGGCGAGGCGCAGAGCCTGATCCTGTTCCGCGCGGTGCGCGAGCTGCTGCTCAACGTGCTCAAGCATGCGGGTACTTTCTGGGCGCAGGTCAGGGTCGAGCATACGGCGCATTTCTTGCTCATCACGGTGCGTGACGAAGGGCGGGGGATCGAGGACCTTGCCGCCGCGCTCGACCAGCGCGAGCGCTTCGGGCTGGCCAGCCTGCAGGAGCGCATCGGTTATCTCCATGGAACGGTCGTCATCGACTCGGCACCCGGGCGAGGGACCTCAGTGCGGCTGCAGGTGCCGCTTGGCAGCAGTCGTGGCTCGGGGAGGCGACGATGAGCATCAGGGTCATGCTCGGCGACGACCATCGGATCTTCATCGAGGCCCTCGCCGGCATCCTGTCGGACGAGCCCGACATCGTGGTGGTGTCCTGCGTCGGCAGTGCGGCCGAGATCTTCGCCGAGATCGGGCGCGTGCGCCCGGATGTACTCATCCTCGATGTCGGCCTGCCCGACGAGAATGGCATCGAGGTCATGCAGCGCTTGCGACGCGAGCATGCAGGCGCGCGCGTGCTGGCACTCTCGGGCTATGCCGATCGAACCTTCGTCGAGGAGATGCTCAAGGCCGGCGCCTCTGGCTATGTGGTCAAGACGGCCAGCACCCAGGAGCTGATCAACGGCGTGCGCGCGGTCGCCGAAGGCAAGCACTTCCTGTGCGCGGAGGCAACCGCGCGCATGCTGAACCGTTTTCTGCCGCGTGCGGACAGCTGCCCGCCGGTCAGCCTGTTGAGCCAGCGCGAGCGCGAGGTGCTGGTGCTGCTGGCCAATGGCAAGCGTGCGGCGGAGATGGCAGCCGAGATGGGGATCACCGTGTCGACGGTGGAGGTCCATCGGCGCCACCTGAAGGACAAGCTCGGCCTGCGCACGTCGGCCGACCTCACGCGCTATGCGATCCGTGAGGGCCTGGTTGCGCCCTGAGGGCGATGTACGCATTTCTTGGTAGCGGGGTCATCGTTGCTGTGAATGGAACGGAATGCGCAATTCCGTAACATCGGTTGCTACGCGCGTCATGCCATTTCGAATGCACGCCGCAGCCGCCGCAAGGGACCCAGCCCATGAGCTTTGCCACGATGACCCTGAGAACACGCCTCGTCCTGGCCTTGCTGGCCGTGGTGGCGGGCTTTGTTTCCATCGGCCTGGTCGCCCTCTTCGACCTCCGTACCAGCATGGAAGAAGACCGCCGCGAACGTGTCCGCGCGGTGACGGACAGTGCGATGGCAACCCTGAGCTATTTTCACTCGCTCCAGGCGGCAGGCGCCCTCGGCGAGGACGATGCCAAGCGCCAGGCGCTGGCCTCGCTGCGTGCCTTGCGTTTCGACGGCGACAACTACGTTTTCGTGGTCGATACCCGGTACGAGTTCAAGCTCAACCCGGCCAGGCCCGACATCGAGGGGACATCAGGGCGCGAACTGCGCGACCCGGGAGGCCGCGCCTTCGTGGTGGAGATGGTGGATGTGGCCTCGGGCAGTGCGCAAGGCGGCTTCGTCGACTACGTGTGGAACAAGCCGGGCGCTACCGCCCCGGTTGGCAAGGTGTCCTATGCGCGTCTGTTTGCGCCGTGGCAATGGGTCATCGGCGCAGGTGTGTACCAGGACGACGTCGCACAGGCGTTCCAGGACCAGGCGGTGAAGATCGGGCTGATTGGATTGCCCATCGTGCTTGCCATCGTTGCCATTTTTGGCCTCATCAGCCGCAGCATCTTTGGCCAGCTGGGCGGTGAGCCCGCGGCGGCGGTGTCCGTCGTGCAGCAGATCGCGCGTGGCGACCTGAGCGCGGCGGTTGCTCGGCCCGGCATGCGGGCCGGCAGCATGCTGCATGCCGTCGATGAGATGCGCGACAAGCTCGTGGGCATGCTCAGGGACATGACGCGCATGGCCCAAGCGCTCGATGGCCGTGCGCAACAGATTGCCAGCGCGGCTGGCCAGGTCGCAGCGGCGAGCGGGGATCAGGCGCAGGCCACGAGCACGACTGCGGCCGCACTGCAGCAGGTGACGGCGAGCATTGGCGCCGTGTCCGGGATTGCGGCGACCACCGAGCGGCACGCGGTTGGAACGGCCGAGCGTGCGGGTGAAGGGACTGCGGCGGTGATGCATGCGTCGGCCGAGGTGGAAAAGGTCGAGCGCCTGATTGCCTCGTCGGCCCAGAAGGTCGAGGGCCTCAAGGTACGCTCCGGCGAGATCGGCAGTGTCGCCGTCGTGATCAAGGAAATTGCCGAGCAGACCAACCTGCTCGCGCTCAACGCGGCGATCGAGGCCGCCCGCGCAGGCGAGCAGGGGCGTGGCTTTGCAGTGGTGGCCGATGAGGTGCGAAAGCTTGCGGAGCGGACCGCCGAGGCCACCACCCGCATCAGCCGGACGGTCGAAGCGGTGCAGCAGGAAACCGAGACCGTGGTCGTCACGATGCACGAGACGGTGCCGCAGGTGCAGGCGAGCCTCGTCAAGGTACGGGAAGGTGCCGGCATCCTGCAGACCATCCGCGGGCAGGCCGAGGACTCCCTCGCCAAGGCGCGCGATGTGGCGCTTGCGACGCGGGAGCAGGGTACGGCCGCCAACGAGATCGCGGCCAATGTCGAGCGTATCGCGGGCATGGCCGAGGAGGTGAGCCTCACCATGAGTGGCAATGCCGACGCGGCCCGAGAGATGCAGGACATGGCCGTTGAGCTGATGCGGTCGGTGCGCCGTTTCAGCCTGCCTTGAGTACGAGCGCATGCAGCCGGGGCTCGGTGGGTCGGTGATGAAGCTGCTGCTGGTGGCGCCGCAGGGGGGCGTGCGGGCGCAGCTCGTGGACATGCTGGATGAATTCTGCGGTGAGCTGTACGTCGTTGATCATGACGATGAAGCCTTGGCTGGCCTGCTGCCGGCGACGGCGGTGGGGCGGGCCAGACAGGGCGCTGTGTCCGCGCGCCACGGCACATTCAGCCTCGAGCGCTGCGATCTGGTGCTGCTGTGCCTGGATGGATCAGGACTCGAGGGCGGACGCGCGCTGATCGAAGGTTTCCACGCGGCCGGCGGCGGCAATGCACCAGCCATCCTTGCCGTCGTCGGCGGGGAGGATCTGGCCGATCGCGCTGCCTTGTTCCGCTGCGGGGTGGATGACTACGTTGCCGCGCCGCTGGTCCGGGAAGAGCTTCTCGCGCGCATCTTCAACCTGGTCGGCAGGCATCGTTCGTTCGACGATGCGCGGCGTGCCAGGCGCCAGGATTTCGATCGCGTCCTGCTGCAACTGGCACGCAGCGTCCTCCCGGGCAGTGGCCGCCTGCAACAGGCGCTGGAAGAGATTGCCGGCCAGTCGGCGCGGGTGCTCGACGCGAAGGCTTCGATCTGGCTGCTCGATGCGGCGGGCCAGCTGCGTTGCGTGGCGCACGGCGGCACGGACGGCGAGAAGGCTTGCGAGTGTGCTTGCCCTGTGCTCGCCGACGTCGATTTCCCGGCGTACTTCGCGGCCTTGAGAGGCAGTCGCGTGTTGAGCGTGAACGATGCGGCCGTGCACCCGGCGACGCGGGAGCTGTCGCGGGCGCATCTTGCCGCGCGCGACATCGTATCCCTGCTCGATACGCCGATCCGCCAGGGTGACCGCCTGCTGGGTGTGGTATGCCATGAGCAACTTCACTTGCCGCGGGTGTGGACGGTTGATGAGGAGGCGTTTGCGGCTGGTGTGGGCGAGCAGGTGGCGCGTGTGCTTGCGGCGCATGAGCACTGGTGCGCGAACCAGGAGTTGCATCTTGCCAAGCGCGTGATGCAGCTCGCCCCGGTGTCGATCATGATCACCGACGCACAGCGAACGATCGTGTTCGTGAACGAAGCATTCGAGCAGATGAGCGGCTATCTTGCCCACGAGGTCATGGGGCAGTCGCCGCGGATCCTGTCTTCGGGGATGCATGGCCCCGACTTCTACGAGGCGATGTGGCAGAGCATCGACCGCACCGGCTTCTGGCAAGGCGAGATCTGGGACCGGCGCAAGAGCGGGGAGCGCTACCCGAAGAGCCTGATGATCAAGCGCCTCGCGAATGGCCATGGCGAAACCTCCCATTACGTAGGCCTTGCCTTGGACGTTTCGGTGGAGCGTGCCCAGCAGAGCCAGATCGAGTTCCTCGCCTACCACGACAGCCTCACCGGCCTCGCCAACCGCAGCTTGTTTGCCGACCGCCTGCGCCAGGCGGTGGCACGCGCCGAGCGCAACGGATCGCGGGTGGCAGTGCTCTACCTGGACGTCGATCGCTTCAAGGTCATCAACGACTCCTTCGGCCATGAAGCGGGCGACCGCATGCTCAAGGAGGTCGCGCAGCGCATCCACGCGTCGATCAGGGATGGCGACACGCTGTGCCGGCAGGGTGGCGATGAGTTTCTCGTCATCGTCGATGACGTGGTTGATGTCGACAGCCTGTCGTGCGTTGCACGCCGCATCCTAGATACGGTGAGCCTGAGCTTCGAGCATGAGGGGCGGGACTTTTCTCCGACGCTGTCGATGGGGATCTCGATCTTTCCGGACGATGCCCGTGACGAGTCCGAACTGGTCAAGAATGCCGACATGGCCATGTACCAGGCCAAGGACAGCGGACGCAACCGTTACCAGTTCTTCACCGCCGAACTCAATCGCATCACGCGCCGCAAGGCCGAGATCGAGAGCAGCCTGCGCAGCGCGCTGGCAGTGAAGCAGGGCCTGTTCATGGTCTACCAGCCCAAGATCGCACTGGAGTCGGGCGCCTTGATCGGCTACGAGGCGCTGGTGCGCTGGTCGCCCTCGGCGGGGACGTTGGTGCCACCAGCGCTGTTCATCGAGATCGCCGAAGAGTCGCACCAGATCGTGGCGCTGGGCGATTGGATCATCGACATGGTGCTCGACCAGGTTGCGCACTGGCAGCGTGGGGGCTGCACGGTGCCGCCGGTCGCCATCAACGTGTCGCCCGTTCAGCTCAGGTATCCGGGCCTGGTGGAGCGCCTGGCCCATGCGTGTGATCGGGCCGGCGTCGACAGGCGGCTGATCGAGATCGAGATCACCGAGAGCGTTTTCGTCGGCGACATCGACGCCGCGCGCGGGCTGCTGCAGCAGGTCAAGGCTGCAGGGTTCAAGTTGACGCTGGACGATTTCGGCACCGGCTATTCCAGCTTCAGCTATATCGCGATGCTGCCCTTCGATGCGATCAAGGTCGATCGCTCCTTCGTCTCCAGGTTGGGCGAGAACCTCAAGGCCGCGTCGGTTCTCAAGGCGGTGATTGCACTTGCCAAGGAGCTTGGCCTCGAGCTGGTTGCCGAGGGCGTCGAGACCGAGGCTCAGGCAGCGTGGTTGCGCACTGCCGGGGCGGAGGTCGCGCAGGGGTACCACTTCGGCATCCCGGCCAAGGCAGCGGACCTGATCCTCTAGCCCCGCTGCCTGCGCCCGTGCGGCGCGAGACTCAGCCCTTTTCGCCCTTGGCCGCCAGATAGATCCCCACCAGCAGCAGGCTGAAGCCGACGAATTGCAGTGGCGCGAAGCCCTCGCCGAAGATGATGAAGGCCATCAGTGCGCTGCCGACCGGTTCGCCGAGCGTGACCACGGCGACGAAAGTGGCGGACACGTAGCGCAGCGACCAGTTGTAGGCGGTGTGGCCGAGCAGTTGCGGGCCGAGCGCCATCGCCAGCAGCACCAGCCAGGCGGTACCCGAGAGCGCGAACAGCTCGACCCCGCCTGCGCCGCTGGCCGCAAACAGGAACAGCGCTGCGGCGCCGTAGGCGAGCCAGATGTAGGCCGGCAGCCCGAGCCCGGCGCGCAGCCGGCGGCCGATCAGCAGGTAGGCGGAGAAGCACCAGCTGCCGACCAGCGCCAGCAGGTTGCCGAACATGGGGTCGCTGCCGGCCCCCGCGTTCTGGCTGTCGCTCCAGAAGATGAACAGGCTGCCGGCAAAGGACAGCGCGATGCCGCCGATCATCATGCGCGTAGGCGTCTCGCGGAAGATCAGGAAAGAGGCCAGGCCGATCCACAGCGGGTTGGTGGTGACGAGCGCGGTGCTGGATGCGACCGAGGTGTATTCCAGCGAGCTGATCCAGGTGGCGAAATGCAGGGCGAGGAAAAAGCCCGCCGCCAGCGCCATGCCGATCTGCCGGCGGGTGAGCCGCGCCAGTTCGCGGCGCGACTGCATGAGCGCGACCGGCGTGATGATCAATGCGGCGAGCCCGAGTCGCCAGGTCGCCACGGTGAGCGAGCTCACCCCTTCGGCCTGCGCCAGGCGGGCGAAGATGGCGCCGAAGGAGATCGCGGTGAGGCCAATGCCGAGGACGACGAAGGGGAGCCAGCGAGCGGGTTGGGTTGTTTGGGACATCGAGCTTGGGGCGTCGTTGGGGGTGTTGCGCCTGAGGGGCGGAGTGCCCGGCCTTGCGCTGGTCGAGCGCTGGGCCGGTATCGATGATCGCCGATCAGGCGTGCCCGCCCTCCAGATACGCCGCGCGCACCTCCGGACTCGCCAGCAGTTCAGCCCCCGTACCAGCGAGCGTGATCTCGCCGTGCTGCAGCACGTAGCCGCGATCGGCTACACGCAGGGCCTGGTTGGCATTCTGTTCGACGAGCAGGATGGTCATGCCGTGGTCGCGGTTGAGCTCGCGGATGATCTGGAACACCTTGCGGATGTAGATCGGCGCCAGCCCGAGCGAGGGCTCGTCGAGCAGCAGCAGCTTGGGCCGGCTCATCAGCGCGCGGCCGATGGCGAGCATCTGCTGCTCGCCGCCCGACAGCGTGCCGGCGCGCTGCGACTTGCGCTCGTCGAGGATGGGGAACATTGCGAACACGCGCGCGATGTCGGCGTCGTAGTTGGCGGGGTCGGCGTGGGCCGTGCCCATCTGCAGGTTCTCGATCACCGTCATGCGCGGGAAGATGCGCCGGCCCTCGGGTACGAGGGCGATGCCGCGGCGGGCGATCTCGTGGGTATGGACGCGGGTGATGTCCTCGCCGTCGAACACGATGCGCCCGGCGCTGGCCTTGGGGTTGCCGAACAGGCTCATCATCAGCGTCGATTTGCCGGCGCCGTTGGCGCCGATCAGGGTGACGATCTCGCCGACCTGCACCTCGACGTCGATGCCGCGCAGTGCGTGGATGTGGCCGTAATGGGCGTGTACACCCTCCATCGTGAGCATCATGCTGCGGCCCCTCCCATCGCTTCTTCTTCCTCGTCTTCGCCCAGGTAGGCCTTGATCACCTCGGGGTCGTTGCGCACCGATTCGGGCGTGCCTTCGGCGATCTTGCGCCCGTAGCTGATCACGCCGATGTGGTCGGACACGTTCATCACCACGCTCATGTCGTGCTCGATGAGCAGGATGGCGATACCCAGCTCGCCGCACAGGTAGAGCAGCAGCTCGTTCAGTTCCGCCGACTCGCGCGGGTTGAGGCCGGCCGCGGGCTCGTCCAGGCACAGCAGCACCGGGTCGACGCACAGCGCGCGCGCGATCTCGATGCGGCGCTGGATGCCGTAGGGCAGGTCGCCCGCGGCGTCGTCGGCGAGGTGGGTGAGCTTGAGGCGCTCGAGCCACATCGCTGCGCGCTCCACCGCCTTGCGCTCGGCCGCACGGTAGCCCGGCAGCTTGAACAGGCCGGCGATCGAGAACATCGAGGCGCGCTGCAGCACGTTGTGCTGGGCGACGATGAGGTTCTCCAGCACCGTCATCTTCGGGAACAGGCGGATGTTCTGGAAGGTTCGCACCACCTGGGCGTCGCGCGCGACGCGGTGGCTGGGCAGCTTCTCCAGCAGCATTTCGCCGCGCGTTGGATGTGCCAGGCGCAGGGTGCCGGTCGTGGGCTTGTAGAAGCCGGTGAGGCAGTTGAACAGCGTGGTCTTGCCGGCGCCGTTGGGGCCGATGATGCCGGTGATCTTGCCGGCCGGCACCTCCAGCGAAAGGTCGTCGATCGCGGTCAGGCCGCCGAAGCGCATGGTCAGGTTGCGCACCGAGAGCAGGGTGGCGGGCGTGTTCATTGCGCCACCTCCGTGCCGGCGGCGGCCGGCTTCGAACGCTGCAGCGGCTTCAGGCGTACCGTCGGTTCGCGGTGCGAGAGCAGGCCGCCTGGCTTCCAGACCATGATCAATACCATTGCGGCGCCGAACAGCAGCATGCGGTACTCGGCAAAATTGCGCCCGAACTCGGGGATCAGCACCAGCAGCGTGGCGGCCAGCACCACGCCCATCTGCGAGCCCATGCCGCCGAGCACGACGATGGCGAGGATGATCGCCGATTCGGTGAAGGTGAAGCTCTCGGGCGAGATGAAGCCCTGGCGCGCGGCAAAGAACACCCCGGCGAAGCCGCCCAGCATGGCGCCGATGGCGAAGGCCGAGAGCTTGATATTGGTGGTGTTCATGCCCATCGCCTTGCACGCGATCTCGTCTTCGCGCAGGGCCTCCCAGGCCCGCCCCACGGGCAGCTTGCGCAGCCGCGACACGAAGGCGTGGGTGAGCAGGGCGAGCACCAGGATCAGGTAGTAGAGGAAGATCAGCCGGTGCATGGCCGAGAACTCCAGCCCGAAGAAGCTGGCGAAGCTGTGCCCGCCCTCGGGTGCGCTGCGGGTGAACTCGAGGCCGAAGAAGCTCGGCCGCGGGATCGAGCTGATGCCGTTGGGGCCGCCGGAGAACTCGGTCCAGTTCACCAGGATGACGCGGATGATCTCGCCGAAGCCGAGGGTGACGATGGCAAGGTAGTCGCCGCGCAGGCGCAGGATGGGGTAGCCGAGCAGGATGCCGAAGCTCGCTGCCAGCGCACCCGACACCGGCAGTGCCTCCCAGAAACCCCAGCCGTACTGGGTGGACAGCAGCGCGTAGGAGTAGGCGCCGACGGCGTAGAAGGCGACATAGCCGAGGTCGAGCAGGCCGGCCAGGCCCACCACCACGTTCAGCCCCCAGCCCAGCATCACGTAGATCAGCACCGTGGTGGCGATGTCGACCACGTAGCGGTTGTCGGAATACACGATCGGCAGTGCGATCGAGGCGCCGAGCGCGATCCAGCCCAGCACGTTGACCACGCGCTGCGCGCCGTGGGCGCGGTCGGCAGCGGTGGCGGTGCTGACGCGGTCGCGGGCGAGCTTGCGGTTGCGCATGTTGTCGATCGACCAGCGCAGCAGCAGGCGGCCGGCGAACACGGCGGCGACGGCGGCGACGAGCAGGCCGAAGCGGGTCTCGACCCCCAGCCGGCCGCCCACGTCGACGGTGGTGAGGCCGATCAGCGGCACGCCGAGGATGAGGCCGACGAAGGCCACCCAGCCGGCGTCGCGCAGACGCTCGGTGGGGGTCATCGCGTGACGGGCGAAGACGATGGCGCTCATCACACTTTCTCCACTTCAGGCCGGCCGAGCAGGCCGGAGGGGCGCAGCATCAGCACCAGGCACAGGATGCTGAAGGTGGCGACGTCCTTGTATTCCGCCCACAGGTAGGCCGCCCAGAAGGACTCGATGAGACCGATCAGCAAGCCGCCCAGCATCGCGCCCGGCAGCGAGCCGATGCCGCCCAGCACCGCAGCGGTAAAAGCCTTGATGCCGGCGAGAAAGCCGATGAAGAAATCCACCACGCCGTAATACACCGTGACCATTACCCCGGCGACCGCAGCCAGCGCCGCGCCGAGCATGAAGGTGAGCGAGATGGTGCGGTCCACATTGACGCCGAGCAGCGAGGCCATGGTGCGGTCCTGCTCGCAGGCGCGTTGCTGGCGGCCGAAGGGGGTCTGCGTGATCATCCAGGTGAAGGCGATCATCAGCACCACGGTGGTGACGATGATCAGCATCTGGCTCCAGCCGATCTGTACGGTGAAGCCAGGGGCGTCCCACAGCACCACGCCGCCCTCGAGCACCGGCGGGATGGGTTTGACGCGTGCGCCCTGGGTGAGCTGCACGCTGTTCTGCAGGAAGATCGACATGCCGATCGCCGAGATCAGCGGCGCCAGCCGGGTCGAGCCGCGCAGCGGGCGGTAGGCGGTGCGTTCCACCGCCCAGCCGTAGG
The DNA here is from genome assembly GCF_029588855.1 of Thauera mechernichensis. Taxonomy (NCBI): domain Bacteria; kingdom Pseudomonadati; phylum Pseudomonadota; class Betaproteobacteria; order Rhodocyclales; family Zoogloeaceae; genus Thauera; species Thauera mechernichensis. The sequence goes on along the minus strand of NZ_JARQZE010000003.1, from coordinate 355,708 downwards.
CCGAGGTGAAGAAGATCGACACGATCAGCACGAAGGTCAGTGCGAGCGGGATCGAGGTCACGTCGGCGGCGGCAAGGATGGTGAAGGCGGTGACCGCGATGAACGCGCTCACCATGAAGATGTCGCCATGGGCGAAGTTGATCATGCCGATGATGCCGTACACCATCGTGTAGCCGATGGCGATCAGGCCGTACATGGCGCCGAGCGTGAGCCCGTTGATCAGTTGCTGGAGTGCGTAGGCCACGATGTCTCCTGCGGTGGCGGCGCACGACGGCCGACGGTGGTGGACCGTCGCCGTGCGCGGGGGGATTCTTGTTTGCGCGGCCGGCGCGCAGTGTCAGGCGCGCGCCGGCCGGGTGTTGCGCTGCAGGGCGCGATTACTGCGCGTAGTCGTACTGGCCGCCCTGCCAGCGATAGACCACGAAGCCCGGCGCCTTCTGGTCGCCCTTGGCGTCGAAGGACAGCTCGCCGATCACGGTGTTGAAGCTGCCGCCACGCATCGCCTTCTCGAGGTCGGCGTACTTGGTGCTCTTGGCTGCCGTAGCGGCCTGCTCGAAGAGCTGGAAGGCAGCGTAGGCGTAGAGCACATAGCCTTCGGGCTCGACCTTGGCGGCGCGGAACTTCTCCACCACCGGGGCAGCGTCGGCGTTCTTGCGCGGGTCGGGCGAGAAGGTGAACAGCACCTTGTCCGCAGCCGGACCGGCAGCGGTGACGAGCTCGGAGTTGGTCATGGTGTCGCCGCCCATCACGGTCAGGTCGAGGCCGGCGGCCTGGGCCTGGCGCAGGATGAGCGCAACCTCGGTGTGGTAGCCGCCGTAGGCCATCACCTCGACGCCGGCCTGCTTGAGCTTGGTGACCAGGCCCGAGTAGTCCTTCTCGCCGGCAGTGATCGCCTCGCGCAGCGTGGGCTTGAGGCCCTTGCCTTCCATCGCCTTGGCCATCTCGTCGGCCAGGCCCTTGCCGTAGGCGCTCTTGTCGTCGACCACGGCGACCTTCTTGCCGGCGAACTTGTCGGCGATGTAGCTGCCCGCCACCATGCCCTGCTGGTCGTCACGGCCCATGATGCGGAAGATGTTGTCCAGGCCGCGCTCGGTCACTTGCGGGTTGGTCGACACCGTGGCCATCGGGATGTCGGCCTCGTTGTAGACCTCGGAGGCCGGGATGGTCGAGCTCGAGCACCAGTGGCCGTGCATGAAGACGATCTTGCGGTTGACCATGGTGTTGGCCACCGACACCGCCTGCTTGGGATCGCAGGCGTCGTCGCCGACTTCCAGCTTCAGCTTCTCGCCGAGCACGCCGCCGCGGGCGTTGATGTCGGCGATGGCCATCTCCGCACCCTTGCGGATCTGGTCGCCGGCCGAGGCGTACTGGCCGGTCATCGGGCCGGCGATGGCGACCGACAGGTCGGCCAGGGCCGCGTTGGAGAAGCCGCCAAGGGCGAGGGCGGCGGTGGCGAGCAGGGTTTTTTTCATGAAACGTCTCCTTCGTGGCTGTGTGTCGTTTGCGATTGCTGCTTGGCCCAGCGTTGCAGGCCGTTGATGCGGGTTGCCACCGTACGGTGGCGTGTGCGCCCGGCAAAGGTAAGCGAATTTTTCAGTCTTGCCATCCGTGATGCCCCTAGCTGCGTGATGCCGGTCTGGATCGGGGCTCATCCGTACCGTGTTCTGGAGCCTGGCGCTAGGCACCCATGGCCATCAGGCTGGCGTTGCCGCCTGCTGCGGCGGTGTTGATCGACAGTGTGCGCTCATGCACCAGGCGGCCGAGGTCGTAATCGGGCGTGGGGCGCAGCAGTTGCAGGATCGGGCCCTCAAGTGCCGCCAGGCGCTGCTGCAGCTCATTGGCGCCGCGGTCGTCGCCATCGAACAGCAGGGCGCCGATCGGTTGTTCGATCCAGTTGGCGTTCACCGCCACGGCGGGGCCAAGGTCCGACGGCAGCGCAGCCACGGTGCTGCGGGCGGCCGGGGTGTCAGCGAGCAGCAGCCGGTTGCCGCTGGCGAGTGCGGCCATGACCTGGTGCAGTACGGCGGCAGCGGTGTGCGCGACGCCGGCGATCAGGCCGCGCGCGGTAAAGCGCAGGCTGTCGTCCTCGCCGGTGGGGCCGGGCAGCGCCAGACGCAGGCCGCTGATGCGGCGGGCGCGGCAGGCGTCTGCGCGGTCGCGCAGTACGGTGAATTCGTCACCCTCCACGAGGCCACGACCAGCGCCGTCCAGCCAGGCGAGGAAGCCGTCGAGCGCGGTGTCGGCAGCGCGCGTCTCCTTGCCTTCGCTGACCGCGAGTGCGCCGTCGAGCAGCGCCGGACCCGGCGTGCGCGCCAGCAGGCGGTGCAGGTAGAGCGGCCCGCCAGCCTTCGGTCCGGTGCCCGACAGGCCTTCGCCACCAAAGGGTTGTACGCCCACGACGGCGCCGATGATGTTGCGGTTCACATAGAGGTTGCCGACGTGGGCGTTTGAGGCGATGCGCTCGACGGTCTCGTCGATGCGGGTGTGCACGCCCATGGTCAGGCCGTAGCCGCTGGCGTTGATGGCGTCGATCAGCCCATCCAGCCCGGCTGCACGGTAACGCAGTACGTGCAGGATGGGGCCGAACTGCTCGCGGCCGAGTTCGGACAGCGCGCCGATCTCGATGATCGTCGGCGCGACGAAGTTGCCGCGTGCGCAGTCCGCGGGCAGCGGCAGGCGGGTGACGCGTGCGCCGCGGCCCTGCATCGTCGCGACATGGGCTTCCAGCCCTGAGCGCGCCTCGGCATCGATCACCGGACCGATGTCGACCCGGACGTCGGCCGGGTCGCCCAGGCGCAGTTCGTCGAGCGCCCCGCGCAGCATGTGCAGCACGCCGTCGGCGATGTCGTCCTGCAGGCACAGCACGCGCAGTGCCGAGCAGCGCTGGCCGGCGGAGTCGAAGGCGGAGGCGAGCACGTCGGCGACCACCTGCTCGGGCAGGGCGGTGGAGTCCACGATCAGGGCGTTCTGGCCGCCGGTCTCGGCGATCAGCGGCACGTTGCCGCCGCGTTCGGCGAGCTTGCGGTTGATGAGTGCTGCCACCTCGGTAGAGCCGGTGAACATCACGCCGCACACGCGTGCGTCCGCCACCAGCGCGGCGCCGACGGTCTCGCCGCGCCCGGGCAGCAGCTGCAGCGCCGCGGCCGGTACGCCGGCCTCGTGCAGCAGGCGCACCGCGTAGGCGGCGATCAGCGGTGTCTGTTCGGCGGGCTTGGCGAGCACCGGGTTGCCGGCGGCGAGCGCGGCCGACACCTGGCCGGTGAAGATGGCAAGCGGGAAATTCCACGGGCTGATGCACAGCACCGGCCCGAGCGGGACGTGGCTTGCAGCGTCGAAGCCGCGGGCCTGCTGGGCGTAGTAGCGCAGGAAATCGACCGCCTCGCGCAGTTCGGCCACGGCGTTGGCCCAGGACTTGCCAGCCTCGCGCACTGCCAGTGCGATCAGGGTGTCGGCATCGCGCTCGAACAGTTCAGCGGCAGTCTGAAGTCGTGTGCAGCGCATGGCCGCCGGCTGGGCCGCCCAGTCGGGCGCGGCGGCGCTGGCGGCGGCCAGGGCGCGCTCGATGTCCGCGGCGGTGGCCTCGGCGACACCGCCGACTGTTTCGCTGCGATTGGCCGGGTTGGTGACCGGCTGCACCTGGGCAGGCACGGCAACGCTGCCGGCAACGATCGGGCCGGCTGCGAAGGGCATGCTGCGCGAGGCCTCGATTGCAGCGGCGATGCGCGCGCGCACCGGCTCGCTGGCGAGGTCGATGCCCGCGGAGTTGGTGCGCAGCGCACCGAACAGATCACAAGGCAGCGGGATGCGCGGGTGCGGCGCACCGGCGAGCGCTGCGGCCTGCTCGACCGGGTCGGCGATCAGCTCCTCGACTGCCACGCGCTCATCGACGATGCGATTGACGAAGCTGGTGTTGGCACCGTTCTCGAGCAGGCGACGCACGAGGTAGGCGAGCAGGGTCTCGTGGCTGCCCACCGGGGCGTAGATGCGCACCATGCGGTGACGGCCGGGCTGGCCGACGAGCTGGTCGTAGAGCGGTTCGCCCATGCCGTGCAGGCACTGGAACTCGTAGTCGCCGGGTTGCCAGGCACGGCCGTCGGCGGCGGCGAGGTGGAAGATGGCCGCCAGCGAGTGGGCATTGTGGGTGGCGAACTGAGGGTAGATCGCGTCGCGCGCGGCGAGCAGCTTCTGCGCGCAGGCGAGGTAGGCGACGTCGGTGTAGACCTTGCGCGTATAGACCGGGTAGCCGGCCAGGCCGTCGATCTGCGCGCGCTTGATCTCGGCGTCCCAGTAAGCGCCCTTGACCAGGCGCACCATCATGCGCTGGCCGCTGCGCCGTGCGAGGTCGATCACGAAGTCGAGCACGAAGGGCGCGCGCTTCTGGTAGGCCTGCACGACGAAGCCCAGCCCGCTCCAGCCGGCGAGTGCGTCGTCGGTAGCAAGCGCTTCGAGCAGGTCGAGCGAGATGTCCAGGCGGTCGGCCTCCTCGGCGTCGATGTTGAGGCCGATGTCGTAGCCTTTGGCGAGCAGGCACAGCGCCTTCAGCCGGGGCAGCAGTTCGCCCAGCACGCGTTCGCGTTGCGACCAGGTGTAGCGCGGATGCAGGGCGGAGAGCTTGACCGAGATGCCGTTGCCGTCGACCACGCCTCGGCCCTTGGAGGCCCGGCCGATGGCATGGATGGCGCGCTCGTAGTCCTTGAAGTAGCGCTCGGCGTCGGCGGCCGTCATGGCGGCCTCGCCCAGCATGTCGAAGGAGTAGCGGTAGCCCTGTTTCTCGTGTTCGCGGCCGCGCTTCAAGGCCTCGTCGATGTCGCGGCCGGTGACGAACTGTTCGCCCAGCATGCGCATCGCCAGGTCCATGCCCTTGCGGATCAGTGGCTCGCCGCCGCGCGCCACCAGGCGGGTGAGCGCTGCGGACAGACCTTGCTCGCTGCTGGTCGATACCAGCCGGCCTGTGATCAGCAGGCCCCAGGTCGCGGCATTGACGAACAGCGAGGGGCTGTTGCCAATGTGCGCGCGCCAGTCGCCGTCGGCGAGCTTGTCGCGGATCAGGCGGTCGGCGGTGGCCTTGTCGGGCACGCGCAGCAGGGCTTCGGCCAGGCACATCAGTGCCACGCCTTCCTGGCTGGAGAGCGAGAACTCCTTCATCAGGGCGTCGACGCCGGACGAGCGCGTACGCGTGGCGCGCAGGCCGGTGACGAGGTCGTGGGCGAGCGTATGCACCGGCTCGCGCAGCGCGTCGGGGAGACGTGCGGCGGCGATCAGGGCAGGCACGCAGATCGGTTCCGGCTGGCGCCAGGCGGCATCGATCCGTTCGCGCAGCGCACTGCGCCGGGTCGCGGGCAGGGCCGCGGCAGCGCACGATTCGGGAGCCAGCTGGGGGGGCGACGAGGGCAGCGAGGTCACGGCCGGATACTCCTGGGAAGGCGTCCGTATGGGGTGGGGAGGGGCGTTCGGGAGCCCGTTGAGCTGGAGCGAATTTTTTGCCAAAAACAAAAGTTAATGGCTCCAAAATTTGCGTTTATAAAGTCATAATTCCCGTTTCAACCAGCCGATGCAGGCGAATAGTCTGCTGCACTGCAATGGATCGTATCGATCAGAAGATCCTCGTCGAACTGCAGGCCGATGCGCGCCTGTCGATCGTCGAGCTGTCACGCCGCGTGGGGCTGACGAAGACGCCTTGTGCCGAGCGCGTGCGCAGGCTGGAGAAGGCGGGGGTGATCCGCGGCTACCACGCCGACCTCGACCCCGATGCGGTGGGTGCTGGCCATATAGTCGTTGTCCAGGTCCTGTTGACCAGCACCGCCGAGCTGGATCTGCGCCGCTTCAACGACGCGGTCCGGCGCATTCCGGAGATCGAGTCCTGCCACATGATCGCGGGCGATTTCGACTACCTGCTCAAGGTGCGCACCCGCGACATCAACGAATACCGCCGGGTGATGGGCGACCAGATCTCGGGGCTGCCGTGCGTCAAGCAGACGCATACCTACGTGGTGATGGAGGTGGTGAAGGACGAGCGCAACCTGCCGGTACGCCCTTCGTCCTGAGCGAGGCCGATGCGGCGGGATTTTCGCGCGCCGGGCTGGGCTGCGCGCAGGCGGTGTGCGGGGGGCTTGGTGTAACATTCCGGCCAAAGCTTTCGCCCCTGCCACCCGGCAGCCGGCCCTCCCGAGAGACACCATGGTCCCGCACCTCACCACCGCACTCACCGGCCCTCTGCTCGAGCTCGAGCGCCAGTTCCTCGACAATGCCTGCGACATCGAGAAGTGGTTCCGTACCCAGTGGCAGGATCACATGCCCCCGTTCTACGGCTCCACCGACCTGCGCAACTCCGGCTTCAAGCTCGCGCCGGTCGACCTCAACCTGTTTCCGGGTGGCTTCAACAACCTCAACGATGCCTTCATGCCCTTGTGCGTGCAGGCGGCGCAGGCCGCGATCGAGCGTATCTGCCCGGATGCAGGCAAGCTGCTGCTGATCCCCGAGAACCACACCCGCAACCAGTTCTACCTGCAGAATGTCGCCAAGCTGGTGTCCATCCTGCGCCTGACAGGGCTCGATGTGCGCATTGGCAGTCTGCTGCCCGAGATCGCAGAGCCGACCGTGCTCGAGCTGACCAATGGCGCCACCCTGACGCTGGAGCCGCTGCGTCGCCGTGGCGGCCGCGTTGGCCTGGATAACTTCGAACCGTGCGCGGTGCTGCTCAACAATGACCTGTCGGCCGGTGTCCCCGACGTGCTCAAGGGGCTCGACGAGCAGTGGCTGATCCCGCCGCTGCACGCAGGCTGGCACTCGCGCCGCAAGTCCAGGCATGCAGCCGCCTATGACCGTGTAGCGCGCGCCTTCGCGGAAGAGATCGGCATCGACCCCTGGCGCATCAACCCCGAGTTCGGCGTGTGCGGGCAGATCAACTTCCAGGAGCGTACCGGCGAGGAGTGCCTGGCGGCCCAGGTCGATTCGCTGCTCACCCGCATCCGCGCCAAGTACAAGGAATATGGCGTGACCGACCAGCCCTTCGTGGTCGTCAAGGCCGATGCCGGCACCTACGGCATGGGCGTGATGACGGTGAAGGATGCGTCCGAAGTCGTTGGCCTCAACCGCCGCCAGCGCAACAAGATGGCGGTGGTCAAGGAGGGGCTGCAGGTGCACGAGGTGATCATCCAGGAGGGCGTGCACACCTTCGAGACGGTGGAGGACGGGGTCGCCGAGCCGGTGGTCTACATGATGGACCACTACGTGGTGGGCGGCTTCTACAGGGTGCATACGGAGCGCGGCCGCGACGAGAACCTCAACGCCCCTGGGATGCACTTCAAGCCGTTGGCGTTCGAGACCTGCTGCACCCTGCCCGACGCTGCCCAGGGACCTGACGCTCCGCCGAATCGTTTTTATGCCTACGGCGTGGTCGCCCGCCTGGCGCTGCTGGCTGCCTCGGTGGAGATCGAGGAGACCGCGCCGGTGGAGGAGGAAGTGCTGGCCGTGTGATGCTCGCTGGCCCTGTAGGAGCGGCGCCAGCCGCGAGCTTTTTGGCCTGGCTCTGGCTGGCCGCGTCGCCTTCAGAACCTCGCGGCTTGTGCCGCTCCTACAGGGGGCGAACCGACTGTCGCGCAATCGATCGCGGCGCTTGCCGCATCTGCAGCCCGTCGATGGGCAGTGAATGGAACCTGTGATCAAGTCATGACCCGCAAGCTCAAGCTCCTCTTCATCCTCGACCCGCTCGAGGGTCTCAAGGCCTACAAGGATTCCAGCGTTGCGATGATGCGCGCAGCGGCCAGCCGTGGGCACGAGGTGTGGTCCGTGCAGCGCGCCGGACTGGCCTGGCGCGACGGCGTGGTGCTCGGCACCGGCTGCGTGCCGCTCGAAGTCTTCGAGGACGATGCCGCCTGGTACCGCGCCGGGCCGGCCAGGGCACTGCCGCTGGCCGCCTTCGATGCGGTGATGATGCGTCAGGACCCGCCCTTCGACTTCGAGTACGTCACCGCCACCTGGTTGCTGGAGGATGCGATGCAGGCTGGTGTGCGCGTCTTCAACAACCCGCGCGCGATCCGTGACCATTCCGAGAAGCTGGCGATCACCGAGTTCACCCAGTTCATGGCGACTTCGCTGGTCGCGCGCGATGCAGCGGACATCAACGCCTTCATCGACGAGCTCGGCGATGTCATCCTGAAACCGCTCGATGGCATGGGGGGAAGCCAGATCTTCCGCGTGCGCAAGGACGACCCCAACCGCAACGTCATCATCGAGACGCTGACCGGGAACGGTGCGCGCACCATCATGGCGCAGCGCTACCTGGCGCAGATCGCCGATGGTGACAAGCGCGTGCTGATCATCGGCGGCGAGGTTGTGCCCTTTGCGCTGGCGCGCATCCCGCAGGCAGGGGAGACGCGCGGCAATCTTGCCGCGGGCGGACGCGGAGTGGCGATGGCGCTCACCGCGCGCGAGCGTGAGATTGCCGAGTACCTGGCACCGATCCTGTGGCAGCGCGGCCTGCTCATCGTCGGCCTGGATGTCATCGGCGGCCACCTCACCGAGATCAACGTCACCAGCCCGACCTGCATGGTCGAGATTGCCGCCCAGCAGGGCTTCGACGTTGCCGGACTGGTCATCGACAAGCTGGAGCAGGCGTGCGCTTCCTGATCTCGGGAAATAGGGGACAGACCCCAATTTTGAGGAAATTGGGGTCTGTCCCCTATTTCCCTCTTGCATGCGCGCTGCTGGTGCTGCTGTCGCTGGCCGCTTGTTCGCGATCGGAGGTGTTCCGCCACGAGGCTTTCGTGTTCGGCACGCGGGTCGATGTCGCGGTGTATGGCAAGGACCAGGCCGAGGCCGACGCGGCGGCGGCGGCGGTGCTGCGCGAGTTCGACCGCCTGCATCGTGCCTACCACGCCTGGGAGCCGTCGGAGCTCACGGCGCTCAACGCAGCCATTGCGCGCGGCGAGGCGGCGGAGGTGTCGGACGAACTGGCCGCGCTGCTCAAGGACGCGCAGCACATCGCTGCCGTGGGTGACGAGTTGTTCGATCCCGCGCTTGGCGCGCTGGTCGCGCTGTGGGGCTTCCATACCGACACCTTCGTGCCTACGCGTCCCGATCCGGACAAGCTGCAGGCCCTGCTTGCGGCGCGGCCGCGCATGGCCGACCTGGTGATCGAAGGCAATCGCGTCGAGAGCCGCAATCCGGCGGTGCAGATCGACCTCGGCGGCTATGCCAAGGGCTATGCGCTCGACCGCGCGGCGGCCATCCTGCGCGAAAAGGGCGTGGCCAATGCGCTCATCAACATCGGCGGCAACGTGATGGCACTCGGGCGCAAGGGTGACCAGCCGTGGCGCGTCGGCATCCAGCATCCGCGCGAACCGGCGCCGATCGCGACCTTGCCGCTCTACGACGGCGAGGCGGTGGGCACCTCGGGCGACTACCAGCGCTTCTTCGAACTCGACGGCGAGCGTTATGCTCATCTGCTCGACCCGCGCACTGGCCAGCCTGCGCGTGGCACGCAGTCGCTCACCATCCTGATCACGGCGCAGCCCAATGCCGGCACGCTCTCCGACGGGCCGAGCAAGCCTGCCTATCTCGCTGGCGACCAATGGCGAGAACATACGCGCCGTTTTGGTATCGAACACGTGCTGCGCATCACCGAGGACGGCAGCGTCGAGGTAACGCGGGCATTGCGCGCCCGCTTGCAGTTCGTCGGTTCGGTGGCGCCAAAGCTCATCGATTGAACCAAGAAGAGGGGAGGGAAGAAAAATGACTGCACAAACCGCATGGCTGGTCGCCATCTTTGCCGTGGTGATCACGGGCGTCGTCGGCTTCTTCGTCGGCCGCCAGTTCGGCGCCGGCAAGGCGCGTATCGAGGAGCTCGAGTCCGAGGTCGCGCGTCAGAAGGGCGAGATCGAGGCCTACCGCCAGGAGGTCGCCACCCATTTCGACAAGACGGCGACCCTGTTCGTGTCGATGGCGGGCTCCTACAAGGAATTGTTCGAGCACCTGTCCTCGGGCTACGAGAAGCTGTCCTCGGGTTCGGCGCGCGAGCTGTTCCAGCAGCGCGTGGACGCATTGCTGGTGGGCAATGACCGTGACGGTGGCAGCGACAAGCTGCTGGCTGCTACCGGCCTGGCCGCGGCGGCCGGTGCTGCAGGTGTGGCAGCGGCCAGTGTGCAGACAGGCGAGGCGGCATCCGCAGCGCCTGACGAGGGCTCCGCCCCGGGTGCAGCCGTTGCCGAAGATGCCGCTGCCGAGCCGGTGCCGGTCACCGACGGTGCTGACGAGCTTGTAACTCCGGACCCGAGCGTGCAGCCCGCTGCGGCGGCGTCGCCCGCGGGCGAGCGCGCTGACGACGGCGTCCCGATGGTGGCGGTCGATGTACCTGCCGAGTCGGCGGAGACGGACACGACGGCGGAAGCAAAGCCGGACGCGCAGGCCGAAGCGCCTGCACTCGCCGACGATCCGCTCGCCGAGGAGGTCGTCGGTCATCATGCCGAGCTGCGGCGCGAGGACGTGAAGTAGCCGAGGATCGAGTACGCCCACGCAGGGGCAAGGGCGCGGGCTGGCCCTGTCCCTGCCCCTGAGTGGGCGCGTGGCATCCAGCGCGAGTTGCCGGCCGTGAACTTTGACGGCGCCCTTGCGTCTGAGCGCACATGCTGTCACTTGCGCGCATCCTGCTTGCCGGACTGTTCGCCGCCTTCGTGCTGGGCGGCTGCAGCGTTCGCATGGCGTATTCCCAGCTCGACTGGCTGGTGCCCTGGTACCTGCGCGACTATGTGATGCTTGATGCCGGCCAGCGCAACCTGCTCGACCGCCAACTGTCGGCGCGTCTCGACTGGCATTGCCGCACCCATCTCGCTGAGTACGCCGCCACGCTGCGCGAGGCGCAAACCACGCTGGCTGCAGACCGTATTGGCAGCAGCGACCTGTTGCCCTATCTCGAGCGTGGCGAGGGGTGGTGGCGGGAGATCCTTGCCGCGCTCGAGGACGATGCCCGCGTGCTGCTGCCGGCGCTGTCCGACGAGCAGGTCGATGAGTTGCAGCAGGCCTTCGAGCGTCGTCAGCGCGAGGCGCGCAAGGCGTTCCTCGGCGGTGACGACTCCGCCCAGCGCGAGGCTCGCATCGCACGCATGGAGAAGCGCTTGCAGCGCTGGTTCGGGCGCCTGACCACCGAGCAGCGCGTGCTGATCGGCGTCTGGAGCGATGCCCTCGAGCCGACGACCGAGGCCTGGCTGGACGAGCGTGCGCGCTGGCAGGCGGACGTGCTCGACGCGCTCCGCGTACGGGCAGATGGGGCAGCGTTCGCTCCACGGGTCGCCGCCTTCATGGCGCCCGTGCAGGACGAGCCCACGCCAGGTTATCGCGCGCGACAGGCGCACAACCGGGATCGCAGCCTCGTCTTGCTTGCCGAGGTGTTCAATACGGCCACGCCGGCTCAGCGCCAGCGGCTGCAGCGTGAGCTCGAAGGGCTTGCGGCGCAGTTCGAGCGCCTGGCATGCGCAGCGCCGCAGGCCGCCGCGGGTTGAGCCGAGCGCGGCGCGCGCCCTCGAAAAGCTCGCGGCTGGCGCCGCGCTCGCCTTTCGAGATCGCCCGGTCGATAATCGCGGGTTCTCATCCTGGCGACTACGCATGCAAAAGACCGAACTCGACCGTCTCGCCATTGGCATGATGGTGCTGTTCTGCACCATCTGGGGTGTGCAGCAGGTGGCGATCAAGCTCGCCAGCACGGGCATCTCACCGGTATGGCAGGCCGGACTGCGCTCGATCGGGGCGACGGTGGTCGTGCTGTTGTGGGCCCACCTGCGCGGGGTGCGACTGGGGGAGCGGGACGGCACGCTGGTGCCGGGTGTGCTCGCCGGACTGCTGTTCGCCGCCGAGTTTGCGTTGATTTTCCTCGGGCTGGAGTACACAACGGCCTCGCGCGGGGTCATCTTCCTCTACACAGCACCCTTCTTCGTCGCCCTCGGCGCGGTCTGGCTGCTGCCGCAGGAACACATGCGCCGGGCGCAGTGGGTGGGCATGGCGCTGGCGTTCGGCGGTATCCTGGTGCTGTTCGGCGAACATCTGTTCATGCCCACCGACCGCGCCTGGATCGGTGACCTGATGATCATGCTGGCGGCGGTGTTCTGGGCCGCGACCACGTTGACCGTCAAGGCCAGCGCATTGGCGCGGGTGTCGGCTGAAAAGACCCTGCTGTACCAGCTTGCGGTGTCGGCGCTGGTGCTGCCGCTGCTTTCGGTCGCGCTCGGCGAGCCCGGCGTATTCGCGCCGACGCCGCTGGTGTGGGCGAGCCTGTTCTTCCAGACCTTCATCGTTGCCGGGATGTCCTACCTGGGCTGGTTCTGGCTGGTGCGCCAGTATCCGGCAACGCGGCTGTCGTCCTTTTCCTTCCTGACGCCGGTGATGGGCGTGCTCGCGGGCGGGCTGCTGCTGGGCGAGGCGATGACACCTGCCGTGTTCGGTGCGCTTTTCCTCGTGGGGGCGGGCATCTGGGTGGCGAACCGGCCACGTTGATGTTCTATAGTGGCGGAGCCAATCAACGGAGTCAGCGCCATGCCCCGCCCCGCCGTCGAGTTCTGGTTCGAGTTCGCCAGCACCTATTCCTACTTGTCTGTGATGCGCATCGAGCGTGTGGCCGAGGCCGCTGGCGTGGAGGTGGCATGGAAGCCCTTCCTGCTCGGGCCGGTGTTTCTCGCCCTGGGCTGGAACGACTCGCCCTTCAATATCTACCCCCCCAAGGGGCGCTACATGTGGCGCGACCTCGAACGGCTGGCGATGAAGGAGGGCTTGCCCTTCCATCGCCCCAGCCGTTTCCCGCGCAATGGCCTGCTGGCGGCGCGGGTCGCGCTGGTCGGGGTCGAGGCCGGCTGGGTCGCGCCTTTCGCACGCGCAGTGATGACGGCCAATTTCGCCGAGGACCGCGAGATCGGCGAAGCGGCCGTGATCGAGGACATCCTGCGCGCGCTCGGCCTGCCAGCCGATGAAGTCATGGCGCGAGCCCAGGCCGATGCCAACAAGCTGGCGCTGCGTTGCCAGACCGAGCGCGCGGCCGAACTGGGCTTGTTTGGTGCGCCGAGCTTTCGCGTCGGCGAGGAGCTGTTCTGGGGCAACGACCGCCTCGAGGACGCGCTGGCATGGGCGTGCGCCGGAGCGGCCTGAGGTACTTGCTACTTCTTCTGCGCCTGTTCTTCCTCGTAACGCCGCTGGCGTTCCTCGTAGCGGTCGCGGTCGCGTTCGGCTTGCTGCGCGCGGCGGGAGGCCTCCTCGGTAGCGCGCTGGCGCGCTGCATCGCGTTCGGCATCGGCGGCAGCGCGTCGGCGGACCGCGTCGGCCGCAGCCTCCTCGCTGCGCGTCTCGCGCTCGGCGCGAATGCGTTCGCTCTCCGGCGACGGGGCGATGCGGGCATCCGGGCTGGGTGGGGTGGGCTGGAGCGCCGGCAGTTGCGGCAGCGCTGTCGGCGCTTCGGGCGATTGCATGCTGCCGACGGCAGTCGGCCGCGCGCCTTCGGTAAGCAGCGCTTCTGCCGTGCGCTGGCGTTCGGCCAGGGTCAGGCGGCGTGCCTCGGCTTCTACGGCGCGGGCGCGCTGGATGGTCTCGATGCGCTCCTTGCGCGCCTGGTCGATGCAGCGATTGACCAGAAAACGCTCGTAGCAGGCCGCCTCGGCGGTGGCGAAGCGGGCTTCGGCCTCTGCGCGCAGGGCCTTGCCTTCTGCCTCCAGGGCGCCGATGCGGGCGCGGTCGGCGGTGCGCCGGGCATCGTCGGCCGGCGTCTGGGCGAGGGCGGACAGGGTGGTGGTGCCGAGCAGAGCGGCGAACAGGGCTCGGCGGAGGGTGGAGCGGAGCTCGGGCTTGAGCGTGCAGCGAGCGGGCAGGGTGAGGTGAGTCATGCGCACGGTGTTCCTGAGAGGATTCGGCTGGCGCGTAGAATAGCGCCTTTGCAACTGCCCGCGGCCCCGAAGCCGTGTATCCGTTCGTGATCAGTCTTCGCAATCTGCGCCTCGCTCGCGGCGCCAAGGTCCTCATCGAGGCCGCTACGCTGCAGATCCACCCCGGCTGGAAGGTCGGCCTCACCGGCGCCAATGGCAGCGGTAAATCCAGCCTGTTCGCCATGCTGCGCGACCAGCTCCACCCCGACCAGGGCGACCTCGACATGCCGCCGGGCTGGGTGATCGCCCACGTCGCGCAGGAAACGCCCGGTCTTGCACAGCCGGCAATCGACTACGTGCTCGATGGCGACGCCGAATTGCGGCGGATCGAGGCCGAGTTGGCCGCGGCCGAGGCGGCCCACGACGGGTCGCATATCGGTGAGCTGCATGCGCGCTTGCACGAGATCGGGGGCTATTCGGCGCGCGCGCGCGCGGCGGCGCTGCTCGATGGCCTGGGTTTCCTGCAGTCCGATATCGAGCGTCCGGTCGCGGACTTCTCCGGCGGCTGGCGCATGCGTCTTAACCTGGCGCAGGCGCTGATGTGCCGCTCCGACCTGCTGCTGCTCGACGAGCCCACCAACCACCTCGACCTCGATGCCGTGATCTGGCTGGAGGCGTGGTTGCGCGATTACCGCGGTACCTTGCTGCTCATTTCTCACGATCGCGAGTTCCTCGACGCCTGCGTCACCCATATCGCCCACATCGAACAGCAGAAGCTCGCGCTCTACACCGGCGGCTACTCCGACTTCGAGCGCCAGCGCGGCGAGCGCCTGATCCAGCAGCAGGCGATGTTCGAGAAGCAGCAGCGCGACATCGCGCATATGGAGGACTACATCCGCCGTTTCCGCGCCAAGGCCACCAAGGCGCGCCAGGCGCAGAGCCGGATCAAGGCGCTGGAGCGCATGGAGCGCATCGCCGCGGCGCATGTGGACACGCCCTTCAGCTTTGCCTTCCGTGACGCGCCGCCGGCGCCCGATCCGCTGCTGCAGATCGAGGACGGTGCGGTGGGCTACGGCGACAAGACCGTGCTTGAGCGCATCACGCTGACCCTGCGCCCGGGCGAGCGCGTCGGTCTGCTGGGGCGCAACGGTGCGGGCAAGTCGACCCTGATCAAGCTGCTGGCGCATGAACTGCAACTGGCCGGTGGCCGCCGCCTGGAGGGCAAAGGCCTCGCTACCGGCTACTTCGCCCAGCATCAACTGGAAACGCTGCGCCCGGACGAGTCGGCGCTGCAGCACATGGTCCGCCTCGATCCGCAGACGCGCGAGCAGGAGTTGCGCGACTACCTCGGCGGTTTCGACTTCCGCGGCGATGGTGTGGGCGGGACCTCCACCCCGGCGACCACGCCTTGCGGCCCGTTTTCGGGCGGCGAGAAATCAAGACTCGCGCTCGCGCTGCTGATCTGGCAGCGCCCCAACCTGCTGCTGCTCGACGAGCCCACCAACCATCTCGACCTCGAGATGCGCCACGCGCTGACCATGGCGCTGCAGGATTATGAGGGGGCGATGGTGCTGGTCTCGCACGACCGTGCGCTGCTGCGCGCCACCTGCGACCGCTTCCTGCTGGTCGATGGCGGATGCATCCAGCCCTTCGACGGCGACCTCGACGACTACCGCGACTGGCTCGCAAGCCGTCGCGCCGAGGTTGCCGCCGCAGCGGCTTGTCCCGACCAGGCCGCCGACAAAGCGGCGCGCAAGGCCGACCGCGCGCAGGCTGCGGCCGACCGCCAGGCGCGGCTGGCGGCGCGCCGCCCGCTGGTAAAGGAAGTGGAGCAGATCGACAAGCGCCTGACCGCCTGGAACAAGGAAAAGGCGGAGATCGATGCGAAGCTTGCCGATCCGGCGCTCTACACCGGCCCGCAGGCAGGCGAGGTGCCGGCCCTCAACAAGCGTCAGGCGGAGCTTGCCGAGCGCATCGAGGAGGCCGAGCTGCGCTGGCTGGAGCTCAACGAGGCCCTGGAGGCGATCCCGGCCGATTGAGGCGCGGCGCCGATCATTGCGGCAACCAGCGTACCGGGTCGATCTGCCAGCTTTCGAAGTCCTCGTGGCTGACAATGCGGTCCTGCGAACGGCGCAGGTCGATGTTCTGCGGCTTGAGGTAGTGTCCGGCGGTGTGAAAGATCACCTTGACCACAGGCTGCATCGGCTTGTCGTCGTTCTGCGACTGAACCACCGCCAGGCGGCGGCTCTCCAGCCGCACCAGGGCGCCGGTGGGATAGATGCCGACCGAGCGGATGAAGGCCTTGACCATGTCGGGCTTGAAGTGGCCGTCGGTCCAGCTCAGCAGCTTGCGCAGCGCCTCGGTGGGCGCCATGCCCTTGTGATAGACGCGGTTCGAGGTGATGGCGTCGTACACATCCACGATCGAACCCATCTGGCCGTAGAGGCTGATCTCGTCGCCGCGCAGCTTGTTCGGGTAGCCGCTGCCGTCGAAGCGCTCGTGGTGCTGGGCAGCGACGTCGAGGGCGATCTGGCTGATGCCGGGCGAGGCCTGCAGGATGATCTTGCTCTGCACGACGTGGCTCTTCATCTTGTCGAATTCGGCGTCGGTGAGCTTTGCCGGTTTGTTGAGGATCTCGTCGGGCACCTTGGCCTTGCCCACGTCGTGCAGCAGGGCGCCGATCGCGATCTCCCGGATCGTCGGGCGATCGAGTCCGAGGGTGCGGGCGAATGCGACCATCAGCGCACACACCGAAACCGAGTGCTGGAAGGTGTAGGCGTCGTGTTCCTTGAGGCGGGCCAGAGGCGCGAGGGCGTCGGGCTCGCAGAAGATGGAGTCGACGATGCGCTCGACCAGCGGCTCGATCTTCTCGAGCTCGATCTGCTTGCCGAGGCGGATGTCGGTCATCATGTCGCGCACGATGAGGTTGGCTTCGCCCTTGAGCGCGCGTGCGCGTTCGAACTCGCTGCCGGACTTGCGTGCGGCGACGACGACGGCAGGGGCGGCCTCTGGTTGCGGTGCTTCAGGCCTTGCAGGGGCCGCTTCGACAGCCGGTGGTTCGACCGCGACGACCGCTTCGGGGTCAATGCCGCGCTTGATGTCGATGAGGATTTCCTGGACGCCGGTCTCGCGCACGCGGCGTACCGTCTCCTCGTCGCCGACGAGAAAACTGTTGCGCAGGAAATTGTGCTCCAGCCAGCTGCACTTGAGGTCGTGGATGTACACGCCCGGCTTCAGGCTGGAGATGGGGATAGGCTTGATCACGTCATCGCGTCCGCGCGAGTTCTTGTGCCCCAGATTATCCAATACGGGCATGCGTTATGGCACTGGTCCGCAGGGCCCCTGTCGAGGAGTATTGCACGGATACCTTGCGGTCGGCTTGCGATTCGTGACCGGCCGACGTCCCCGTGGCCACACACTGCTAGAATCCCGGATTTCCCGAACCTGTTAGCTGGAGTGCGTGGTGCGTATCGTCTGTCTCGACCTCGAAGGTGTGCTCGTCCCCGAAATCTGGATCGAATTCGCCGAACGTACCGGCATCCCCGAGTTGCGCCGTACGACTCGCGATGAGCCCAACTACGACACCTTGATGAAGTATCGCCTGGACATCCTGGCGCAGAAGAAGCTCGGCCTGCCCGATATCCAGGAGGTCATCGCCAGCATGGGGCCGATGGAGGGGGCGCGTGCCTTTCTCGACGACCTGCGTGACGCCTATCAGGTGGTGATCCTGTCCGACACCTTCTACGAGTTTGCCAAGCCGCTGATGAAGCAGCTCGGCCTGCCCACGCTGTTCTGCCACAGCCTGGAGGCCAACGCCGAGGGCATCCTGGTGAACTACCACCTGCGCATGCCGGACCAGAAGCGCGAGGCGGTCAAGCGCTTCAAGGAGCTCAACTTCAAGGTCGTCGCTGCAGGCGACTCGTACAACGATACCGCGATGCTTGGCGAAGCCCATGGCGGCATCCTGTTCCATCCGCCCGAGAACGTGGTGCGCGAGTTCCCGCAGTACCCGGTGGTGCGCGATTACGCTGCACTGCGCACCGAGATCGACCGCGCATTTGCCCGCGCTGGCTGAGCGTGTTGCCCGATATGCACCGCGAACGCTTCTACACCCTCTCCGCCTCCTGCCCCGACCGTGTCGGTATCGTCGCCCGGGTTTCCGGCTTCATTGCCGAGCACCAGGGCTGGATCCTCGAGACCTCGCTGCATGCGGAGCCGCCGCTGGAGGCGGGTGAGGTTGGGCGCTACTTCATGCGCATCGAGATCAAGGCCGACTCCCTGCCCTTCCATCTTGCCGAATTCCGAGAGCGCTTCCGCCCGCTTGCCGAAGAACTCGAGATGGAATGGAAGATCTCCGATTCGGCGGTCAAGAAGCGGGTCGTGGTGCTGGTGAGCAAGCAGGAGCACTGCCTGTACGACCTGCTCGCGCGCTGGCAATCGAAGGAGCTCGACATCGAGATTGCGTGCGTGGTCTCCAATCACGACACCTTCCGCGGCTTCGTCGAGTGGCACGGCATTCCCTTCCATCATGTGCCGGTGACGGCCGACAACAAGTCGAACGCCTACGCCGAGGTGCGGCGCATCTTCGAAGAGGTGCGTGGCGACACCATGGTGCTGGCGCGCTACATGCAGATCCTGTCGCCTGAGCTGTGTGCAGCCTATCCGGGACGCATCATCAACATCCACCACAGTTTCCTGCCCAGCTTCGTCGGTGCCAAGCCCTATCACCAGGCTTACGCCAAGGGCGTCAAGCTGATCGGTGCCACCTGCCACTACGTCACTGCCGACCTCGACCAGGGGCCGATCATCGAACAGGACGTGATCCGCATCGACCACTCCGATGCGGTCGAGGACATGGTGCGCTACGGCAAGGACATCGAGAAGACCGTGCTCGCCCGCGGCCTGCGCTACCACCTCGAGGACCGGGTGCTGGTGCACGGCAACAAGACCATCGTGTTCCGTTGAAACCTGCGCGCTGTTCGCACCGAGCCCCGCGCGGGGCCTGTCCTTTATTGCGCTGAAACAATACGATAACGGGTTTGGATCGGCCCGCAACCAGAACTGGAACTCACCTCATGCAAAGCCCTGGCAATCAGATGATCTCGGTGGAGAAGATCGGCGGCACCTCGATGTCCGCATTCGGCGACGTGCTGCGCCACATCATGCTCTACGACAGCGCCCGGATCTATGGCCGCATCTTCGTGGTGTCGGCTTACTCGGGTGTGACCAACCAGCTTCTGGAGCACAAGAAGACCGGCCAGCCCGGCATCTACGCCCTCTTTGCCGACGGCGCTGACTACCATGCCGCGCTCGACGGCCTGGCCGTCAGCCTCAAGCAGCTCAACGCCGGCTTTGCCGAGCTGGGCCTGCCGCTCGACGTGGCCGATGCCTTCGTCGATGAGCGCATCGGCGAGGTCAAGAAGTACCTCGACGCGATGCACCATGTGCTCGCCAGCGGCTACATCCGTCGCGAGGACGTCCTGCTGGCTGCGCGCGAGGTGCTGGCCTCCATCGGCGAGTCGCACAGCGCCTTCAACAGCGTCGAGATGCTCAAGGCCAAGGGGATCAAGGCCATCCTGCTCGACCTCGCCGGCTTCCATGACGACGAGGCGTGGACCATCGACGAGCGCATCCACAACAGCTTCAAGGGCCTGGACATCGCCGGCAACGTGATTGTCGCCACTGGCTACACCAAGGGCACGGAAGGCATCATGCGCGAGTTCGACCGCGGCTACTCCGAGGTCACCTTCAGCAAGATCGCGGTCGAGGTGCGCCCGGCAGAAGCCGTCATCCACAAGGAGTTCCACCTGTCCTCTGCCGACCCCAACATTGTCGGCCTGGAGAACGCGGTGGTCGTGGGCGCCACCAACTACGACGTCGCCGATCAGCTCGCCGATGTCGGCATGGAGGCGATCCACCCCAAGGCGGCCAAGCCGATGGAACTTGCCGGTATTCCCATCCGCCTCAAGAACACCTTCGAGCCCGAGCATCCCGGTACGCTGATCACCAAGGACTACGTCGGCGAGCGCGCCCGCGTCGAGATGGTGACCGGCAGCGACAAGGTCACCCTGGTCGAGATTCACGATCCGAGCATGGTGGGCACGGTCGGCTTTGACCTGGGCATCATGGAGATCTTCTGCCGGCACGGCATCTCCTACATCCTCAAGGCCACCAATGCCAACTCCATTGCCCATGTGCTGTGGGAAAGCTCGGTGACGCCGGCGCTGGTCGCCGAACTCGAGGCGCGCTACGAGGTGGTCACCGTCAAGCCGAGCGCGATCGTGTGCGCGATCGGTTCGAACATCAGCATTCCGGGCGTGCTCGCGCGCGCCGCCCAGGCCCTGGCCGATGCACAGGTGAACGTGAACTGCGTGTCGCAGACGCTGCGCCAGGTGAACATGCAGTTCATCATCGAGCGCAGTGACTACAAGAACGCGATCATCGCCCTCAACCACACGCTGTGTGTCAGCCCCGGAGTGCCGGTCCCGCGTGCTTGAACCCCGCACTGCAGCCTGGACTGCAGTGGCAAAGCGGCATGATCGAGGCGACCTGCGGGTCGCCTCGATCGTTTCCGGGGGCGGAGAGTGCAGAGGCAGGCCGCAGAGGCGGCAGAGTTCAAACGATCGTTTGACTCGGGCTTATGTCCGTATAAAATAAAACGAACGTTTGATTGAGTCTGCCCTCGTGCAGGCCGGTCGCCCGACACCACCCGGAGGAGATACGCAATGCCCCAGTACGCCCCGCCCTTGCGCGACATGCAGTTCGTGCTGCACGAGGTCATCGACGCCGTCGGCCAGCTCCAGGCCTGCCCGCCGCACGCCGAGCTCGATGTCGACACCTTCAACGCCGTGCTCGAGGAGGCGGGGAAGTTCGCCGCCGAGGTGACCTTTCCGCTCAACGTCGGAGGCGACAGCGAAGGTTGCAAGCTCGATCGTGCCACGCACGAGGTGCGCGCACCCGCCGGTTTCAAGGAGGCCTACGCGCAGTACGTCGCCGGCGGCTGGCCTTCGCTGGCCTGCGATCCCGAGCACGGCGGCCAGGGCCTGCCCCTGGTCCTCAACCAGTGCCTGTACGAGATGCTCAATAGCGCCAACCAGGCCTGGACGATGTATCCCGGCCTGTCGCACGGCGCCTACGAGGCCTTGCACGCGCATGGCTCGCCCGCCCAGAAGGCGCTGTACCTGCCGAAGCTGACCAGCGGCGAATGGACCGGCACCATGTGCCTGACCGAGCCACATTGCGGTACCGATCTCGGGCTGTTGCGCACCAAGGCGGAGCCGCAGGGTGACGGCACCTACCGCATCAGCGGCGAGAAGATCTTCATCAGCGCGGGCGAGCACGATCTCGCCGCCAACATCGTCCATCTGGTGCTGGCCCGCCTGCCCGACGCGCCGGTAGGCAGCAAGGGCATCTCGCTCTTCATCGTGCCCAAGTACCTGATCAACGGCGACAGCTCCCTCGGCGCGCGCAACGGCATCTTCTGCGGCGGCCTCGAGCACAAGATGGGCATCCACGGCAATGCCACCTGCCAGATGGTGCTCGAGAACGCGATCGGAACGCTGGTGGGCGAGCCCAACAAGGGCTTGCAGGCCATGTTCGTGATGATGAACGCCGCCCGCCTGGGCGTAGGCAACCAGAGCCTGGGGCTGACCGAGGTTGCCTTCCAGAACGCGCTTGCCTACGCCAGGGAGCGCATCCAGATGCGCAGCCTCACCGGCCCCAAGGCCACCGACAAGCCGGCAGACCCGATCATCGTGCATCCCGATGTACGCCGCATGCTGCTTACCGCCAAGGCCTATGCCGAAGGTGCGCGCGCGCTGCTGTGCTTCTGCGCGGTGCTGTCGGACAAGGAACTGCACCACCCTGACGAACAAGTGCGCCAGGACAGCGCCGAGCTGCTTGCGCTGCTGACCCCTATCGCCAAGGCCTTCGTCACCGACAACGGCTTTGCCGCCACCAACGAGTGCATGCAGGTCTTCGGTGGCCACGGCTACATCAAGGAGTGGGGCATGGAGCAGTTCGTGCGCGATGCCCGCATCAACATGATCTACGAGGGTACCAACACCGTGCAGAGCCTGGACCTGCTCGGACGCAAGGTGCTTGGCAACAACGGCGCCACACTGCAGAAGTTCGGCCGCATGGTGGGCGCGCTGCTGCGCGAAGAGGGGGGCAATGAAAAGATGTCGGAGTTCATCAGCCCGCTCGCGCAACTTGCCGAGCAGATGATCAAGTTCACCACCGAGATCGGCGCCAAGGCCTTGCAGGACCCGGATGAGGCGGGAGCCGCCGCGGTGCCTTACCTGCGCGTGGCTGGGCACCTGGTGTTCGGCTACTTCTTCGCGCTGATGGCCGCGGTCGCGCTCAAGAAGCTCGCCGCCGGCAGCACCGACCCGTTCTACACTGCCAAGCTGCAGACCGCACGCTTCTACTTCGCCCGCCTGTTCCCGGAGACGGCGATGCTGATGCGTGCTGCGCGTGCGGGCAGCGCGGCGCTGATGGATACGGATGCCGCACTGGCCTGATGCCGGGTAACCGGGGGGCATCCGCCCTCCGGCCCGCAGCACTCGAGGAGAGATGGCTTACAGATGTCGAAGAGCACGAGTACAAACGAAAGCCCGGTTCAGTTCGAGCCCGGGTTCATCGCCGGTGTGCGCGAGATTTTCGAGCGCAATATCGCATTCAATGCGCTGATGGGCCTGCGCATCGAGGACATCGATGGCGTACGTGCCACCGGGCGCATCGAGATGCGCCCGGAACTGGTGGGACACTATCTGCACAACCGCATCCACGGCGGGGTCATATCGGCCTGCCTCGACGCCATGGGCGGCCTGGCGGTGATGGGGGCGATCGGCGCCCGTCATCTGGACGAGCCGGTTCTGCAGCGCCTGCACCGTTTCTCCCGTCTTGGAACCATCGACCTGCGGGTCGATTACCTGCGCCCCGGTATCGGTGAGTCCTTCCGCATGGAGGCCGAGGTGCTGCGCCTGGGGTCGCGCGTCGCCTCGACGCGGATGGGCTTTCTCGCCGCCGATGGCAAGCTGCTCGCCACCGGCTCGGCGGCCTACATCGTGTCGTGAGCGGTGCGATGAGTGCGCCTGTTGCCACCATCCAGCGCGGCAAGCTCGCTGCCGCGCTGCCGCCGCCCGCCGGCGGCGAGATCTTCCAGACCCTGTTCGCCAACCCGGCCTGCCGGATCGAGCGCATTGTCTCCCACGGCCATGCAAGCGCCTCCGGCGAGTGGTACGACCAGGCCTGGGACGAGTGGGTAGCGCTGCTCGCTGGCGAGGCTGTGCTCGAGTTCGACGGCGGCGACACGATCGCACTCACCGCAGGCGACTGGCTTGCCTTGCCTGCGCACTGCCGGCACAGGGTGGCGTCAACCAGTGCGGATGCGCTATGGCTGGCGGTGCATTGCACAGCATCGGGCTGAGTTGCGCAGCCCGTTGGGGGGCGGAGCGACGCCGGCCGTCTCCGAGGCCGAGACGGCTCGCTGCATCTCTCCTTACCGGCTTGCCAGGTAACCCCGCCAGCCACCGAAGTGGCTGATCTCGGTCGCACCGGCGATGCCTGAGGGCTCGCAGATGAAGCCGATCTCCCAGCGGCCGTCCGCCAGTTCGACCTTCCCGAGCCCGAGCGGGCTCGGGATGCCGGCCAGGAAGCTGCCGAACTCGGCAGCGGGCAGTTCCCACACCTCCACCTCGATGGCGCACCCGTCTTCGGCCACCCTGACCATCCCGGGGCGCAGCGGTGGGCCGCCGGCCAGCGCGTAGAGCCGGTAGTGCGGACTGCTGACAGTGCGTTCGAGCAGCCGTGCCCCGCGTGTGGTGAGCTGGTGGTTCAGCGCCAGGCCTTGCAGGTGGGCGCCGCACACGACGATGGCGAGCCGGTCGTGCTGGGCGCGGCCGACGGGGCGGGGGGTGTCGAACGCGTGCCCCCCGGTGAGCGGCAGCTCGGCCTGGATGCGCTGGAAAGCGTCGGCGAGCGAGAGCAGGTATTGGTCGGTGAAGGCGCGGCCGAACAGGGTAACGCCCCAGGGCAGCGCGCTCTTCATCACTGCGCTGGGCACGGCCACGGCCGCGTAGTCGAGCAGGTTCATGAAGTTCGTGTAATGGCCGAGGTCGCTGTTGCGCAGCACCGGTTCGGCTGCGAGTTCGGCCAGTGTCACCGGGCGACCGATGGTGGGTGTGAGCACGCAGTCGAGCTCGGCGAGCAGTGCGTCACAGCGTGCCTTGTAGGCCTGCAGGCGGTACTGGGCCTCGAAGGTCTGGACTGCGGTCGCGCCTGGTGCCTTGGCGAGCACAGCCCGGATCACCGGTAGCACCGCGTCCGGCGTGCGCTCCATGAGAGGGCCGACCACACTGTAGCGCTCGGCCACCCAGGGGCCCTCGTAGAGCAGGCGGGCAGCCTCGAGGAAGGGCGTGAAGTCGATCTCCACGGCCTCGCCGCCGATTGCGCGCAGCCGCTCGATGGCGCTGGCGAACAGCGCCGGCCCCTCCGTGCAGCCGAAGAACTCGAGGTCCGCGGGGCGCGGCACGCCGAAGCGGAAGGGCAGCGGCGTGCCGAAGGCGGTGACGTGGTTCCAGGACGGGTTGTGGCGGCTGTAGGGGTCGAGCGCATCAAGGCCAGCGCACAGACCCAGCAGGCGGGACGCCTCGCTGGCGGTGGCGGTGAAGAAGGTGACGCAGTCCAGTGTGCGGCAGGCCGGCACGACGCCGGCGGTCGACAGCAGGCCGCGCGAGGGCTTGGTGCCGACCAGGTTGTTGAAGGCGGCCGGCACCCGGCCGGAGCCCGCGGTGTCGGTGCCGAGCGCAAAACTCGCGACGCCAAGGGCAACGGCCAGCGCCGAACCGGCACTCGAGCCACCCGCGGGGTAGTCGGGCAGCAGCGCATTGCGGCAGGCACCATAGGGTGAGCGGGTGCCGTTGAGCCCGGTGGCGAACTGGTCGAGGTTGGCCTTGCCGATGGGGATGGCGCCGAGCGTGACGAGGCGCTCGATCACGGTCGCCGAGCGTGCCGGCGTGTAGGCGAACGCCGGGCAGGCGGCGGTGGTCGGGATGCCGGCAAGGTCGATGTTGTCCTTGATGGCGAAGGGGATGCCGAACAGGGGCAAGTCGGCTGGCGACTGATGCTCGAGCGCGGCGAGATAGGGCTCGAGTTCGGCTTCGTCGAGCACGTGGATGAACAGCCGGTACTCCGCGTTGAGCGCGAGCGCGCGGGTGCGCAGCGCGCCGATCAGGCCGCGCGGCTCTATGCGGCCGTCGCGATAGGCGGCAAGCAGGGCGTCGAGACGCAGGTCGAAGGGGTGGCTGAGGGAATGGCCGAAGGGATCGCCGAGGGCTTGGTCGAGCTGCGGGGTGTTCATGCTTCCTCCAGGATCAGGACGCGTTGGCCGGCGCGTACCGGCGAGCCGGGCTGCACACGGACCTCTTTGACGATGCCGTCGCGTGGCGCGGTGAGGGGGATCTCCATCTTCATCGACTCGAGCACGACCAGCGTGTCGCCTGCGCTGACGCGCTGGCCGGCCTCTACCCGGACCTGCCACAGGTTGCCGGCGATGTGGCTCTCGATGCCGTGCTCGCCGTGGCCGAGTGCCGCATCCTCGCCCAGGTCGGGGGCGACGTCCTCAGCCTCGAAATGGGCCTGGCCGCTGGCGATCCAGCGTTCGCGCTCGGCGTCGAAGGCGGCGCGCTGCTGGGCGCGGAAGGCGGCGATGCCGTCGGCTTCGCGGGCGAGGAAGGCCTGGTAGTCTGAAAGGCGCAGCGTGCTCGGCTCGATCTCGATCGCGTGGCGGCCGAGCGGGAAGTCGTGGCGGATGCGCAGCAGCGCCTCGGCCGACACCGGGTGGAAGCGGATCTGGTCGAAGAAGCGCAACAGCCAGGGCTTGCCGTCGAAGGCGGCCACGGCGCGGTAGCGGTTCCACATCTGCAGCGTGCGGCCGACGAACTGATAGCCGCCCGGCCCTTCCATGCCGTAGATGCATAGATAGGCGCCACCGATGCCGACCGAGTTCTCGGCGGTCCAGGTGCGCGCCGGGTTGTACTTGGTGGTGACCAGGCGGTGACGCGGGTCGAGCGGCGTGGCCACCGGCGCACCCAGGTAGACGTCGCCCAGGCCCATCACCAGGTAGCTCGCCTCGAACACCGTGCGCTGCACCGCGTCGAGATCGGGCAGGTCGTTGATGCGGCGGATGAACTCCAGATTGCTCGGGCACCAGGGGGCGTCCTTGCGCACCGTGGTCATGTATTTCTCGATCGCCAGGCGGCAGGCGGGGTCATCCCAGGACAGCGGCAGATGCACGATGCGCGAGGGCACTTCCAGGTCGTCCTGGGCGCAAACGCCCGCCCATAGCGCTGCGATGCGCTCGAGCAGTTCGGCCAGCGGCAGGGTCTCCGGCCGGTAGTGCAGTTGCAGTGAGCGGATGCCGGGGGTGAGATCGACCAGGCCGTCCAGGCCAAGGGCCTCGATCGCCTGCATCAGCGCGTGGGCGCGGAAGCGCAGCACGAGGTCGAGTTCGGCCGGGCCGATCTCCAGCAGCAGGTGGGTGTCGCCGGAAAGGCGCGCCACCAGCCGGGTGTCGGCTTCGCCGAGTTCGAGCACGATGGGCGAAGCGGGCGTGATGGGCGCGCTATATGCCGGGTAGGGCTGGGCGAGGGTGTGCGCCTCGGCCTGCCGGGCACCCGCGAGCTCACGAGCAGTAGCGAGTGCCACCGGCACGAAGCGCAGCTTGTCGCCGGCCTTCAGCTGGCCGAGCTGCCACAGGTCGGCCTCGATCACCGTCACCGGGCAGACGAAGCCGCCCAGGCTGGGGCCGTCGGGGCCGAGGATGACCGGCATGTCGCCGGTGAAGTCCACCGCGCCGACCGCGTAGGGGTTGTCGTGGATGTTGGACGGGTGCAGCCCGGCCTCGCCGCCGCTGTCGCGTGCCCATTCCGGCTTGGGGCCGATCAGGCGCACGCCGGTGCGGCTGGAGTTGAAATGCACCTCCCAGTCGGTGGCGAAGAAGCGCTCGATGTAGGCCGGGCTGAAGTACTCGGGCGCGCCGTGCGGACCGTAGATCACGCGTAGCTCGCGTACGGCCGGCAGGGCCGGGGTCAGCGTGGCGGGCAGGCTGCTGCCGGCGGCGGACTCGCTCAGCGGGAACAGGTGCAGTACGTCACCGCCGCGCAGCGCGCGGCCGCCATGGCCGCCGAACTGGCCGAGGGTGAAGGTGCTTTGGCTACCCAGATAAGCCGGCACGTCGAGGCCACCGCGCACGCACAGGTAGCTGCGGGTGCCGCTGCCGGCGATGGTGCCGAAGACCAGGCGGCTGCCGGCCGGAATGAAGATGGCCGTGTTCATCGGTTGCGGCTGGTCATCGAGGGCGAGCGGAATGTCTGCGCCGGTGACTGCCACCACGGCATCGCAGTTGAAGCGCAGCACCGGCCCACTCATGGTGATTTCGAGCGCCGCGGCGCCTTCCGGATTGCCAAGCAGGCGGTTACCCAGGCGCAGGGCGCGGTCGTCCATCGGACCGGAGGGAGGCACACCCACGGCCCAGTAGCCCAGCCGCCCCGGCCAGTCCTGCACGGTGGTCTGGGTGCCGGCAGTGATGAACTCGATGCTGTGGCTGCGGTAGCGCAGGCCCTCCAGGCAGCGCGTCCACGGCTGGCCGCTGGCGAAAGGCGCATCGGCGAGGATCTGGCGCAGGTAGTCGCGGTTTGTCTCGACACCATACAGGCGGCTGGAGGCGAGTGCCTCATCCAGGCCAGCGATGGCCGCCTTGCGGTCGTCGGCGTGGGTGATCAGCTTGGCGATCATGGGATCGAAGTACGGCGGGATCTCGCAGCCGGCCTCCACCCAGGTGTCGATGCGCAGCGCCTGGCCGTCGGCGGGCGGAAAGTCCACCGCCGTCAGCAGGCCGGGGCAGGGCTGAAAGTCGCGACCCGGGTCTTCGGCGTACAGTCGCGCCTGGATGGCGTGGCCGCGCGGCCGCAGGCCGGCCGCAAGCTCGGCCAGCGGCGGCAGTTCGCCGGCGGCGAGTTGCACCATCCACGCCACCAGGTCCACACCCCAGACTTGCTCGGTGACGCCATGTTCCACCTGCAGGCGGGTGTTCACCTCGAGGAAGTAGAAGGCGCCGGCCGCGCTGTCGTACACGAATTCCACCGTGCCGGCTGAGCGATAGTTCACCGCGCGTGCCAGTCGCACCGCGGCTTCGCACAGCGCCTCGGCCGTGCCTGCAGGCAGGTTCGGCGCCGGTGTTTCTTCCAGCACCTTCTGGTTGCGGCGTTGCACCGAGCAGTCGCGAACGCCGAGCGCGATCACTTCGCCCGCGCCGTCGCCGAACACCTGCACCTCCAGGTGGCGGGCGCGTTCGATGTATTTCTCGATGAAAACTCCGGCGTCGGAGAAGTTGTTCTCGCCCAGGCGGCGCACCGCGTCGAACTGCTGCGCGAGTTCAGCGGCGTCCCAGCACACGCGCATGCCGATGCCACCGCCGCCCGCGGTGCTCTTGAGCATGACCGGGTAGCCGACGGTGGTGGCGGCGGCGAGGGCCTCGTCCACCGAGGCGAGCAGCCCGGTGCCTTCGAGCATGGGCACGCCATGGGTCTTGGCCAGCGCGCGTGCGGTGTGCTTGAGGCCGAACACCCGCAGTTGTTCGGGGGTGGGGCCGATGAAGGCGATGCCGGCGGCCTCGCAGCGTTCGGCGAAGGCGGCGTTCTCTGACAGAAAGCCGTAGCCGGGGTGGATGGCGCCGACGCCGCGCTCAAGGGCGATGGCGAGGAGCTTGTCCACCGCAAGATAGGTCTGCGCCGCCGCGCCTTCACCCAGGCTGTGGGCCTCGTCGGCTTCGATCAGATGGCGGCTGGCGGCGTCGGCTTCGGAATACACCGCCACCCCGGTCGTGCCCAGGGCCTTGAGGGTGCGCAGGATGCGGCAGGCAATCGCGCCGCGGTTGGCGATCAGGACTTTGTCGAACATGGATTCACCCGATGGAGTCGAGCTGCGGCGGGTCGTCCCGCCCGGATCGGTGCCGCGGGGGTCGTCCCCCGTGGGGCTGCAGGCAGCCAGGGGTGTCAGCGCGCGGCGGCGTCCCAGATCAGGACTTCGGCCGGGGTAGGGTTGTAGCCGTTGCACGGGTTGTTCAACTGCGGGCAGTTGGAAATCAGCACGATCACGTCCATTTCGGCGCGCAGTTCCACATACTTGCCCGCGGCGGAGATGCCGTCTTCGAAGCTCAGCCCGCCTTCCGGCGTGACCGGCACGTTCATGAAGAAGTTGATGTTGGCACCGATGTCGCCCTTGTCCAGACGACCGTCATGCAGGCAACCGCACAGGAAGTTGTCGCGGCAGGCGTGCATGTGCAGCTTGTCGAGCGCGTAGCGCACGGTGTTGCTCTCCTGCGCGCAGGCGCCACCCAGGGTGTCGTGGCGACCGCAGGTGTCGGCGACGATGGTCAGCAGCGGGTTGCCCAGGTTGGAGTACAGCACTGTGCCGGTACTCAGGTAGATGCTGGCCTGGCGGCGCAGGGTGCGCTGGGGGTCGTAGCGCTCGCGCGGGTTGGCTGCGCTGTAGAACAAGGTGTCGACGGCCTGGTTGCCCTCCAGATCGAGCAGACGGACGATCTGGCCGGCCTTGACTTCGCCCACCCAGGGCTCGCCGGCAGGGATCACGTGACGGGCGACGGCGGTTTCGGGCGCGAGTGCGCTGGCGGTGAGTGTGCTCATGGTGGCGGCCCTCACAGGTAGAGGTTTTCGGTGTTGATGAAGCCGCGCACGTTCTCCGGGCGCGAGGTCCGGCAGTGTTCGGCGATGGATGGGTCGGCCTGCATCCAGCTCAGGCGCACCGGCTTGGGCGCGTAGTCTGGCGACGGATCCATCGGATGCTGCAGGGCGGTCATCACCACCAGCGTGTCCATCGGGGCATACAGCTCGATATGGTCGCCGGGCTTGCTGTTGCCGGGCACGAAGTGCATGCCGCCCGCCGCATCCACGCTGACGCGGGAGAACAGGTTGAGCACCATCAGCAGGTCCTCCAGCCCCATGCCCCACTTGCCCAGCTCCACCAGCAGGTTGTCGGTGCCGTTGCGGTGGCAGGCGTTGCGCAGCCTCTGGTAGGGGCCGTCGCCGTACTTCGCGCGCACTTCGTCGGCATTCAACACGCCGCCCAGGCTGTCGCTCCAGCCCGTGGTGTCGGCAGTGATGGCCGCCAGCACGCGGCCCATGTCCGAATACAGGCAATGGCCACGGGTGAGCCTGGCGGTGTGCTGGCACTTGAGCGAGTCGGGCAGGTTCAGGCGTTCGGTTTTCTCGAAAGCGTTGAACAGCAGCATGCTGACGTTGGCGCCGCCCTCGATATCGGTGAGGCGCAGCAGCCGGCCGCGGCGCAGGATGAAGGAGCGGTGGCCGCCACCGGGCAGCACTTCCTCGTGCAGCGCAGGGTAGGGCAGCGGGGTGGCGTGGGGCGTGAGCGTGTTGGTCATGGGGAACTCGTCATGCGGTCTTGAGCGCGCCAGTCACATGGGCGGGCAGCGCGGCGACGGCCTCGCGGGTGGCGCGGCGGTCGAGGTTGAGGGGGAGGTCGTAGGTGATGCGGGCGCCGTAGGCGCCGGGTGCCTGCGGGTCGTTGCGCACCTTGTCGAACACCAGCAGGCGGGTGCCGAGGGTGAAGCCCTCGGACAGGTCATGGGTGACCATCAGCACGGTGAGCCCCGTCTCCTGCCAGAGCTCTAGCAGCAGCGCGTGCATGTCCTTGCGGATGCCGGGGTCGAGCGCCCCGAAGGGCTCGTCCAGCAGCAGCATGCGCGGCTTCATGATCAGCGCCTGGGCAATGGCCAGGCGCTGCTGCATGCCGCCGGACAGCTGGCTGGGGTACTTGTCGAGCGCGTGGTCGAGGCCGACGCGGCGCAGCAGCTGCGCGGCCTGCGTGCGCGCCTCGGCCTTGGCGCGGCCGAACAGGCGACCAAGCAAGGGGGCGCGCGGCAACTCCAGCCCGAGGGCGACGTTGTCGAGCACGCTCAGGTGCGGCAGGACCGAGTAGCGCTGGAAGACGATGCCGCGGCTGGGGTCGGGTTCGGCCACCAGGGGCTTGCCGTCGAGCAGGATCTGGCCCCTGTGCGGGCGCTCCTGGCCGAGCAGCATGCGCAGGAAGGTGGACTTGCCGCAGCCGGAGGCACCGACCAGGGCGCAGAACTCGCCCTGGCCGATGTCCAGGCGCAGATTTTCGAGCACCGTCTGGTCGCCATACTGCTGCCAGACATTGCGCACCTGGATGAAGCTCATGCTCGACCTCCTTCGTACCAGGGGAAGGCGACACGGGTCAGACGCTTGAGGCCGAGATCCATCAGCCAGGCGAGCAGCGTGATCCATGCCACGTAGGGCAGGATCACGTCCATGGCCAGGTAGCGGCGGACGAGGAAGATGCGGTAGCCGAGGCCGTCGGTGGAGGCGATCGCCTCGGCGGCGATCAGGAACAGCCAGGCAGAACCGAGCGCCAGCTGCAGCGCGATCAGCAGGCGCGGCAGCAACTGCGGTAGCACCACGCGCAGGATCAGCGTCCAGGTGTTGGCGCCCAGGGTCTGGGCCTTGATCAGCAGTTCGGCGGGGATCTCTCGCGCACGCTGTTCGAGGTCGCGGGCGATCACCGGGGTGATGCCGAGCACGATCAGCATTACCTTGGATAGCTCATCCAGGCCGAACACGATGAACAGCACCGGCAGGATGGCCAGCGGTGGAATCATAGACACCACGGTGAGCAGCGGCGACAGCGCGGCGCCGAACAGCGGCAGGCTGCCGGCGAGGATGCCCAGGCTGAGGCCGAGTGCCGCAGCAATGGCCAGCCCCATGGCGAGCCGCTTCAGGCTCGCGGCCGTGTCGTCCCACAGCAGGTAGCGGCCGCTGCGCGGATCCTCCTTGAAGGCCATGCGCTCGACGGCGTCGGCCATCTGCACCACGCTGGGCAGCAGCTTGTCCTGCGGGTTCTCGGCCAGGCGTGCGGCCGAGCCGGCGAGGTAGGCGACCAGCAGCAGGGCGAAGGGCAGCATCGCCAGGCTGATCCGCCAGCTGGGGCCGGGTTTTCGGTTGATCAGGCGCATCGGGGGCTCCGTGGCTCCAAGGCTAGGGGGCGGCCGCCGCCTGCGCCATGCAGCCGGGGCTGCAGGCGCGCGGGGCAAGCGTGCCGGGGCGGAAGCGTTAGTCGAGCTTGCCGTCGGCGGCCATCCGCATGTAGGTCGGGTCGAAGCGCAGCTTCACGTTGGCGGCGTTGCCGGTGGTGCCGCCGGGGAAGCTCATGCCCACTGCGTCGGCGCTGCGTGCGCCCTCGCCGAGCAGGCCGTGCTTGAAGCTGAACTCGGCGACCTTGGTCATGGTTGCCGGCAGCGCCGCGCTTTCGGTGAAGGCCAGCGCCTCGGCGGCGGAGTAGAACATGCGTGTGGCGGCGAGTTGGGCTTCATAGCCGGCGAGGTCGGTGCCCGCCGCTGCGGCCATATGGGTGCGCGCCGCCTCCCCGGCGGGGGTGTCGGCACTCATGACCGACATGACCTCGTACCAGGCGCCGGCCAATGCCTTGCCAAGAGCCGGGTTGTCGCCCAGGGTGCGGGTATTGACCACCATCAGATCGATGATCTCGCCGGGGATCTGGCTGGAGTCGAACACCTTGCTGACCTTGGGCATGGCGGTGACCTCGGCGAGCAACGGGTTCCAGGTCGCCACCGCCTGTACCCCCGAGGTGGCGAAGGCGGCTACCAGGTCGGCATCGGAGGTGTTGACCACCTTGATGTCGCGCTCGCTCAGCCCGACGGACTCGAGCCCGCGGGCGAGCAGGTAGTGAGAGACCGAGAGCTCGACCAGGTTGACCGGCAGGCCCTTCAGATCGGCCAGTGTCTTGCCCTCGCCCTTGAGCACGATGCCATCGTTGCCGTTGGAGAAGTCGCCGACGATCAGCGCGGTGGAGTCGACGCCGCCTGCGGCCGGGATCGTCAGCGCATCCATGTTGGTCATGGCGCAAGCGTCGAAGCCGCCCGCGGTGTACTGGTTGATCGACTCGATGTAGTCGTTGACCTGCACGACGTCGATCTTGATGCCGTACTTGTCCGCCCACTTGGCCATGATGCCGCTCGAGGCCGCGTATTCCCAGGGCATCCAGCCAGCGTAGATCGTCCAGCACACCTTGAAGCTGGATTTGGGCGCGGCCTGGGCGGGCGTGGCCACGGCGAGGGACAGCGTAAGCGCAGCCGCTGCGGCTGCTGCAAGGGTGCGGAACTGGGTCATGAGAACCTCCGTGCGGTTATCGGGTCGGGCGGGAGCGGCACATCACCGGTGACGGTGCGTTCTCCCGGGCTTTTATCCCGCCGTGTAACCTCGCCAGAGGTCGATGACTCTCGGACCAGCCACCCGCTCGCGCGGGCCGGAACCCTAGTCATCCATTCCAGATTGTGCTGTGCGACGTCCGTGCTTAGGCGCCGCTCCTGCATGGTCAACATAAAGCGAGGATCGTGCCAGCTCCCAATGACCTGTGTTTGCGGGGCGTTTCGTGGCTAACATCGGTCAAGATCAATACTGGCTGCACTGATTTGGTGCATCGTGCTCGAGCATGGTGCCGGCTGGCGTCTGCACCACGCCGGGATCTGCCCGCATCAAGGTGTACCTTGCGCATGCCGGGTGTCGCAGCCGGCAACTCGGCGAGTGCAGGGGGAGGAAAAAAGCGGCGCCCCGCAGGGCGCCGCTCGAAACAGGACCGGAGGAGAGCGGTCCCGCAGGTGAAGTGCTTGGCCTTGCGGCTCAACTGCGATAAGCGGACTCCCCGTGCGCCGTGATGTCCAGGCCCTCGCGCTCCTCTTCTTCGGGCACGCGCAGGCCGACCAGGATGTCCGCGATCTTGTAGGCGATGAAGGCGACCACTGCCGACCACACGATGGTGACGATCACGCTCCAGGTCTGGATCCACACCTGGGCGCCCATGGCGAAGTCCTCGCCGCCGGTGCCGCCCAGGGCGGGCGCAGCGAACACGCCGGTGAGAATCGCGCCGACGATGCCGCCCACGCCATGCACGCCAAACACGTCGAGGGCGTCATCGGCACCCAGCATGTGCTTGAGGCCATTGACGCCCCACAGGCAGATGAAGCCGGACAGCGTGCCGATCACGATCGCGCCCATCGGACCCACCGAGCCGCAGGCCGGGGTGATGGCGACCAGGCCGGCGACCGCGCCCGAGGCCGCGCCCAGCATCGAGGGCTTGCCCTTGAGCAGGGCCTCGGCCAGCGACCAGGCCAGCACCGCGGCGGCGGTGGCGAACAAGGTGTTGATGAAGGCGAGCGCCGCGCCCGAGGTGGCCTCGAGGTTGGAGCCGGCATTGAAGCCGAACCAGCCCACCCACAGCAGCGAAGCGCCGACCATCGTCAGCGTCAGGCTGTGCGGTGCCATCGATTCGCGACCGAAGCCGATGCGCTTGCCGACCATGTAGGCGCCCACCAGGCCAGCGATACCGGCGTTGATGTGCACCACCGTGCCGCCGGCAAAGTCGAGCGCACCGTCCTCCAGGAGGTAGCCGCCCGGACCCCACACCATGTGGCAGATCGGCAGGTAGCAGAAGGTGAACCAGATCACCGAGAAGATCAGCACCGCCGAGAACTTCATGCGCTCGGCGAAGGCGCCGACGACGAGTGCGCCGGTGATGCCGGCAAAGGTGGCCTGGAAGGCGATGAAAGCGAATTCGGGCAGCTTC
The DNA here is from genome assembly GCF_029588855.1 of Thauera mechernichensis. Lineage (NCBI taxonomy): Bacteria > Pseudomonadati > Pseudomonadota > Betaproteobacteria > Rhodocyclales > Zoogloeaceae > Thauera > Thauera mechernichensis. The sequence goes on along the minus strand of NZ_JARQZE010000003.1, from coordinate 321,173 downwards.
ACGTTGTCGGTGAAGGTGTCGGCGAGCGAGTCGATGGTGACGCCGGACAGGAAGGCCTTGTCGAGCGAGCCGATGAAGGGGGTGCCCTCGGTGAAGGCCAGGCTGTAGCCATAGACGGCGAACAGCAGTGCGTTGAGCGAGAACACGGTCATCACCTGCATCAGCACCGACAGCATGTTCTTTGCGCGCACCAGGCCGCCATAGAACAGCGCCAGGCCGGGCAGGGCCATCATCAGCACGAGAAGCGTCGCGGTCATGATCCAGGCGACATCGCCCTTGTGCACCTCGACGGCGGCTTCGGCCGCCTCCTGGGCGAGGGCGCCGCCGGAGACGGCGGGCAGGCCGACAAGAAGGCTTGCAGACAGCAGCGTATGGATTGTTTTCATTTTGGGTGTGCTCGCTTACAGGGCATCGGTACCGGTCTCGCCGGTGCGGATGCGGATGACCTGCTCGAGATCGAAGACAAAGATCTTGCCGTCGCCGATCTTGCCGGTGGCAGCGGACTTCTCGATGGCTTCCAGAGCCTGGTCGAGCACGTTGTCGTCGACTGCTGCCTCGACCTTCACCTTGGGCAGGAAGTCGACGACGTACTCGGCGCCACGGTAGAGCTCGGTATGGCCCTTCTGGCGGCCGAAACCCTTGACCTCGGTGACGGTGATGCCCTGCACGCCGATGGCCGACAGTGCTTCGCGGACTTCGTCGAGCTTGAAGGGCTTGATGATCGCGGTGATGAACTTCATGGTCTTCTCCGGTGCGCGGGCGGGGCGCCGTAGCGCCCCGCCCTGCGGTTTGCGAGCCGGCAGGCGACGCCTGCCGGGTGAGGCTTGCTGGCTGATGCTTACTTCGTCACGAACTCGGGGTAGGCTTCCTGACCGCACTCGGTGAGGTCGGTGCCTTCGTACTCTTCCTCGGCCGTGACGCGAATACCCATCACCGCCTTGAGCACGCTCCACACGATCAGGCTGCACACGAAGACCCACACGAAGATGGTCAGGGCACCGACGATCTGGCCGATGAAGCTGACATCGCCGTTGGTGACCGGCACCAGCAGCAGACCGAGCAGGCCGCAGCTGCCGTGCACCGAGATGGCACCGACGGGGTCGTCGATCTTGAGCTTGTCGAGGAAGGTGATCGACAGCACCACCAGCACGCCGCCTGCGGCGCCGAACAGGGTTGCCACCAGCGGGGTCGGGGTCGAAGGCTCGGCGGTGATCACCACCAGGCCGGCGAGCGCGCCGTTGAGCAGCATGGTCAAGTCACCCTTGCCGAACATCAGCTTGGAGACGATCAGTGCGGCTACCGCACCACCGGCTGCGGCAGTGTTGGTGTTGAGGAACACCATGGCCACCGAGTTGGCGTTGGCGATGTCGCCCAGCTTCAGCACCGAACCGCCGTTGAAGCCGAACCAGCCCATCCACAGGATGAAGGTGCCGAGCGTGGCCAGCGGCAGGTTGGCGCCGGGGATGGCGCGTACCTCGCCGTTGGGGCCGTACTTGCCCTTGCGGGCGCCGAGCAGCATCACACCGGCGAGCGCGGCAGCCGCACCGGCCATATGCACGATGCCCGAGCCGGCGAAGTCCGAGAAGCCGAGGTCGCCCAGGTTGTACAGGCCGAGGACGTCATTCTCGCCCCAGGTCCAGGAGCCTTCCATCGGGTAGATGAAGCCGGTCATGACGATCGCGAAGGCCAGGAAGGCCCACAGCTTCATGCGTTCGGCAACGGCGCCGGAGACGATCGACATCGCGGTGGCGACGAACACGACCTGGAAGAAGAAGTCGGAAGCGCCGGAGTAGATCGAGTCGCCGCCGAAGCCGTCCTCGCGTTCTGCGAAGGCCTGGAAGGCTTCATCGACGAGCTTGTCGCCACCGTCGATACCTGACAGGAAGATGCCGCCGCCATACATGATCGCGTAGCCGCAGATCAGGTACATGATGCAGGAGATGGCGAACAGGGCGACGTTCTTGGTGAGGATCTCGACGGTGTTCTTCGAGCGCACCAGGCCGGCCTCGAGCATCGAAAAACCCGCTGCCATCCACATCACGAGGGCGCCGCACACCAGGAAGTAGAAGGTGTCCATGGCGTACTGCAGCTCGAAGACGTGCTTGAGTACCTCTGATTCGCTGGCCACCGCGGGGCCGGCAAGGCTGGCGGTCGTGGCCACCAGCAGGGGGGTCAGGATTCGCTTCATTGCATGTTCTCCCTTAGAGCGCATCTGTGCCGGACTCGCCGGTGCGGATGCGAATGGCCTGTTCGAGATCGAAGACGAAGATCTTGCCGTCGCCGATCTTGCCGGTGGCGGCGGACTTCTCGATGGCTTCCAGCACCTGGTCGAGGATGTCGTCGGTAACCGCGACCTCGACCTTGACCTTGGGCAGGAAGTCGACGACGTACTCGGCGCCACGGTAGAGCTCGGTGTGGCCCTTCTGGCGGCCGAAGCCCTTGACCTCGGTGACCGTGATGCCTTGCACGCCGATGGCCGAGAGTGCTTCGCGCACTTCGTCGAGCTTGAACGGCTTGATGATGGCAGCGATGAGTTTCATGGGGCTTGCCTCTGTCATGGTTCTCGCAAACGGCCCGGAAGCGGGTGTCCGGGCCGCGAGGGATCAGAATTCCTTCGTGAAGGACAGCACGTAGCGGTCGCCGGCCGCGTTCTTGCCATTGCTGCCGAAGCAGTAGGGCTGACCAAGTGCGCAGCTGCCATTGGCGTCGGAGTCCGAATAGCTGAATGCAACGGTGCCGAAGCCGACGTCCTTGCTGATGCCCAGGCCCCAGTCGGTATAGGTCGCATCGCTGTTCTTGCGGATGCGCTGGTGGCCGACGTGCGCCGACAAGGTCCAGGTCGGGGCGACCTCGTACTCGGCGTTGAGCTCCAGATAGTTGCTGTTGCGGGTCTTCTCGCCATTCGTGCCCGTCCACCCGAACAGGTGCTTGGAGACGGCGTGCGAGTACTTCAGCTCGAGGAACTGCCAGCCCAGCGACAGGTAGACCTCGGTCGAGTCCGGCGACGGCGTGCCGGCGATCTTGTCGCCCGGGTAGTAGTACTGGATCACGCCGACGTCGTAAGACAAGGGGCCTGCTTCGCCCGCATAGCCGACGTAGAGGTCGAGCTCGAGGCTGTTGTTGGTCTTGGCGATGTCGTCGACCCAACCGACGTTCGAGCCCCAGGTGCCGATGTAGAGCCCGCTCTCGTGCGCGTAGTCGAAGCCGCCCTGCAGTGCAGGCTTGCCCTGCGACTGGGTGATGCCGCGGAAGACGTAGTCCGTGGTGATGGTCAGGTTGGCGCTGATGGGGCCGTCGCCGGCATGGGCGACGCCTGCGAAGGGCAGTGCGGCAAGAAGGGCGGTGGTGAGAAGGGACTTGCGCATGATGAACTCCTGAGCGGGTTTCGGGTTTTGACGCTGATCCCAAAGCACGGCGTGTGCCAGCAAACTGAAGTGATTGTTAAATATGAAGTTATCAGGATGATTGGGGGGGCGCAGCCGTTGTTTTGCTGCGCTGCCGCACGGATTCATGCACGAGAATGGCTCGGCATGCACCGACTTGGTGCGTCGAGCCGGGTCGTGACTGCCAGCTTCTGGTGCATCGCGGGCGGCGTGCTAGACTTCGCGCCATTCCTCACGTTTCAGGCAGGCCACCATGAGCACTCCCCGCATCCTTGACGAAATCGGCGCCAAGCTCTCCGAGCTCGCCGCCAACAGCCCGGTTCGCGACATCGAGAAGAACGCCAAGGCGCTCATCGGCAGCGCGTTCGGCAAGCTGGAACTGGTGACGCGGGAGGAGTTCGAGGTGCAGCGCGAGATGCTCGCCCACAGCCGCCAGAAGCTCGCCGAACTTGAACAGCGGGTGGCAGAGCTCGAGCGTCTGCTTGCCGCAGAGGCTGACCGCAGCGTTTGACCACACTCCGGATCGATCTGTCCGGAATAGTTTTTTGTCATTTTTTGCTTCTCCGCTAGACTGGCGCTCCGTCCAGTCCGGAGAACCGCATGTCCCTTGCGCTGGTGCGTAGTCGAGCGCTCGACGGCCTCGAAGCCCACGAGGTCATGGTCGAGGTGCACCTGGCCAACGGCCTGCCGGCATTCAACCTCGTCGGTCTGCCCGATACCGAGGTGCGCGAGGCGCGTGATCGTGTGCGCGCCGCGATCCAGACCTCGCAGTTCGAGTTCCCACAACGCCGGATCACCGTCAATCTCGCGCCTGCCGACCTGCCAAAGGAGGGCGGGCGCTTCGATCTCGCCATTGCCGTTGGCATCCTGGCCGCGTCCGGTCAGGTGGCTGATGGGAGCCTTGACGGCATCGAGTTCTGTGGCGAGCTGTCGCTGACCGGCGGCCTGCGCGGCGTGCGTGGCGTGCTGGCGGTGGCGCTGGCCGCAGCACGTGCGCGCCGTAAGCTGGTGCTGCCGGCCGACAATGCTGCCGAGGCCGTGCTTGCCCAGGATGCCTTCGTGCTGGGGGCCGCCAGCCTGCTTGAGGTGTGCGCTCACCTCAATGGCCATACCGTGCTGCAGCGTGCGGCATCACGGCCTCCCGAGACAGCGTTACGCGACGGCATGCCCGACCTCGCCGACGTGCGTGGTCAGTTGCAGGCGCGTCGCGCGCTTGAGGTGGCAGCAGCAGGTGCGCACTCGATCCTGCTTTTCGGCCCGCCCGGCACGGGCAAGTCGATGCTCGCTCAGCGTCTGCCGGGGCTGTTGCCGGTGATGACCGAGGCGGAGGCGGTCGAGAGCGCCGCGCTGTTCTCGCTCGAAGGGAGCTTCGATCCCGCGCGCTGGCGCCAGCGGCCCTTCAGGGCGCCCCACCACACCGCATCGGCTGCCGCGCTCGTTGGCGGCGGGGCGATGCCGCGGCCAGGCGAGATCTCGCTGGCAAACAACGGCGTGCTCTTCCTCGACGAGCTGCCGGAGTTCGATCGCCGTGTGCTCGAGGCTTTGCGCGAGCCGCTCGAGAGCGGCACGGTGACGGTGTCGCGTGCGCGCAAGCGCGCTGAGTTTCCGGCCCGCTTTCAGCTGGTGGCCGCGATGAATCCGTGCCCCTGCGGCTATGCCGGCCATCCGCATCGCGCCTGCGTGTGTACGCCTGAGCAGGTGGCGCGCTATCGCGCGCGCATCTCCGGCCCGCTGCTCGACCGCATCGACCTCAGCGTTGAAGTGCCGGCGATCGCGCACGATGAGCTTGCCAGCGCCAGCCCGGGGGAGGATTCGGCCGCGGTGCGCGCACGCGTGGCGACGGCGCGCTCGCGTCAGTTCGAACGCCAGGGCACGGTCAATGCCCGCCTCGAGCCGGGGCAGGTGGAGCGCTGGTGCACACCGGACGCCGCCGGGGCGGGCCTGCTCAAGCAGGCAATGAGCCGCCTCAACCTGTCCGCACGTGCCTATCACCGCATCCTGCGCGTCGCGCGCACGCTCGCCGACCTGGCTGGCCTGGCTCAGCCCGGATCCGCGCAGGTGGCCGAGGCCATCCAGTACCGGCGCAGCGTCGATGGGCGCTGATTGCGGGCGCCCGCCCCCGCACTGGGTTAAGCTGGTGTCCTTGTTCCCGAACCGACCTGGATGCCGTACGCGCACCGCCTCACACGGGCTGTGTGCCTCCTTCCCGCATCCGGCTGACTCCTTCCATGCCTGCCAACGCACTCTGGTTGCCCTGGCTGCTCGCGGCATTGTCCGCGATCGGCCCATTTTCGATCGACACCTACCTGCCTGCCTTTCCGCGGATCGGCGCCGATCTCGAGGCGACAGCGATCCAGGTTCAGCAGACCCTGAGCGCCTACATGCTGGGGCTGGCGGGCATGGTGCTGTGGCACGGTGCGCTGGCCGACCGCTATGGGCGCCGGCATGTGCTGCTCGTGCTGACCGCGGTGTTCGCCCTGGCCTCGATACTGTGTGCCGTCGCGCCCAGCATCGAGTGGCTGTGGCTGGGGCGCGTCCTGCAGGGCGTATGCGGCGGCGCTGGCGTTGTCGTGGGCCGTGCCGTGGTGCGCGATGTTCATGAGGGGGCACAGGCGCAACGTCTGATGGCGAGGGTGATGCTCATCTTCGCCCTTGCGCCGGCGATCGCGCCTTTGGTGGGCGCTGCCCTCCTTGCGCTCGCCGGCTGGCGCTCGATCTTCATCTTCCTGGCCGTGTTCGGTATCGCGCTCACGCTGGCGACCTGGCGCCTGCTGCCCGAGACCTTGCCGGTGGCGGAGCGCCAGTCGCTGCACCCGGCGCAACTGTTGCGCGGCTACCGGGCGGTCTTCGGCAGCCCGGCCTTCGTGCTGCTCGGCTTGACTGCCGCACTCAATTTCTGCGGCTTTTTCCTCTACGTCATGTCCGCGCCCGTGTTCATCCTCGAGCACCTTGGCCTGGGTACGACGGGGTTCATCTGGCTGTTCGGCCCCGCAGTGGGCGGGATGATGCTCGGCTCGCTGCTCTCGGAGCGCATGGCCGGGGTCTGGCGGCCGGGGCGCACCGTTGGGGCGGGGTTTGCCCTCATGTTCGTGGCCGTGCTGGCAAACCTGCTCGTGTCCGCGGGCTTGCCTGGGGCGGAGCGTTGGATCGTGCTTGCGGTCGGCCTCTATTGCTGCGGCATGTCGATTGCCACGCCGACACTGAACATCCTCGCCCTGGATCTGTTTCCGGCGCGTCGCGGCATGGCGTCGAGCTGCCAGAGCTTCATGCAGATCGGCATCAATGCGCTGCTGGCGGGCGTGGTGGCGCCATTGCTGTGGACGAGTACGCTCAGTCTTGCCACAGGCATGGCGCTGTTCGTGGGGCTCGGTGTGTCGTGCTGGCTGCTGTGGATGTGGCGGAGGCGCCAGGCGACGCTGTGAGTGCGGGCCGTGCGCTCAGCACTGCGCCCAGGGCAGGCCGTCGAAGCGCCAGCCATTGACCGAGTTGCGGTGGTGGTTGGCGTCGAGTTCGCCTTCGAAGCCATGGCTGACGTTGTAGACGGTGGTGAAGCCCGCCTGTTCGAGCGCCTCGCCCGCGACTTCTGAGCGATTGCCGGAGCGGCAGATGAGCAGGATCGGGCGGTGGCCGCCGTTGCCGGCGAGTTTCTTGACCTCGCCCACGAAGTTCGGATTCACCTCCCAGTCTGGGCCGTCGTTCCACGACACATGGATGGCGCCCACCGGATGGCCGACGAAGAGGTATTCGATCTCGCTGCGGACGTCGATGAGCAGTGCGTCCGGCCTGGACTGCAGCAGCGCATGGGCTTCCTTCGGCGTGATGTGTTGCATGTGCAGGGCTCCGGCTCCGTGGGTGAAGGATTATATTCTGAACAACGGATACGGGTCGCGGCGCATCCACGTCCTGCACTAGTCGCCGCCGAGATAGGCGCGACGTACGCGCGTGTCCTCGAGCAGGGACGGGCTGCGCCCGCTGAGGACGATGCGGCCGTTCTCCATCACGTGCCCCTGCGCGGCGAATTCGAGCGCGAGGCGGGCATTCTGCTCGACGAGCAGGATCCCCAGTCCGGCTGTCGACACCGAGTCCAGCGCCTCGAACACGGTGTCGACGATGCGTGGCGCCAGCCCCATTGAAGGCTCGTCGAGCAGCAGCAGGCGCGGGCGCGACATGAGTGCACGGGCGATGGCGAGCATCTGCTGCTCGCCGCCGGAGAGTGTGCCGGCGGTCTGGTGCAGGCGCTCGTGAATCCGCGGCAGCATGGTGAAGACCTTGTCGAGGTCGGCCTCGATGCCGTGGCGATCGTTACGCGCATAGGCGCCCAGGCGCAGGTTCTCGGCCACCGTCAGGCGCGCGAACAGCCCTCTCCCCTCGGGCACCAGGGCGATGCCGCGGCGCACGCGCGCGTGGGCTTCCAGCTTGTCTATGTCTTCGCCCGCAAAGCGCAGCCTCCCTGCAGCCAGCGGCGTGGCCCCGGCAATGGCGGCCAGGGTGGAACTCTTGCCCGCGCCATTGGCGCCGATCAGGCAGTGGCGATCGCCTTCGCAGATGGTGAATGAGACCCCTTTCACCGCCTCGATGCCGCCGTAGGCGACGGTCAGCGCGTCGACCTGCAGCAGCGTGCGGTCACCTTGCATGACTGCCTCCCAGGTAGGCGGCAATCACGACGGGGTCGTGCCGCACCGCTGCGGGTGTGCCTTGCGCGATCAGCCGACCGAAGTCGAGTACGGCAATGCGGTCGCACGCTGCCATGACCAGGCTCATGTCATGCTCGATCAGGACGATGGTGACGCCGTCGGCCCTGATGCGCTCGAGCAGGCGTTTCAGTACGCCCGTCTCGGTGGCGTTCATGCCCGCCGCGGGTTCATCGAGCGCGAGCAGGCGTGGCTGGCCGGCGAGCGCACGGGCGATCTCCAGCCGGCGTTGGTCGCCATAGGACAGCGTGCCGGCAGCGGCGTCGGCAAGGTGCGCGATGCCCACATAGTCGAGCCAGCGCAGGGCGCTGGCGCGGCAGGCCGCCTCCTCGGCACGCGCCGCGCGCGTCCCCGCCAGGGTGGCCCATAACCCGGTCCGCGCTCGGGCGTCGGCGGCGACCATGGCGTTCTCGAGCACGCTCAGCTCGCGGAACAGGCGGGTGTTCTGGAAGCTGCGGGCGATGCCGCAGCGTGCAACGGCATGCGGCGGGCCTGCAGGCAGGCGCTCGCCGCCAAGCGTGAAGTGGCCATTGTCGGCACGTTCACTGCCGGTGAGCAGGTTGAACAGGGTGGTCTTGCCGGCGCCGTTGGGGCCGATCAGCCCGAAGATCTCACCCTGTTCGACTTCGAACGAGATGTCGTCCAGCGCTTGCAGGCCGCCGTAGCGCTTGCTGACCTTGCACGCGTGCAGCAGGCTCATGCGCCGCGACTCCGCGGCGGGCGCGGGCAGGTCGCAAGGGGGCGGCATGCGCCGGGCTTGCCCGTGGTGGTGGTACGCATGGCGGTCGGCAAGAATGGAAGCGGCATCGAGGTGGCCAGCGTTCAGGGGCGTGGGGCGTGCGGATGCACGGGTCTGGCAGCGGCATTCTCTTGCGGTTGGCCCTGACTTCTCGCCCCCTGGGGCTTGTTGTAGAGTCGTGAATCGTAACCGGATGGTAAAAAGACTTTGCCGTCGTGACCAGCGTGAGCAGTCGCAGCGGCCCTTCGCCGCCCCATCGGGGCGAGCTACGCGCAAGCAAGGAATGCTTATGCTTGAAGTGGATGGGTTGGTCAAAGCCTTCGGCGGCTTTCGTGCCGTCGACGGCTGTACGATGAGGGTGAACGAGGGCGAGATCCTTGGGCTCATCGGCCCCAACGGCGCTGGCAAGACGACCCTGTTCAACCTCATCGCCGGCGCCTTGCAGCCCACGGCCGGCACGATCCGCTTCCTGGGCGAGGATGTCACTCCGCTGTCGACCGACGCGCTCTTCCACAAGGGCCTGGTGCGCACCTTCCAGATCCCGCACGAGTTCGGCCGTCTCACTGCGCGCGAGAACCTGATGATGGTGCCGCCCGCGCAACCGGGGGAGGATCTGTTCGCCAACTGGCTGTCCTGGGGCAAGGTGCAGCGCGTCGAGGAGGCCGTGCGCCGCAAGGCAGACGAGACGCTCGCCTTCCTCGAACTCAGCCACGTCGCCGACGAGCGTGCGGGCAACCTGTCCGGCGGCCAGAAGAAGCTGCTCGAGCTGGGGCGCACGATGATGACCGACGCCAAATTGGTGCTGCTCGACGAGCCTGCTGCGGGCGTCAATCGCACCCTGCTGCGCAAGCTCGAGGAGAAGATCCTCATCCTCAACCGCGACTGGGGTTACACCTTCATCCTCATCGAGCACGACATGGAGATGATCGAGAAGCTGTGCCAGCCGGTGGTGTGCATGGCCGAAGGCAAGGTGCTGATCCAGGGCGACTTCCATACCGTGCGCTCGGACGCCCGCGTGCTCGAGGCCTATCTCGGCGAGACGCCCTCGGCCATCGAGCGCAATGAGTTCGAGCACGACCCCAAGGTCGAGCAGCTGCGCGAGCAGGAACTCCACAAGGAGGACCTGTGATGCCCTTGCTCGACATGAAGGACGTGCGTGGCGGCTATGGCGACGCCGACATCCTGCAGGGCGTGTCGATCACGGTGGCCGAGCGCGAGATCGTCGTCATCGTCGGCCCCAACGGGGCCGGTAAATCTACCGCCATGAAGGCCGTCTTCGGGCTGCTCAACGTGCGTGGCGGGGCGATCGTGTTCGACGGCGAGGACATCACCGGCTGGGCGCCCAACCGCATCGTGCAGCGCGGGGTGTGCTACGTGCCGCAGGTGGACAACGTGTTCCGCGAGATGACGGTGCACGAGAACTTCGAAATGGGTGCCTTCCTGCGCGGCGGCGACCTCTCGGCCGCCTACGACCGCGTCTATGGCCTCTTCCCCGACCTCAAGGCCAAACGCAGGAACCTGGCGGGGGATCTCTCCGGCGGCCAGCGCCAGATGGTGGCGATGGGCCGCGCGCTGATGCTCGACCCCAAGCTGCTGCTGCTCGACGAGCCCACTGCCGGCCTTTCGCCCAAATACATGGAGCAGATCTTCCAGATCACCCGCGACGTACGCGACGCCGGCGTGTCCATCCTGCTGGTCGAGCAGCACGCCAAGCAGGCGCTGGCCTTCTGCGACCGCGGCTACGTGCTGGCAACCGGCGCCAACCGCCACGAGGGCACGGGCCAGGCCCTGCTCGCCGATCGTGAAGTGGCCGAGATGTTCCTCGGCGGCTGACAGGACGAATCATGCCCCTGCTCGATTTCCTCAACTTCTACCTGGTGCCGGGCATCGTCCTCGGCTCCATCTACGCGGTCGGCGCCATCGGCATCACGCTGGTGTTCGGCATCCTGCGCTTCGCCCACTTCGCCCATGGCGACATGGCCACGCTGGGCGCCTTCATCGCGCTCGCCCTCGTCGCCGGTGGCATGGACCCATGGACGGCGCTGCCGGTGGCGATGGCGGCGACCGCGGTCGTGGCCATCGGCGTGGACAAGGCCTTCTACGACTACCTCAAGGCGCGGCCCAAGATCGTTACCGTGATGGCCTCGCTGGGCGTGGCGCTGATGCTGCGCTCGGTGGTGCAGGTGGTGTGGGGCGTGGATCCCAAGACCTACGCCACCGGCATCGTACGACCGGATTCCTACTTCGGCATCCTGCTGCGTCCGCGTGAGCTCTACACCCTGGCCTCGGTGGTGCTGATCGTGGTCGGCCTCGCGCTCTTCCTGCGTCACTCCAAGTGGGGCAAGGCGATGCGAGCGATGTCCGACAACCCCGATCTGGCCCGTCTGTCCGGGGTGGACAACCGCAAGGTGACGATGCTGACCTGGGCCATCGTTGGCGCGCTGTGCGCGGCCTCGGGCTTCATGCTCGGCATCAACACCGAACTGCACTCGATGATGGGCTGGCAGCTGCTGCTGCCGATGTTCGCCGCCGCCATCGTCGGCGGGGTGGGGCGGGTCGAGGGCGCGGTGCTCGGAGGCCTGGTGGTGGGCATCGCCGAGGAGCTGTCGATCTTCATCCTGCCGGCGCAGTACAAGGCGGCAACCGCCTTTGCGCTGCTGTTGCTCATCCTGCTCGTCCGCCCGCGCGGCCTGCTCAACGGCAAGGTGCTCTGATGGATCTGCTCGGTCTCGCCAACTACGCGGTCTTCATGGCCATCCTCATCGGCATCTACGCCCTGCTCGCGCTCGGGCTCAACATCCAGTGGGGCTTCACCGGTCTGTTCAATGCCGGCATCGCCGGTTTCTTCGCCATCGGTGCCTACACTTCGGCCATCCTCACCAGCCTGCCGGCAGCGCACCGCCTGGGCGGCTTCGAGCTGCCGATGGTGCTGGGCTGGGTGGCAGCGATGCTTGTCGCCGCCGCCATCGCCTGGCCGATCGGCAAGATCTGCCTGCGCTTCCGCTCCGACTATCTGGCGATTGCCACCATCGGCATCGCCGAGATCATCCGCCTGGTGATCCGTACCGAAGGTTGGCTCACCGGCGGCGTGCGCGGCATCACCGGAATCCCGCGGCCCTTCGGCGAGCTGCCCTACATGCAGTCGCAGCTGGCCTTCCTGGCGATCGTTGTGGTGCTGGTGCTGCTTGCCTACATGCTCGTCGAGCGCCAGGTTAATGCGCCCTGGGGCCGCATGATGCGGGCCATCCGCGACAACGAGAACGCCGCCGCTGCCATGGGCAAGCGGGTGGCGGACCGCCGCCTGCAGGCCTTCGTCTTCGGTTCGGCGCTGATGGGCCTGGCGGGCGCGTTGTTCGTGCATTTCAATCGCTCGATCACGCCCGAGGCGATCGACCCGATGATTGCCACCTTCCTGATCTGGATCATGCTCATCCTCGGCGGCTCCGGGAACAACCGCGGCGCCATCCTTGGCGCGGCGGCGATCTGGATCATCTGGTCGGTGTCCGAACTGCTCACCGACCGTCTGCCCACCGAGGTAGCGATCCAGGCCAAGTACGCACGCGTGTTCATCATCGGCCTGACGCTGCAGCTGGTGCTGCGTTTCCGGCCGGAGGGCATCCTGCCCGAGCGCCAGGCTGGCGCTGCATCGTCCCGACGATGAAGCCCGCCCGGCCCTGGTGCCTGACCGCTTTGCTGTGACCCCTTCCCTGACCGGGGCCGCGCTGCGCCCCATTCAGACAACCCGTGCCCCCGGCACATTCTGGAGGTGACCCTAGTGAACAAGAAGACGCTCGCAACCCTCGTCGGCTCGCTGCTCGGTGCGGCCGTGCTGGCAAGCCCCGCGCACGCGCAGAACGTCAAGATCGGCCTGCTCGGCGGCATCTCGGGCCCGATCGCGGCAATGGCGCCGTCCATGCTCGACGCCTCGCGCCTGGCCATCGCCCAGGTCAACGAACAGGGCGGCATCCTCAACGGCGGCAAGCTCGATGTCGTGGTCGGCGACAGCGCCTGCAACCCGCAGAACGCCACCGACGCCGCCACCAAGGCGGTCAACATCGACCGCGTCATCGCCACCGTCGGTCCGCACTGCTCGGGCGCGGTGCTGGCCGCGGCCAACTCGGTCACGGTGCCGGCAGGCGTGCTGATGGTGACGCCTTCGGGGACCTCGCCCGAGATCACCAAGATCAACGACAAGGACCTCGTCTATCGCACCGTGCCGTCCGACGACTACCAGGGCCGCGCACTCGCGCGCACCCTCAAGGCGCGCGGCATCGACAAGGTGGCGGTGGCCTACCTCAACAACGACTACGGCAAGGGCCTGGCCGAGTCCTTCAAGGCCGAGTACGAAGCCAATGGCGGCACCATCGCCGGCTACTCCGGGCATGAGGACGGCAAGGCTTCCTACCGCTCCGACCTCGCCCAGCTCGCCCGCGGCGGTGCCGACACCCTGGTCATCTTCGACTACGGCGATGGCACCGGCCTCACCATCCTGCGCCAGGCCCTGGAGAACAACTTCTTCAAGACCTTCATCGGTGCCGACGGCATGAAGTCCGAGGCCGTCATCCGTTCGCTCGGCGAGCAGAACCTGGGCGGCTTCTTCGCCTCGGCGCCGGTGGGCGAGGCCTCGGCCTCGCTCGATGCCTTCCGCGCCGCGTTCTCGGCCGCCGGTGGCAACCCCGACGCGATCTTCACCACCACCTCGTACGACGCCGCCTTCCTGGTTGCGCTCGCGATCGAGAAGGCCGGTGGCGACAAGGCCAAGCTCGCCGAGTCGCTGCGCGCCGTGGCGTCGGCGCCGGGCGAGCCGATCATGGCCGGCGAGTGGGCCAAGGCCAAGCAGCTGATCGCCGAAGGCAAGGACATCGACTACAAGGGCGCCGCCGGCGACCACGAATTCGATGCCGCCGGCGACGTGCCGGGCAACTACGCCTTCTTCAAGGTCAGCGGCAGCACCTACGAGGCGATCGCCGACATGAAGTAAGCCAGCATCCGTCGAAGGATGTGCGAAGGCCGGCCGGGGTAACCCGGGCCGGCCTTCTTGTTGGGCTGTCGGTGTCGATCGATCGCTGGTCCGGCTCAGTGATTGAGGATCTGGCCGAGGAAGGTTTTGGTGCGCTCGTTCTGCGGGTTGGAGAAGAAAGTCTCGGGCGGCGCCTGTTCGATGATCTCGCCGCGGTCCATGAAGATGACGCGGTCGGCCACGGTGCGCGCGAAGCCCATCTCATGCGTCACGCACAGCATGGTCATGCCGCTGTCGGCGAGCTGGATCATGGTGTCGAGCACCTCCTTCACCATCTCCGGGTCGAGCGCGGAGGTGGGTTCGTCGAACAGCATGATCTTGGGCTTCATGCACAGCGCGCGCGCGATCGCGACCCGCTGCTGCTGGCCGCCGGAGAGCTGGCCGGGGTACTTGCCGGCCTGCTCGGGGATGCGAACGCGCTCGAGGTAGTGCATCGCCACCTCTTCGGCTTCGCGCTTGGGCATGTTGCGCACCCACATCGGCGCCAGTGTGCAGTTCTGCAGCACGGTGAGGTGCGGGAACAGGTTGAAGTGCTGGAACACCATGCCCACCTCACGGCGGATGGCCTCGATGTGCTTGAGGTCCGAGGTCAGCTCGACGCCGTCGACGACGATGCGGCCCTTCTGATGTTCCTCCAGGCGGTTGATGCAGCGGATGGTGGTCGACTTGCCCGAGCCGGACGGCCCGCACAGCACGATGCGCTCGCCCTGCCTGACGGCGAGGTCGATGTCCTTGAGGACGTGGAATTCGCCGTACCACTTGTTCACGCCCTCCATGCGGATCATGATGTCCTCGCCGGGGGTGCGCGTGTTCGTCTTTTCGGTCATGACGGGGCGGTCCTATCGTTTGTGTCCGGTATGCAGGCGTCGTTCAAGATGCATCGAATAGCGCGACATGCCGAAGCAGAAGATCCAGTACACCGCAGCGGCGAAGACGTAGCCCTCGGTGGAGAAGCCCAGCCAGGCGGGGTCGACCGTGGCCTGATGGATGCTGTTGAAGAGGTCGAACAGGCCGATGATGATGACCAGGCTGGTGTCCTTGAAGAGCGCGATGAAGGTGTTGACGATGCCCGGAATCACCAGCTTCAGCGCCTGCGGCAGGATCACCAGCCCCATCAGCCGCCAGTAGCCGAGGCCGAGCGCCCGGCCGGCCTCGTACTGGCCCTTCGGGATGGCCTGCAGGCCGCCGCGCACCACTTCGGCGATGTAGGCGGCCTCGAACAGCGTTACCGCGATGAGTGCGCGCAGCAGCTTGTCGATGCTGACCTGCTCGGGCAGGAACAAGGGCAGCATCACCGAGGACATGAACAGCACGGTGATGAGCGGCACGCCGCGCCAGAACTCGATGAAGGTGACACAGATCACCCGGATTGCCGGCATCTCCGAGCGCCGGCCGAGCGCGAGCAGGATTCCGATCGGCATTGCCCCGGCGATGCCGACCACCGCGATCACCAGGGTCAGCATCAGCCCGCCCCACTGGCTGGTCTCGACGACGTCGAGCCCGGGCCCGCCGTAGAGCAGCCAGAACGCCAGCCAGGGGTAGACGAGCAGGTAGCCCACTCCGTACACCCACTTCTTCGGCATCGCGCGGAAGAACAGTGGGGCGGCACCGACGATGGCGAGGATCACCGTGAGGTCGACCCGCCAGCGCAGCTCCGCCGGGTAGAAGCCATACATGAACTGGCTGAAGCGACTCTGGATGAACACCCAGCACGCGCCGCCGGCGCTGCAGTCGCTGCGGCTGGAACCGCTCCAGGTCGCGTCGAACAAGGCCCAGTTCAGCACTGGCGGCACCATCAGCCACAGCAGCCAGGCCGACACGAGCGTGAGCAGGGTGTTGAAGGGGCTGGAGAACAGGTTGGCACGCAACCAGCCGATGGCGCCGACCGACATCGCTGGCGGTGGCAGGCTGGGCTTGAAGTGGTGTGTGGTGCTCATCGGCGTGTCGCTCCCTCAGCGTTCGACCAGCGCGATGCGCTTGTTGTAGATGTTCATCAGGATCGAGATCGCAAGGCTGATTGCGAGATAGACGGACATCGTGATGGCGATGGTCTCGATTGCCTGTCCGGTCTGGTTGAGCGCGGTGCCGGCGAACACCGAGACGAGGTCGGGGTAGCCGATCGCAGCGGCCAGAGACGAGTTCTTGACCAGGTTGAGGTACTGGCTGGTGAGCGGCGGGATGATCACCCGCATCGCCTGCGGCAGGATGACGAGGCGCAGCGTCGGCCCCGGACGCAGTCCCAGCGAGCGCGCGGCCTCGGTCTGGCCGTGACTGACGGCCTGGATGCCGGAGCGCACGATTTCGGCGATGAAGGCGGCGGTGTAGATCGAAAGTGCCACACTGAGCGCCACGAGCTCGGGGATCACCACCCAGCCGCCACGGAAGTTGAAGCCGGTCAGCGCTGGCACGCTCCAATGCAGCGGTGTTCCGGCAAGGCCGATGGCGGCCGCGGGCACGACGACCAGCAGCGCGATGCAGGCCGCGGGCAGCGGGAAGGCCTGGCCCGTTGCTTCCCGCCTGGCCTTGGCCCAGCGTGCCAGCACGACGCAGGCGAGGATGGCAAGCGCCAGCGCGGTGACGAAGGCCCAGAACCCATCGGCTGCGCTCGGCGAAGGCAGATAGAGCCCACGGATGTTGAGGAAGATCGCGTCGCCGACCGCATGGCTGTCGCGTGGCGGTGGCATGGCTCGCAACACCGCGAAATACCAGAAGAAGATCTGCAGCAATGGCGGGATGTTGCGGAAGATCTCGATGTAGATGGCAGCCAGCCGGCTGATCAGCCAGTTGGGTGACAGACGCGCGATGCCGACGATGAAACCGATCATCGTGGCCAGTACGATGCCGAGCACGGCGACGAGCAGGGTGTTGAGCAGGCCGACGAGGAAGACGCGGCCGTAGGTGTCGCTCTCGGTGTAGGGGATGAGGGCCTGCAGGATGCCGAAGCCGGCCGAGCGATCGAGGAAGTCGAAGCCCGAGGTGATGCCGCGCTGGGCCAGGTTGGTCTGGGTATTGTCGAACAGGTACCAGCCGATCGCGATCACCGTTGCAATCGCGAGGACCTGGAACACCAGGCCCCGGACCTTGGGGTCGTTGAGCATGGAGGCCCGCGGCGGCGGGCTGCTTGCCGGAGTATGCATGCGACGCTCGGTTGGTGAAGGTTGGGCTGCAGTCGAGGCCCGGGCGCCGCTGCCGCGGCGTCCGGGTCATGAGGCATCAGCTGAGGCGTTCAGCGTACCGGCGGTGCGTACTGGAGGCCGCCGGCGTTCCACAGCGCGTTCTGGCCGCGTGCGATCTTGAGCTCGCTGCCCATGCCGACGTTGCGCTCGAACATCTCGCCGTAGTTGCCGACCTGCTTGACCATGTTGACCACCCAGTCCTTCGAGACCTTCAGGTCCTTGCCGTAGTCACCGTCGGCGCCGAGCAGGCGACGGACGTCGGGGTTGGTCGAGCTGGCGGCTTCCTTTTCGACGTTGGCAGAGGAGATGCCTGCCTCTTCGGCGTTGAGCAGGGCGAACAGCGTCCAGCGCACGATGTTGAACCACTCGTCGTCACCCTGGCGGACCAGCGGCCCGAGCGGCTCCTTGGAGATCACCTCGGGCAGCACCACGTAGTCTTCCGGGTTGGCGAGCTTGATGCGCTGGGCGTAGAGCTGGGACTGGTCGGAGGTCAGCACGTCGCAGCGGCCGGCCTCGAGCGCGACGATGGTCTCGTCGGACTTGTCGTAGGTGATCGGGGTGTATTTCATGCCGCTGCTGCGGAAGTAGTCGGCGAGGTTGAGCTCGGTCGTGGTGCCGGCCTGGATGCACACCGCAGCGCCGTCGAGTTCCTTGGCACTCTTGACGCCGAGTTTCTTGTTCACCAGAAAACCCTGGCCGTCGTAGTAGGTGACACCGGCGAAATGCAGGCCCATCCCGGAATCCCGCGAGCTGGTCCAGGTGGTGTTGCGCGACAGTACGTCGACCTCGCCGGACTGCAGGGCCGTGAAGCGTTCCTTGGCAGTCAGCGGGGTGAAGCGCACCTTGCTGGCATCGCCGAACACGGCTGCGGCGACGGCACGGCAGACGTCCACGTCGATGCCCTTGTAGTTGCCCTGCGCGTCGGTGAAGGAAAAACCGGGAAGACCGTCGCTGACACCGCACTGGACGTAGCCTTTCTTCATGACTGCGTCGAGCGTGGTGCCGGCGCTGGCATGAGAGGACAGGCCGAGCGTCGTTGCGGCGAGGATGGAAAGAGCTGCAGTTCTTACAGGCTTCATCAAACACCTCCTGAAGGGATGGGGTACCGACTGAGCAAGGACACTCCCGGCCGCCTTGGGCGTGTTGATTCCGGGGGGTGTTTCAAAGTATTTCGCGTGCAGTCGGGCTTCCGCAAGATGGCTAGGGAAACTACGGATACAGGCCAGGACTGGGCCGCGTGACGTCCTTTGCAGGAATTGTGCCGAATCTTGTGCAATGCAATAAGTCTTTGATATGGCGTTGATATTACGATTGGGAATGTCGTGCCTGGAGCTCTTGAGCCCCTTCGTGGCGCATGGACAGGGTTCGCCGCACCATTGCTGGGCACGTCTCACGGCGGCCCGCAGGTCAGCGCTACGCTTCGGGTCGCACGTGCACGCAGTGCGGTGCAAAATGCCGATCGAGAGTGCGTTGTGAAGATCCGCAGGCAAGTGCGCTTCCCGCCTGCATGCATCGTCCGAGGGGGCGGATCTGGGGGGCGAGTGCGCGGTAACATGGCGGTTCCGCTGCCTTGCCAACCGGAGCCACCATGAAACGCCTGCTCGCCTGGATCTGCGGCCTGTTGTCCGCCATCGGCATCACCGCCTGCGACTACATCAACGTCAAGGAGCTCAAGCCCGGCGTGTCGACCGCGGTGGAGGTGCGCGAGCGCTTCGGTCCACCGCACATGGAGTGGCGCAACGAGGACGGCTCGCTGACCTGGGAATACAGCCGTCAGCCCGAGGGAATCGAGTGTTTCATGATCACCATCGGCCCGGACCAGATCCTGCGCAGCATCGATCAGGTGCTGAACGAAGGCACCTTTGCCAGGGTCGAACGCGGCATGAACGCGGATCAGGTTCGCCGCCTGCTCGGCAAGGCGGCCTCCAGTCAGTTCTTCGCGCTCAAGCAGGAGACGGTGTGGGAATGGAAGATTGACCATGGCGAGGCCAGCGGTGGCGATGCGGTCTTCTTCACCGTCTCCTTCAACACCGACGGACGGGTGACGGGCACGGGGCGATACACGCGCTACCGCGGCCGCTGACGAAGCAGGGAGGCAAGGATGGCAAACAGCAATGGCGGGGCAACCGGCATCGGTGGCAGCCCCATCTCGGCGTGGCCCTGGCCGGTGGCGCGCGCCCTGGCCTGGACGATACTGGCCGTGCTTGTGATGCAGCTGGCCGGTTGCGCCGCATTCGCACCACCGCGCCCATACACGACCGAGGCCGAAGCGCTGGCCGAGCGCGGGGAGCCGACGCGGCGCTGGTCCAACGAGGACGGCACAACCACACTGGAGTATGCGACTCAGCCCAATGGCTGGTCCTGCCTGATGGTCGAGGTGGACGCGGGCGGTGTCGTGCTGCGCCAGTGGGATGCGCTCGCGCCCGAGAACCTGGCACGCGTCGAGCGCGGCATGGACAAGGAGCAGGTCTCGCGCCTGCTCGGCACGCATCGCTCCGAGCAGCGTTTCCGCAACTCCGGTGAAGAGGTGTGGGACTGGAACGTCCGCAATGACGGTCCGGGCATCGCGACCCTGTTCAACGTGCACTTCATCGACGACAAGGTCGTGCGCACCAGCCAGACCTATGTGTACCCGCGCGACGGTGTGCTCTTCGGTGGCTGGGCAGGCTACTACGGCCACCCCTGGGGGTGGGGCATGGGCTGGGGGTATCCGCGCCCGTTCTACCGCCATCCATTTGCGCATCCCTGGTACTGGTAGGGGCGGCGGCGTGTGAGCGTGCTGGTTCCTGCCGATTCCCGCGCGACAGGGTCCCGGGAATTCTCCGAAGAGCTCGCGGCGGGTGCCGCTCCCACGGTGAGCACCCCACCGCTTTCGCGCCAGCATGTCGGCAGCGGCGACCACCCGGTCGCGCTTGCCTCCTTGGCAGTGCCGCGGCACTGCGGCTAGAATCGCAGCCTTGCCGAGGAGCGCTGCGACCCACCGAACCTGTGCGGGCCAGGCTCGGCAACCGATCAACGGCGCTCACAAACCTTCAGCCGGTTTGTGGCGCCGTTCGCTTTTGTGCGTGGCGTTGCCCGGCGACCGTCGAACGACCGAGGACCGACCCATGCAAGCCGATCGCAGTACCGAACTCCGCCAGCTTCTCGCCGACCGCATCCTGATCCTGGATGGCGCGATGGGCACCATGATCCAGCAGGAAAAGCTGGGCGAGGCGGACTACCGCGGCGATCGCTTCCTCGACCACCCGAAGGACCTCAAGGGCAACAACGACCTGCTGGTGCTCACGCGCCCGGACGTGATCGCAGGCATCCACCGCGCCTATCTCGAGGCCGGCGCGGACATCATCGAGACCAACACCTTCAACGCCACCCGCGTGTCGCAGGCCGAATACGGGCTGGAGGCGCTGGCCTACGAACTCAACGTCGAGGGTGCGCGCCTGGTGCGCGAGCTGTGCGACGAATACACCGCGAACAACCCCGCCAAGCCGCGCTACTGTGCCGGCGTGCTCGGGCCGACCTCGCGCACGCTGTCGATCTCGCCGGACGTGAACGATCCCGGCTTCCGCAACATCAGCTTCGATGCGCTTGTCGACGACTACTACGACTCGGCCAAGGCCCTGCTCGAAGGCGGCGCCGACATCCTGCTGATCGAGACGGTGTTCGACACGCTCAACGCCAAGGCCGCGGTGTTCGCGATCGAGAAGCTCTTCGACGATCTCGGCAAGCGCTGGCCGGTGATGATCTCCGGGACCATCACCGATGCCTCCGGCCGCACGCTGTCGGGCCAGACCGCGGAGGCGTTCTGGAATTCGCTCAGCCACGCGCAGCCGATCAGCTTCGGCCTCAACTGCGCGCTCGGCGCCGACCAGCTGCGCCAGTACGTCGAGGAACTGTCCAACGCCTGCGACACCCACGTGTCCGCCCACCCCAACGCCGGCCTGCCCAACCCGCTGTCGCCCACCGGCTACGACGAGACGCCCGAGCACCTCGCCAGCCAGATTCGCGAGTGGGCGCAGAGTGGCCTGGTGAACATCGTCGGCGGCTGCTGCGGCACCACGCCGGCGCACATCGCGGCGATTGCCGAAACCGTTTCAGGCCTCGCGCCGCGCGTCGTGCCCACCATCGAGAAGAAGCTGCGCCTGTCGGGCCTCGAGCCCTTCAACGTCGGCGGCGACGCCCTGTTCGTCAACGTCGGCGAGCGCACCAACGTTACCGGCTCCAAGGCCTTCGCGCGCATGATCCTCGAAGGCCGCTTCGACGACGCGCTCGCGGTGGCGCGCCAGCAGGTCGAGAACGGCGCCCAGGTCATCGACATCAACATGGACGAGGCGATGCTCGATTCGGTCGCCGCCATGGAGCGCTTCTGCAAGCTCATCGCTACCGAGCCCGACATCTCGCGCGTGCCGATCATGCTCGATTCGTCGAAGTGGTCGGTCATCGAGACCGGCCTCAAGTGCATACAGGGCAAGGGCGTGGTCAACTCGATCTCGATGAAGGAGGGCGAGGCCGAGTTCCTGCGCCAGGCGCGGCTCGCGCGCCGCTATGGCGCCGCGGTGATCGTGATGGCCTTCGACGAGCAGGGCCAGGCCGACACCTTCCGCCGCAAGACGGAGATCTGCGAGCGTGCCTACAAGCTGCTGGTCAAGCCCGTTGCCGAAGGCGGCGCCGGCTTCCCGGCCGAAGACATCATCTTCGATCCCAACATATTCGCCATCGCCACCGGCATCGAGGAGCACGACAACTACGCGGTCGACTTCATCAACGCCGTGGCGTGGATCAAGGACAACCTGCCTTACGCCAAGACCTCGGGCGGGGTGTCGAACGTGTCCTTCAGCTTCCGCGGCAACGACCCGGTGCGCGAGGCGATCCACACCGTGTTCCTCTACCACGCGATCAAGGCCGGGCTGTCGATGGGTATCGTCAACGCCGGCCAGCTCGGCGTGTATGACGAGCTCGACCCGGTGCTGCGCGACAAGGTCGAGGACGTGGTGATGAACCGCCGTGCGGGGGCGGGCGAGGCCCTGGTCGAGCTGGCGCAGACGGTGAAGGGCCAGGCCAAGGAGTCCACCCAGGACCTCGCCTGGCGCGCGTGGTCGGTGGAAGAGCGCTTGAGCCACGCACTGGTCAAGGGTATCACCGAGTTCGTCGTCGCCGACACCGAAGAGGTGCGCGCCAAGCTCGAGGCCGAAGGCAAGCCGCCGCTGGCGGTCATCGAAGGCCCGCTGATGGCGGGCATGAGCGTGGTCGGCGACCTCTTCGGCGCAGGCAAGATGTTCCTGCCCCAGGTGGTGAAGTCGGCGCGGGTGATGAAGCAGGCCGTCGCCCACCTCATTCCCTACATCGAGGCCGAGAAGCTGCGCACCGGCGCCAGCAGCAAGGGCCGCATCATCATGGCCACGGTGAAGGGCGACGTGCACGACATCGGCAAGAACATCGTCGGCGTGGTGCTCGGCTGCAACGGCTACGAGGTGATCGACCTCGGCGTGATGGTGCCGGCAGCGAAGATCCTCGAGGCGGCCAAGGAACACGGCGCGCAGGCCATCGGCCTGTCAGGCCTCATCACCCCCTCGCTGGAGGAGATGGCCCACGTTGCCGCCGAGATGAAGCGCCAGGGTTTCGAGGTGCCGCTGCTGATCGGCGGTGCCACCACCAGCCGCAACCACACCGCGATCAAGATCGCGCCGCACTACGACCAGCCGGTGGTGTACGTGCCCGACGCCTCGCGCGCAGTGGGCGTGGTCACCGCACTGCTGTCCGAGGGCCAGAGCGAGGCCTTCAAGGCCGAGGTCGCTGCCGACTACGAGAAGATCCGCGTCCTGCACGCCGGCAAGAAGGGCATGCAGCTGGTCGGCCTCGAGGCAGCGCGTGCCAACGCTTTCCGTACCGATTGGACGGCCGAGCGCGTGGCCGCGTGCAGCACTGCCCACCAGGCCGGATTCACGCCCTACCAGCCGCCGCGTCCCAACATGCTCGGCGTGCAGGCGATCGACGTCGAACTCGGCGAGCTGGCGAGCTATATCGACTGGGGCCCTTTCTTCCAGACCTGGGACCTCGCCGGCCGCTTCCCCGCCATTCTCGATGACGAGGTGGTGGGCGAGACCGCGCGCAACGTGTTCGCGGATGGCAAGGCCATGCTGGACAAGATCGTCGCCGAGAACTGGCTGCAGGCCAAGGCGGTGTTCGGCCTGTTCCCGGCCAACGCGGTCGGTGACGACATTGAGATCTACACCGGCGAGGACCGCAAGCACCTTGCCATGGTGTGGCACGGCCTGCGTCAGCAGCACGAGCGCCCGGCGGGCAAACCGCACTGGTGCCTGACGGACTTCGTCGCACCCAAGGAGTCGGGCGTGCCGGACTGGATCGGCGCCTTCGCGGTGACTGCTGGCCTGGGCATCGAGGCCAAGCTCGCCGAGTTCGAGGCGGCGCACGACGACTACCACGCCATCATGCTCAAGAGCCTGGCCGACCGCCTGGCCGAGGCTTGCGCCGAATGGCTGCATGAGCGCGTGCGCCGGGAATGCTGGGGCTACGCGGCCGATGAGACGCTCGACAACGAGGCGCTGATCGCCGAACAGTACCGCGGCATCCGCCCGGCGCCCGGCTATCCGGCCTGCCCCGACCATACCGTGAAGGGCCCGCTGTTCGAACTGCTCGGCGCGCGCGCGCGTATCGGCATGGATCTCACCGAAAGCTATGCGATGACGCCGGCAGCGGCGGTGAGCGGCTTCTACTTCGCCCACCCCGAGAGCCACTACTTCGCCATCCCGAAGATCGGCCGCGACCAGCTCGAAGACTGGGCGCGCCGCACCGGCATGGATGTGGAGGAGGCGGCGCGCTGGCTGGCGCCCTTGCTTTGATGCGCTGATGGAGAGGCCCGACGCCGTGTCAGGCGGCAGGCGGGTGGGGCTCCAGGCGGGTGCCGAAGACTGTGCTGGGTTCGGGGCGGCCGATCAGGTAGCCCTGGAAGCGATCGCAGCCTGCGGCCGCCAGCATGTCGAACTGCGCCTGCAGTTCGACCCCCTCGGCGATCACGCGCAACTCCATGGTATGGGCGAGGGCGATGATGGTGCGCGCGATCGCCGCGTCGTTGGGGTCCGTCAACACATCGCGGACGAAGGAGCGGTCGATCTTGAGTGCGGTCAGTGGCAGCCGTTTCAGGTAGCTCAGCGACGAGTAGCCGGTGCCGAAGTCGTCGAGGGCAAAGCCGATGCCGAGCGCCCGCAACTGCTGCATGCGCTCGACCACCGTTTCGGTGTCCTCGAGCAGCATGCTCTCGGTGAGCTCGAACTTGATCCAGGCGCCTGGAATGTTGCGGGCGCCGAGTATGTCCGTCACCGTCGCGACGAAATCGGCATGGTGAAACTGGCGCGCGCTGACGTTGATGGCGATCTGGAGCGCGTGCTGCGGATAGGTCGCCGACCACGCCAGCAGTTGATCGCAGGCGGACTCGATCGCCCATGTTCCGAGTGCAATGATCAATCCGCTTTCCTCGGCCACGGGGATGAACTCTGCCGGTGGTACCTGCCCACGCTCGGGGTGACTCCAGCGCATCAGCGCCTCTGCGCCGACCAGCCTGCCGCCGACATCGACCACGGCCTGGTAGTGGAGATGGATCTGGCCCGCTTCCAGGGCGTGGCGCAGATCGGCTTCGAGGCCGGCGCGCGCGCTCAGCTTCACCGCAAGCTCGGGGCCGAAGAAGCTCAGGCAGTTGCGGCCCAGCGCCTTGCTCTGGTACATCGCCATGTCCGCATGCTTGAGCGCGGTTTCGGCAGTCCCTGCTTCCTGGCCGAACAGCACGGCGCCGATGCTGGCGGAGATATCGGCGTTGAACTTGTGTACCTGGTACGAGTGCTCGATCACCTGCAGGATCTTGCGCCCGATCTCGCCCACCTGCTGCCGGGCTTCGTCGTGGTCTTCGCTCAAGTCCTCGAGGATCACGACGAACTCATCGCCGCCCAGGCGGGCGACGGTGTCGCCGCTGCGAACCGCCTGCGAGAGCCGCCGGGCGACCTCGCGCAACAGTTCGTCGCCATGGTCGTGGCCGAGGGTGTCGTTGAGCACCTTGAAGTTGTCGAGATCGAGCAGCAGTAGCGCGCAGTGGCTGGTGCGGCGCCTGCCGGCCTCGAGGACATGGGCGAGACGGTCCATCAGCAGTCGCCGGTTGGGTAGCTGGGTGAGGGGGTCGAAGTAGGCGAGGGCGTGGATGCGATGCTCGGCCGTCTGCAACTCCTCCACCTGCAGTTGCAGCTGACCGGCCTGGGTGGCCAGCGCCGTCTGGTTGCGGCCGAGCAGGGTTCGCATCTCGTCGAGCGTGGTGCTCAGTTGGGCGAGCTCGGCGATGCGCGTACGCAGTGGAGGCGGCCGGGAAAAATCGAGCGCTCCGATGCGCTTGCCCTGCACTGCGAGCATCTCGAGCGGTGCAGCGATAGTGCGTGCCTGCCGCTGCGCGATGACGGCGGCGACGCCGATCAGAATGCCGAGTGTCGCGGCGATGGTGAGCCCGATGAGCGACCATGCCGGCTCGAACTCGCGGGCGGGGGCGAGAGTGAGTACCCACAGGCGCTGCTCGCCCACCTCGTACGGCGTCATTGCCGCGATCCAGTCCTCCCCTTCCGAGTTGAAGCGGCTCGCCGAGAAGCGTGTACGGCCAGCCTGGCGCCACAGCGACAGCGCGTCGTTGATGCTGGGTTGGCCTAGCGCACTGGCGGGGAGCATCAGTGTGCCCAGCCAGTCGCTCTCGGCGATATGGTCGGGGCGGCGTGGCAGCGCCAGCACCAGTTCTCCCTCGGTGAGCACGAGCGTGCTGCCGCTTGCACCGATGCGTGCCTCTCGCGTGCGTGTCGACAGCTCGGCGAGCAGGATGTCGAGACCGATCGCCCCCTGGCTGCCATCGCTCAAGCTGACGGCCTGGGAAACCGTGATACCCGGCTGGCCGGTGGTGTAGAAGGTGTATGGGGGCGTCCAGTAGCGCACGGTGCCTGGGCGGACGGCGCCCTCGTACCAAGGCCGCGAGCGGGCGTCGTAGTCGAGCGTCTGCCAGTGCTCGCTACGATTGCCGGCAACGTCCTCCTCGACGATGAGGTGTTCGCTGCCCGTGCCTGGAAGGTCGGTGCTGCGACTGCGCCACCGACCGTCAGGCAGGCGCAGCAGCATCCAGCCGCGGCCCTCCTCGTTGCCGATCACGATCGAGCTGATGTTGCGGACATGGCTCAGCAGAGGCTTGAAGTAGCGCTCGGCGGCCTGCGTGTCATCGAAGGGTGCTTTCTGTCCTGCAAGCCACTCGGCTGCCGAGGGCAGGATCTGGCTGGGCAATTCGACCGTCTCGCGCAGCGTGTTTTCGACCAGGTCGGCGACGCGGGTGAACTCGCTGGCAGTCAGGCGCTCGTGCAGTGGCAGCACGATGAACCCGACCACGGCAGCCATGACCGCCAGCAGGCCGCCCGTGACGAGCAGCAGCAGGCGTTTGAAGATGACGTCGCGGAGCGTGGCGGGGCGGGACATGCGGATTGCCGGATGAATATGCGGATTCAGTGTTTCTTGTCCCCATTATGGGCGCTGTCGCGCGGAACGTCATGCTGCTTGCGTGCCCGGCAGTGCATCCGGGGCAAACGAACCGATCGACCCGTGGCGCGTGGCTGGCGCCGCTCCTGCGAAGATCCGTCGCGGTGGGTGAGCGAGGGAGCGGACGGGCTCGCGTGTATCATGCGGGTTTGACTTTCCTGGAATGGCTGTCATGCCCACGCTCGAGATCACCGCCGACAACTTCAACGATACGGTCGAACAGAACGCAATCGTGTTCCTCGACTTCTGGGCAGCTTGGTGCGGCCCCTGCCGCAACTTTGCACCCGTATATGAGGCTGCGGCTGAGGCCAATCAGGATATCGTCTTTGGCAAGATCGACACCGAGGCGCAGCAGGATCTTGCCGCCGCATTCCAGATCCGCTCCATCCCCACCATCGCCGTGATCCGCGAGGGTGTCATGGTGTTCCGCGAGTCCGGTGCCTTGCCGGCGAGCGCGCTCGAACAGGTCATTCAGGGCGTGCGCGGCCTCGATATGGAGCAAGTGCGCGCGGAGATTGCAGCCCAGCAGGCAGGCCAGGCTCAGGGCTGACCTGCGCAGCCTGCCGCATCGTCGTTGGGCGATGCGTTGTCGAGAATGGCTTTCATGGCCCGGTGCGACAGCCTGCGTTCGGTGGTGATCGCGTACACCCGCGTGCGTACCTCCGCCATCTCACCGAGGCGCATCACACCATACTGTGCGCGCACGTAGGGTTCGATCATGGTTGGTGCTGCGAACAGCCCGGCACCACCCTGGCCGAAGGCTTTCAGCAGCGCGCTGTCGTCGAACTCGGCGATCACGTCGGGCTGCAACTGGCGCTCCTCGAACCAGCGCAGCATGGCCGCGCGGTGGGCGACGTCCTGACCCGGTAGCAGGAAGGGGGCGCCGTCCAGCATCGCGGGGAAGGTCCCCTGCAGGGTGGGCACCAACTCTGGCGCCGCGAATACCGTGAGCCCGCTTTCGGCGAGCAGGGTGCTGTGGCCGCGCACGCCGACCTCGGCGGGCATGGCGCGGTCGGCGATGATCAGGTCGAGCCGGCGCAGCGCGAGCTCGCCCAGCAGCTCGGTCAGTGGCGCCTCGCGGCACACCAGCCGCCCCGGCCGGTCGACGCGCAGCGCCGGCTCGATCAGGCGGTGGGCCACCGACTTGGGCATGCTGTCCGGGATGCCGATCCGGAACGGCAAGTCGCGGCGCAGCCCGTCGTCGCGCACGATCTCCACCACCTGCTCGCCCAGCGCGAAGATTTCCTCGGCGTGGCCGAGGATGCGCTCGCCCGCTTCGGTGAGTTCGAGCCGGCGACCGGCACGCCGGAACAGGGTCACGCCGAGCGTAGCCTCGAAGGTCGCGAGTTGGGCGCTGATTGAATGCGGTGCCAGGTTCAGCATCCGCGCCGCACCTGCGATCGAGCCCACACGGGCCACCATCCAGAAGTAGCGCAGGTGCTTGAAGTTGAGATCGATATTTGCGTTCGCCATGAGGTTCCATCTAAAAAATCGATTTCTGGCCTAATGATAATCGACTTTTTATGAGAACTGTTCTCCGTTAAGGTCTGGCTCACCTGCAGCACGCAGTGCATTCCGACCGGGAATGTCAGGCGGTTGCAGTGCTTCCGACACCACAGGAGACATCGCCATGCGCCACTACGAAGCCGACAGCACGCCCGCCGCCGCCCGCATCCTCGCCCTGACCGTACTGGCCGACGGCGGCCTGGATCGTGATGAGATTGATGCCGCAATGCGGACGGACCTCGCCCGCCGCCTGGGGATCGGTCAGCTCGAATTCGAACGCATCCTGCGCGAGTATTGCGACGACCTCATGCTGGGTGCGCACTACATGGATGGCATGCGGCTCAGGCTGGCCGACGAGGTTCTCGATCTGGTTCTGGAAGACATCTCCGAACCGGCCCTGCAGCAAGCCTTGCTGCGCGCGATGCAGGACATCGTCAGCGCCGATGGCGTCGAGACGCTCGCCGAGGTCGAGGTTCTCGGGCGCGCACTGGAGAAGTGGGGAATGAAGGCATCCCCTGGAAAACTCAACTGAGCACCGCACGTCCGGCCTGCAGGTCCAACAGGGGGCAGGCCGGGCGCGGGCGGCAGGCATGGAGAGATCATCATGTCGGACAACAGGAACATGCGCGCCTCCGAGCACGACAACCACCTCGGCGAGCGCGTCGACGACCCCCTGATCGACCGCCTGCATTGGGTCATCCGCCAGGCGATCCGCGTGCTCGCGGTGCTGATGGTCGCAGTGATCCTGTGGACGGTAGCCGACGTCGTGCTCGTGCTCTACGAGAAGCTGTCCTCGCCGCCATTCCTGCTGCTCGATCTAAACGACATCTTCGTCGTCTTTGCGGCCTTTCTCGCCGTCCTGATCGCGATCGAGATCTTCGTCAACATCACGCTCTACCTGCGCGACGATGTCATCCACGTCAAGCTGGTGATCGCGACCGCGCTGATGGCGATCGCGCGCAAGGTTATCGTGCTCGACCTCAGTACGCTCGAGCCGATGTACCTGTTCGCCATCGGCGTCATCGTGCTGGCGCTGGGCGTGACCTACTGGATGGTGTCGCTGCGGCCCGACAAGTAAGCGGTCGGGCGCGTACGCTCACTCGAACAGGGCCCCTACGCTCTGGCCGCTGTGGATGCGCTCGATGGCGGCAGCAAAGAGCGGTGCAACATTGAGCACGGTGAGCTTGTCGAGGCGTTTTTCCGCCGGCAGGTTGACGGTGTTGGTGACGACGATGCTGTCGAGCGCGGCGTTGCGCAAGCGTTCGATGGCTGGGCCACACAGCACGCCGTGGGTGGCTGCCGCATGCACGCTCTTCGCGCCTGCCGCCTTGAGCGTGTCGACCGAGGACACCAGTGTGCCGCCGGTGGCGATCTCGTCCTCGAAGATCACCACGTCGCGGCCGGCGACCTCGCCCACCACATAGCCCTGCTTGACCGTGGTGTCCGATACCCGACGCTTGTCGATGATCGCCATCGGGATGCCCAGCTTCTCCGAAAAACGCCCGGCCCGCTTGGCGCCGCCCGCGTCGGTGGCGACCGCGACCATGTTGGACAGGTCATAGCGGTTGCGGAAGTGCTCGACGATGAGCGTCACCGCGGTCAGGTGGTCAACCGGCACGCTGAAAAAGCCGTGCACCTGGTCGGCATGCAGGTCCATGGTGAGCACGCGATCGGCGCCGGCAGTGTGCAGCAGGTCGGCAATGAGACGGCCGGTGATCGAGATGCGTGGCGCGTCCTTCTTGTCCGAGCGTGCGTACGAGTAGTAGGGGATCACGGCGGTGATGCGCTGGGCCGAGGCGCTGCGCAGCGCGTCGAGTGTGATCAGCAACTCCATGATGTGTTCGCTCACCGGTTCGGTGAAGGACTGGAACACGAACACGTCGCGCTCGCGCACGTTGTCCTGGATCTGCACCCGCAGGTTGTCGTTGGAGAAGCGCGAGATGTCCAGTTGCCCGAGCCGCATGCCCAGGCGCTGGCTGATGTCGCAGGCGAGGTCGCGGCTGGCGCTGCAGGCAAAAATCTGGAGTCCGTGCTTGATCATCGTGGCGATTCTCCGGTCGCGTCGGTCCGGGCG
Source organism: Thauera mechernichensis (assembly GCF_029588855.1). NCBI lineage: Bacteria > Pseudomonadati > Pseudomonadota > Betaproteobacteria > Rhodocyclales > Zoogloeaceae > Thauera > Thauera mechernichensis. The sequence continues at coordinate 291,023 of NZ_JARQZE010000003.1, read as the reverse complement.
TGGCCGCGCGTCTTGGTGTAGTGGGCGGGGTGGCGTTCGCGTTGGGGCGGTGTCCTCCGCAATGCTACGACAAGACGCCCCTGCAGGCTTGCATCGGCGCTTCTTTTGCCACATCGTGGCGAAAAGAACGAGGCGGGGGGAGACAGCAACCGAGCAATCGGCCGCACCCGCCAGGCTGTCGATCGGGCATGGGTGAATCGATGGAGCAGGGGGCTTCCGCGTTGGCGCGGCTGAGGGGGGATTTCTTCGGGGGGCTGACGGCTGGCGTGGTCGCGCTGCCGCTCGCGCTGGCGTTCGGTGTCGCCTCCGGCGCGGGTGCCGCGGCCGGCCTTTACGGCGCGATCGTGCTCGGTCTCGTCGCGGCCCTGCTCGGTGGCACGCGGATGCAGATCTCCGGGCCGACGGGGCCGATGACCGTGGTGTTCGCGTCGGCACTCGTCGCTGTAGGTGGCGATCTCGGCATGGCGATGGCGGCCGTGCTGGTGGGTGGGATCGTGCAGATCGGCCTCGGCCTGGTGCGTGCCGGGGCGCTCGTGCGCTTCATTCCCTACCCGGTGGTGTCCGGTTTCATGAGCGGCATCGGCGTCATCATCATCGCGCTCCAGCTGGCGCCCTTGCTCGGCGCGCTGCCGTCGTCCTCGCCACTGGGGGCGATCCTCGGCCTGCCCGGCGTGCTCGGCGCTTTCAACGGGGAGGCGCTGCTGCTCGGCCTCATGACCCTCGTCATCGTGTTCCGGACACCGATGTCGATCAGCCGCATCGTGCCAGCGCCGCTGGTGGCGCTGCTGGCGATGACCGCGCTGTCCGCCCTCGCCGGCTTCGACGTCGCGGTGATCGGCGAGATCCCGGTCGGTCTGCCCGAGCTTGCGCTGCCCAGCTTCAGCCTGGAGACGTGGACGACCATCCTGGTGCTTGGCATCACGCTCGGCATGCTCGGTTCCATCGACAGCCTGCTGACCTCGCTGGTCGCCGATTCGGTGACACGCACCCGCCACCACTCCAACCGCGAGCTCATCGGCCAGGGCGTCGGCAACATGCTGTGCGCGTTTGCCGGCGGCCTGCCCGGAGCGGGCGCGACCATGCGTACCGTGGTGAACATCAAGTCGGGCGGGCGGGGACGGCTGTCGGGGGTCGTGCACGCGCTGTTCCTGCTCGCCCTGCTGCTCGGGGCCGGTCCGCTCGCGAGCGAGATCCCGCTCGCGGTACTGGCCGGGATCCTGATCAAGGTCGGGGTGGACATCCTCGACTACCGCTTGCTCAAGCTGCTGCGCAGTGCGCCGCGCGCCGACGTCGCGGTGATGGCGGCGGTATTCCTGCTGACTGTGCTGGTGGATCTGATTGTCGCCGTGGCCGCCGGTGTCATGCTGTCGATGGGGCTCATCATCCACCAGCTGGTCGCACAGGCGAGCCTGCGCATCTGGCCGGTGCCGCGCGAGGCCGGCGAGGGCGAGGGAGATCGTGCCGCCGACATGGAAAGCGGCGTGCGCGTGATCGAGGTCGGCGGTCCGTTCTTCTTCGGCTCCACCAGCCAGCTGCTCGACCGTGTGGACCAGGTGATCGGCACCCGGGTCGCGGTGTTCGATTGCAGCCGGGTGCCCTTCATGGACCTGTCGGCGCAGTTCGCACTCGAGGAGATGGTCGATCGCCTGAAGGCGCAGTCGATCGCCGTGCTCGTCGTCGTGCCGCCGGCGATTCATGCCCAGCTGTTGCGCCTGCACGCGCCAAACCTGCCCGCGGCCCTGTTGCGTCACGACCTTGCCGCGGCGCTAGGCGAGGCACGTGCGCTGGTCGCCCCCGCTGCCTAGCCCGGGTAGAGCATGAAGGGCGCGCGCGTCTCGAGCCAGGCCGCCTCGTCGGCGCAGGCAAGGGCGTCGAGGTCCTGTGGGCGTGCGGCGGGGTCGTCCACCCACTCGCGCAATACCGGCGAACCGTTGATGAGGTCGATGGCGAGGCGGTCGAACTCGTATTCGTAGCCGAAGTCGCGCCACAGCGCATAGTCGGGCTGAAGCCTGCGAATGGCCTTGAAGGCCAGCGCCTGCAGCCGCCACGGGCGGAAGGCATGGTGCGCGTAGTGTTCAGGCGCCTCGACATGGATCTGCACGCCGTTGCACAGGCGGCCCGCATGCTTGTGGAAGGTAGGCTCGAACCAGCAGTCTCGCAGCACACAGCCGCGCAGCCACTCGGGTGCGAGGGTACGCATCTCGGCGATCAGTGCGCGTGCGTCGAGATCGGGGGCGCCGAAGATCTCCAGCGGGCGTGTCGTGCCGCGACCTTCGGACAGGGTCGTGCCTTCGAGCATCACGGTGCCGGCATAGCAGCGCGCCATCGACAGGTTGGGCGCGTTCGGGCTGGGGTTGATCCAGCTGCGTTCGCCCAGCGGCCAGCCGTAGCCGGGCGCTGCCTCGGGCTGCCAGCCCTGCATCGGAATCACGCGGCAGTCGACGTCGAGGCCCAGGGTGGCCACGAACCAGTTGGCGAGTTCGCCCATGGTCAGGCCGTGACGCATCGGCAAGGCACCGGCGCCGACGAAGCTCTCCCATCCAGGCTGTAGCGTCGTGCCTTCGACCGGCCGTCCGGCCGGGTTGGGGCGGTCGAGCACCCACACCGACTTGCCATGCTTCGCCGCCTCTTCCAGCACGTAGCGCAGGGTGGTGATGAAGGTATAGATGCGGCAGCCGAGGTCCTGCAGGTCGACCAGCAGCACGTCGAAGCTGTCCATCATCGCCGCGTTCGGCCGGCGCACTTCGCCGTACAGGCTGAACACCGGGACGCCATGCAGCGGGTCGCGATAGTCGGCCGACTCCACCATGTTGTCCTGCTTGTCGCCGCGCAGGCCATGCTGCGGGCCGAAAGCGGCCGATAGCGTGATGTCGGGCAAGGCGCCGAGGGCGTCGAGCGAGTGCTTGAGGTCGCGGGTCACCGATGCCGGGTGAGCGAGCAGGGCGATGCGACGGCCGGCGAGCGGGCGGCGTAGCGCCGGCTCGGCGAGCAAGCGATCGAGGCCGAACTGGATGAATTGGGGCATGCGGATCAGGGCTGGGAGCGCGTTGCGGTGGCCAGCGTGAGGACGAACGTGTCGCGGGCGTGGAAGTCGGGCTGAGCGGGGGCGTGGCGTACCGCCCAATACTCGAGTTGACCGTCCTTGCGTTCAATGACGGCAGCCAGGCTGACCTGGAGGTCGGTGCCCGGCGGCACCGCCGGCAGCAGTCCGGCCGGGACGCGTGCCTCCAGCACCAGGCTGCCCGCGTCGTGGGCGCACTGGATTTCGGGTGCCTGCTCGGCGGCAAAACCGTCGACGCGCTGGCGCCAGCCCTGGAACGCGTACACCGCCCACTGGCCGCTGGGCGAGAAGTTGTACTCGCGGTAGGTCGGCTCTCCGGGCACCCCGAGGAAGACTTCGAAGCAGGTGTGCTGCCATAGGCCGTCGGCCGCGACGGAAGGCTGCGGCGCGGGAACGACGAGGCGGTCGATGCGGCTGTCGTCGAGACGGAACTCGAACACTGCACCGCCTTCCGGTGCGGCATACATGGTGGCGAGCAGGCGGCCGACCGGGCCGCTGCCGGCAACGGCTGCATCTGGGCTGCTGGGGTGGGGGCGCAGGCCTACCGTGATGGTCGGAACCTTGGGGCGCTCTGAGGGGCTGTGGGACACGGTCTTCGGGCAGTGGGCGGCAAAGGCGCAATGTTAGCCGCTGGGCCTGCGCACGGATACAGCCCGCTCCGGGTGTGTCATCGATCACGCTCGGAAACACTTTTCGATGGCCTGGATGTTGCAACGCACAAATCCCTTGTGTAATATCGCACCTGTCTCCTCCACTCTCCTCGTGATGTGGATTCAGGCCCAGGCTCGAAAGTGCCTGGGCCTTTTTTTTACGCCCGGGCAGAGGGTTTCCCCGCTTGAGAAGACGCCTGTTCTCGCGGCAGACTCCGTTTCATGCCCGCGTCGCCACTTGCCATCATCGTCCTTGCCCAGCTGTTCGGCACCTCGCTCTGGTTTTCCGCCAACAGCGCGGGCGGCGATCTCATGCTGGCCTGGGGCCTGAACAGCGCCGACATCGGCCGCCTGACCAACGCGGTCCAGTTCGGCTTCATCGTCGGCACGCTCGTGTTTGCGCTCACCGGCCTGGCCGACCGTTTTGCCGCCAGCCGCATCTTTGCGTGCAGCGCGCTCATCGGCGCCGCGGCCAATGCGGGTTTTGCGTTGTTGGCGCAGGGTCTGGACGAGGGGCTCGCATGGCGTTTTGTCGTCGGCCTGGCACTTGCCGGGGTGTATCCGCTGGGCATGAAGCTGGTGGTGAGCTGGGTGCCGGAACAGGCTGGTGCCGCGCTGGCCTGGCTGGTCGGCATGCTCACGCTGGGGACCGCGCTGCCGCATGGCGTGCGCGCGCTCGACGCCGGCTGGGGTTGGCAGCCCACCATCCTCGTGTCATCGCTGCTGGCGGTGGCGGCAGCGCTCATGATCTGGCGACTTGGCGACGGGCCTCATCTCGTGCGCCGACGCGGCATGCCGCACCTGCGCCTGGGTGAGGTCGTCCTCGCCTTTCGTGCGCCGCGCCTGCGCGCATCTGCGCTGGGCTATTTCGGCCATCAATGGGAACTCTACGCGTTCTGGACGCTGGTGCCACTGCTGGTGACGGCGGCATGGGACGGCAAGGGCGGCGGGTCGGCGTTCGCGTTCGTGGTGATCGGCATCGGCGCTGCGGGTTGCGTGCTCGGCGGCATGCTCAGTCGCCGTGTCGGCAGCGCACGCGTGGCTGCGCTGGCATTGGCCATATCGGCCCTGTGCTGTGCGCTCTATCCGCTGGCGAGCACCGCGCCGGCCGTGCTGGTGGGCGCGCTGATGCTGGTTTGGGGGGCGAGCGTGGTGGCCGATTCACCGCACTTCTCCGCACTTTCTGCGCAGGCTTGCCCGCAGCAGATCGTGGGCAGCGTGCTTGCGCTCCAGAATGCGGTAGGCTATGCATTTACCATGGTGTCCATCGAGCTTGCGACGCGCTTGTGGCCCTTGCTTGGCGATCGCGTCGCGTGGCTGCTCCTGCCCGGGCCGCTGCTCGGCCTGCTGGCGCTCCGGCCGTTGTGGCGACGCGGAGCATTGCGATGAACGAACGCCCCATTCTGGGTATGTTTCGCGCTATGGTTCGAACTCCGACAGGCCGGACCGGCGCACATATGCTTGCTGAGAGATGCATCCCCATCACCTGAGCTCCTTGAGTTCTCGACTGTGGCTCGTCATCGCGCTGGCGGTGCTGCCGCTGTTCGTCATGTTCGTGTTCGACTACCTCGGTCAGCGTGATCTGACGGTCAGTCAGGCCGAGCGCGACATGGCGCGCATGCTCGAGGCGGTGCAGCAGGAAGAGGCAATGGCCCTGCGCGCGGTGCGCAGCACGCTCGGCATCATGGCGAACTCCGACAACCTCGCCAGCCTCGATACCGAGGAGTGCAGCGGGATTGCCTCGCGGCTGCTGTCGACACTGTCCGATTTCAACAATCTGGGGGCTGCACTGCCTGATGGCACGCTGTTCTGCAGTGGCTTGCCGCTGCAGGGCGGGGTCCGGCTCGACGATCGCCAGTGGTTCAAGGACGCGTCCGCCGGCAGCGACATCAGCGCTGGAGAGTATGCCGTCGGTCGTATCTCGGGGCGGCCTTCGATGGTATTCGGCTATCCGCTGCGTGACGGGACGGAGTTGCGCGCGGTGTTGTTCGCATCGCTCTCACTGGCCTGGTTCGACCGCCTGGTTGCGGCCTACCGACTTCCTGAGGGCTGGGAGGCCATCCTGCTCAGCAACGCCGGCGAAGTGATTGCGCGTTATCCGGATGGCCACCCCTGGAAGGGCGTGCGCCTGCCGGAGGAGAAGCATGCCGCTTTCCTCGGCATCAAGACCGCAGCAGGTGGGGTCGGCGAGGTGGAAGGGCTCGAAGGCGCATTGCGCCTGTATGGCGTGCGGGGCGTGAGTTTCGCCGGTGACATGGTCGATGTCGTGATCGGGGCGCCTCTGGGGCGATCCCTGGCCGACGTTGATCGCGCCTTCTCGACACGGGTTGCGCTGCTTGCCCTGGTCGCCCTGATCTCGGCGCTGGCGGCGCGCTACGCCATCCGCGCCCTGATCGAGCGCTGGGCCGGCAGTACCCGCGAAGTGCTCGCGCGCATCGCCGAAGGCGCGCCGGCAAGCTCCATACCGCAGCCATCGGACGTGTTCGAGCTGAGGGCGGTCGAGGAGGGCATCGAGCGCATGGCCGTCGAGCTCGCACGCCGCGAGGCCGAACTGCGCCGGCTGTCGATGGCGGTCGAGCAAAGTCCCGAGAGTGTGGTGATCACCGACCCCCACGGCCGGATCGAATACGTCAATGACGCCTTTTGTCGCGTGACCGGGTATGCGCGTGAAGAACTCATCGGCCAGAACCCTCGCATTCTCAACAAGGGGCGGACGTCCGAGGATACCTACCGCGAGCTGTGGGCGACGATCCTGCGTGGCGAGGTGTGGCGCGGCGAGTTCGACAACGTACGCAAGGACGGCTCCAGCTACACCGAGTTTGCCACGGTCGCACCGATCAAGAGTGCCGACGGCGTCATCACCCATTTCGTTGCGGTGAAGGAGGACATCACCCTGCGCCGGCAGTCCGAGGCCCTGGTGCACCGGCTCGCCTATTACGACGCGCTCACCGAACTGCCCAACCGGGCGCTGATGCGTGACCGCCTGCAGCACGCCGTGTTGTCGAGTGCGCATACCGGTGACTATGCGATGCTGCTGTTGCTCGACATCGACCGCTTCAAGCAGCTCAACGACACGCAGGGCCATGCTGCGGGAGACCGTCTGCTGCAGGCGGTGGCGCGGCGCCTGAGACAGGTCTTGCGTGAGGAAGACACTGCTGCCCGCCAGGGTGATGACGACTTTGCCGTCATCGTCGAGCATCTCGGCCGCGGCAAGGAGGAGGCGCTGATGCGGGCTGAGGGCATTGCCAAGGAGATTCAGGCCGTCCTCGGGGCGCCCTATGACGACCTCGACGACAGCGGTCGTCCGCATTACATGTCCTTCAGCATCGGCATCACGCTGTTCCAGGGGCGCCAGTGGGCGATCGAGAACCTGCTCAAGCAGGTCGAGGTGGCGCTATACATGGCCAAGGAAGAGGGGCGCAACACGACGCGCTTCTTCAGCCCGCAGATGCAGGCACGGGTGCAGGCCCACGCCGAGATGGAAGCTGCGCTGCGCCAGGCCCTGGACGAGGGCGTCTTCCAGTTGTTCTACCAGCCTCAGTTCTGCCGCGACGGCAAACTCGTCGGCGCCGAGGCGCTGGCGCGTTGGCCGGTCGAGGGCGGGCGGATGGTGTCGCCGGCGGATTTCATCCCTGTTGCCGAGGACACTGGCCTGATCGTGCCGCTCGGCGGCTGGGTGCTCGACACCGCCTGCCGGCAGCTGGCGGCGTGGCAGGCGCAGCCGGGTACGCGCACGCTGAGTCTCGCCGTCAATGTAAGCGCGCGCCAGTTCCACCAGCCGGACTTCGTGCTCCAGGTCACGTCTGCGATGCAGCGCCATGGCATCATGCCTTCGGCACTCAAGCTCGAGCTGACCGAGAGCGTGATCCTTGGCGATATTGATGAGACGGTCGCGCGCATGGCGCAGCTGCGGACGCTGGGCGTACGTTTCTCGCTCGACGACTTCGGTACGGGCTACTCTTCGCTGTCCTACCTGCGCCGCCTGCCGCTCGACCAGATCAAGATCGACCAGTCCTTCGTGCGCGACATGCTCGACAATGCCGGCAGCGAGACGATCGTACTTGCCATCCTGGGCATGAGCCGCTCGCTCGGCCTGGAAGTGATCGCCGAGGGCGTGGAGACCGAGGCGCAGCACGCCTTTCTGCTCGAACATGGCTGCCAGCGCTTTCAGGGCTACCTGCTCGGCAAGCCCTTGCCGCTTGCAGCCTGGCCCGCGCACTGGCTGGACAGCTGCGCCGGCGACTGAGTCGTACGCACGCCGCCCCGAACCGCCTGTCTCAAGGAGCGTCATGAAACACCGCATCGTCATCGCCGGGACCTGCCTGCTCACGGGGCTTGCCGGCGTACCCGCCTGCTGGGCGCAGCCGTCGCTGGTGGATGGCGAAGCCATCGTCCTTCGTTGTGGGGGGATCGGTGCCGACGAGTCCACGCGCATGCGCGCCGAAGTATCGATGTACACCCTCACCTTGCTGTACGCCACCGCGGGTGGCGCTTATCTTGCCGATGTCCATACGCGGATCGAGGAGCCTCTGGGCGGCCGTAGTGTCGAGGCCCCCTGCGGCCCTGTTGGCCAGGTGAGCGTGCCCGAGGCCGGGACCTACCGTGTCATCGCCACCCATGAAGGGGTGCGCCAGGAGCATTGGGTGGAACTGCGCCCGGGCGGCGGTGCAACCCTGTCCTTGCGCTGGGTGGATTGAGACGCCGGGAAAGTGCAGCCGCTGTGAGTCTGCTTGGGGAGGGTTGTGGCGTGCCGCCTTCAGACCCTCGCGGCTGGCGCCGCTCCTACGCAGAACCCCGCGCTGCTGCCCTCGCTGTGGGAGCGGCGCCAGCCGCGAGCCTCCCAAGGCGGCGCTCCATGTGGCGCCCTCGATGTCGGGATGCGCCACGCGATTGCCGCGTGTTGAGCCGCAAGCGCCTTATGCAATGCGCGCCAAGCCGCTAAACTCGCGTCCTTTGTCCAGTTTCAGCCGGAGCCAGCCATGACTGTGCAGCGCGTCCTCACCGGGATCACCACCTCGGGCACCCCCCACCTCGGCAACTACGCCGGCGCCATCAGGCCGGCGATCGCCGCCAGCCGCCACCCGGGGGTGGAGAGCTTCTATTTCCTGGCCGACTATCATGCGCTGATCAAGACGACCGACCCGCTGCGCGTGCAGCGCTCGACCCTGGAGATTGCCGCCACCTGGCTCGCCGCCGGGCTCGACACCGATCGCGTGTGGTTCTACCGCCAGTCGGACATCCCCGAGATCCCCGAACTGGCCTGGTTGCTCACCTGCATTGCCGGCAAGGGCCTGCTCAACCGCGCCCACGCCTACAAGGCCGCAGTCGACAAGAACACCGCTGATGGCCTGGACCCCGATGCCGGCGTCAACATGGGTCTCTACATGTACCCGGTGCTGATGGCGGCAGACATCCTGATGTTCAAGGCGCATTCCGTTCCGGTCGGCCGCGACCAGATCCAGCACATCGAGATGGCGCGCGACATCGCCGGCAGTTTCAACCACCTCTACGGCGAGCACTTCGTGCTGCCCGAGGCGGCGATCGATGCCTCGGTGGCGACGCTGCCCGGCCTGGACGGGCGCAAGATGAGCAAGAGCTACGACAACACCATCCCGCTGTTCGCGCCCACGGCCGAGCTCAGGAAGCTCGTGTTCTCGATCGTCACCGATTCGCGGGCCCCCGGCGAACCGAAGGACGCTGACGGCTCCGCCCTGTTCGAGCTCTATCAGGCCTTCTCCCGGCCAGAGGAGGCGCGGGCGATGCGCACGGCCTTCGAGGAGGGGATCGCCTGGGGCGAGGCCAAGCAGGCGCTGTTCGACAAGATCGAGGCCACGGTGGCGCCGATGCGTGCACGCTACGAGGAGCTGATCGCCGACCCGGCACAGATCGAGAAGCACCTGCTCGAGGGCGCCGCCAAGGCGCGCGCGATCGCCACCCCCTTCATCGCCGAACTGCGTCACGCCGTCGGCCTGCGCCGGCTCACGACGATGGCCCAGCCCGCCAAGGCCGCCAAGGCCAAGGCGACTACCCAGCCCCAGTTCAAGCAGTACCGCGAGGGCGACGGCCGCTTCCACTTCAAGCTCGTCGCTGCCGACGGCGCCACCCTGGTCGTCAGCGAGGGTTTCGCAACGCCGCGCGAGGCCGGCGCGCTCGTGACCTATCTCAAGCAGGGGGGCGAGTTCGAGGTCGCAGGCGACGGCGTGTTCGTCAGCGGTGAGCGCGTGGCCGCGCTTGTCGGCGGCTGCGCGGCGACCGGGCTGCGTGCTGTGCTCGCGAGCTTCGCCGAGTGATACGTAGCGCGGCGGCGCTCGGGTGAGGGGGCTGTCCAGAAGCGGTGGTTTGGTGGCCATGGGCGGTGTGGCGCAGCTGTAACAGTGTGCTTTCCCGGCCTTGAAATCGGGATAATTGGTGCGATGCAATATCCTGCCCCTCAGCCGTGAAGCGCCGCCCACCGAAAGCCAACAAAGCCCCTCAGTCCGCACGCGCACCCGCCCTGGCGCCAGCGCCGATGTCGTCCGCGCCGGCGCAGGAACCGGCGCCCGCCGCGCGCCGGCGGCGCCCCTGGCGCTTGTTTGGTGCGGCGGCCTTCCTGCTGCTTGTCGTCGCCCTGGTCGCGGGCGGCATCCTGCTTCGCCACGAGCTCGACACCTCCCGCCTGCAGGCACGCGAGATCGCGCGCTTTGCCGCCCGCCTGGACTACGAACGCATTGCGGGGCCGAGTGAGGCCGTGCTGTATCCGCAGCATGGCCCCTTCGATCAGCGCTTGGGCTACACCGAACTGCCACGCTTCATCGAACGCCTGGGTGCGCGCGGCTTCGCGCTCACCACACAGACGCGCTTCAGCGATGCCCTGCTCGATTACGTCGGCCAGGGTTTCTTCCCGCCCTATCGCGAGAAGGCGCGCGCCGGGCTCGACGTGCTCGACTGCCGCGGCGACGCGCTGTACGACTTCCGCTATCCCTACCGTGGCTACGCCAGCTTCGAGGCGGTGCCGCCAGTCGTCGCCGAGGCGCTGCTGTTCATCGAGAACCGCGGCCTGCTCGACGAGTCGCGGCCGCTGCTCAATCCGGCGGTGGATTGGGTGCGCTTTGCGCGTGCCGCCCTCGGCCAGCTCGGCCGCATGGTCAGCGCCGACCTCGACGCGCCTGGCGGCAGCACGCTGGCGACGCAGATCGAGAAGTACCGCCACTCGCCCGACGGCATCACCCACGATGCGCGCGAGAAGCTGCGCCAGATGGTGTCGGCCAGTGTGCGCGCCTACCGCGAGGGTGAGCACACCCTGCCGGTGCGCCGCCAGCTCGTGCTCGACTACCTCAACACCGTGCCGCTGTCGGCGGCGCCCGGCCATGGCGAGGTCAACGGCGTGGGCGATGGGTTGTGGGTGTGGTTCGCGAGCGATTTCGAGCGCGTCAATGCGCTGCTGTCCGCGCCTGAGGCGCTGGACGAGCCCGAGACACTGCAAGCCCAGGGCATGGCGCTGCGCCAGATGGTGGCGCTGATGATCGCCCATCGTCGCCCGTCGTGGTACCTGATGGGTGGGCGCGAGGTGCTCACCCGCACCACCGACGCCTACCTGCGCCTGCTCGCCGAGGCCGGCACGATCAGCGCCGCACTGCGCGACGCGGCGCTGGCGCAGCCCCTGGTGTACCGCGACCTGCGCGCCAACCCACCGCTGCGCCCGGCCAACCCGGGCAAGGGCACGACCGCCGTCCGCGCGCGCCTGGCCGGCATGCTCGGCACCTCGCTGTACAGCCTGGACCGGCTCGATGCCGAGGTGGATACCACGCTGCACGCCGGGCTGCAGCAGGCCGTCAGCGGCTACCTTGGCCGCCTGTCCGAACCGGCCTTCGCGCGCAGCCAGGGCCTGCTTGCCGACCGCATGCTGAACCCCGCCACGCTCGGCGCCGTGCGCTACAGCTTCACCCTGGTCGAGCGCACACCCGGTGGCAACCGTGTGCGCGTGCAGACCGATACCACCGACCAGCCCCTCGACATCAACGAAGGCAGCAAGCTCGAGCTTGGCTCCACCGCCAAGCTGCGCGTGCTCACCACCTATCTCGAAATCGTTGCTGAGCTGCATGGCCGCCTGGCCGAGCTCGATGTGCCGGCGTTGCGCCGTGTCGAGGTTGACCGCCAGGACAACCTCACGCGCTGGGCGATCGACTATCTCGCCACGGCCCCAGACCGCAGCCTGCCGCTGATGCTCGAGGCCGCGCTCGAACGCCGCTTCTCGGCCAATCCGGGCGAGGGCTTCTTCACCGGCGGCGGGCGGCATACCTTCGGCAACTTCAACAGCAGCGACAACCTGCGCGAGCCCACCTTGCGCGAAGCGCTGCAGGCCTCGATCAACCTGCCCTTCGTGCGCCTGATGCGCGAGATCGTGCGCCACACCATGTACCAGGTGCCCGGCAGTACCGCGCGCCTGCTCGAGGACAATGACGACCCGCGCCGCATGGAATACCTCGCCCGCTTTGCCGATCGCGAGGGGCAGACCTTCCTGCGCCGCTTCTGGCGCAAGTACCAGGGCCGTACGCCGGAGGAAATGCGCACGATGCTGCTCGACGGCCTGCGTCCCACCGCCGAGCGCCTGGCCGCGGTGTACCGCTATCTCGAGCCCGAGGCGCCGCCCGAGGCGCTGGCGACCTTCCTCGCCCAGCGCCTGGGCGATGCCCGCCTCACCGAGGGACGGGTCGCCCAGCTTTACAGTCGCCATGCGCCCGAGGCCTGGGACCTGCCTGACCGCGGCTACGTCGCCCGTGTCCATCCGCTCGAGCTGTGGCTGGTCGCCCACCGCCTGCGCAACCCGGACGGCACCTTTGCCGAGGCCGTGGCCGCAAGCGCCGAAGAGCGCCAGGAGGTGTACCGCTGGCTGTTCCGCACGCGCTCGCGCAGCGCCCAGGACGTGCGCATCTTCACCATGCTCGAGGTCGAGGCCTTCCTCGACATTCATCGCCGCTGGGCGCGGCTGGGCTACCCCTTCGGCCACCTCGTGCCCTCGCTGGCCACCGCGCTCGGCAGCTCGGGCGACCGTCCGGCGGCGCTCGCCGAGCTCATGGGCATCATCGTCAATGATGGTGTGCGGCTGCCGACGCAGCGCATCGACCGCGTGCGCTTCGCCGTCGACACCCCTTACGAGACCGGTTTTGCGGTGCGGCCCTCGGCAGGGGACCAGGTCATGCCGGTGGAAGTCGCCGCGGCCTTGCGCGGCGCACTGTCCGAGGTCGTCGAGGGCGGCACGGCGCGCCGCCTGGCGGGCACCTTCCGCCTCGCCGACGGCAGCGAGCTCGCGCTGGGTGGCAAGACCGGCACCGGCGACAACCGCATCGTCGTCGGCGGCCGTGCCGGTGTGGCGCTCAATCGTACGGCCACCTTCGTCTTCTACCTGGGGCCGCGCCACTTCGGCTCGCTCACCGCCTACGTGATCGGGCCCAACGCGGCGTCCTACCGTTTCACGTCGGCGCTGCCGGTGCAGATCCTCAAGTCGATGGCACCGGTGCTGCTGCCTCACCTGGAGTCTGAGCCCGAACTGGCGTGCGCGCCTGTCGACGATCTGGCGCTGCCGGCTCCTGCCGTGCCTGCGCCCGATGACGCCACGACAGCGGACAGCGTTGCGCCCCGCGAAAGTGAGGCGCTGGACGGGGAGGCTTTGCACGATGAGGATGGGCTGCGGGAGGATGACTCGAGCCTGCCCGTCAATGGCGATGACACGGCGCCGCCCGCCGACTACGAGGCGCCCGAGCCCGACCCGCCGACGCTCGCCCCCGAGGGGGACGAGGGCGTGACTGCGGCGCCAGGCCTCACCGATGCCGCCGACTACGAACCCACCCGCCTGCGCGTCGGTCGCATCGGAGGTGCCGAGCTCAGCGCCGCGCCGCAGTCAGCCGGGCTTGCGCCGTCCGGTTCAGCTCCGGCGCCCGCGCCTGCAGGAAGCGCAGGAAGGCTGCAGCGAGGGGGCTGAGGCGCTTGCCGGCAGGGTAGACCACCTGCCATTGCGACATCACCGGTGTGTCGACGACCTGTAGCACGGCGATGCCTTCGTCCGCAGCGTGTGCCAGCGCATGGGCTGACAGCACCGACAGCCCCAGCCCGCCCGCGACGGCCTGCTTCACCGCCTCGTTGCTACCCAGCTCGAGGCGGGGGCGCAGCGCCATGTCGTGTGCAGCGAAGAAGTGTTCCGCCGCTTGCCGCGTGCCCGAACCCTGTTCGCGCAGCACGAATTCCTCATCCTCCAGCGCACGCACGGCGATGTCGATGCGCCCGGCAAGAGCGTGGTGGGTCGGGGCGATCACCACCAGCGGGTTGCTCAGGAAAGGGGTCGCCACCACCACGGGCACCTCCGGCGGCCGGCTCATGATGTAGAGGTCGTCCAGGTTGTCGGCGAGGCGGCGGACCACCGCATCGCGGTTGAGCACCACCAGCGACACCTCGACCGCCGGCCGCTCGCGGCGGAAGTCGCCCAGCAGGCGCGGGATGAAGGTCTCCGCGGTGCTCACCACGGCCAGGCGCAGGCGGCCGACCACGTCGCCGCGCAGTTCGGCGAGCGTCTCGTCGAGGTTTTCCAGCTCCTGCTCGACACGCTGCGCGGCACCCACCACGGCATCGCCCGCTGTGGTCAGGTGCAGGCGGCGTCCGACACGCTCGAACAGGGGCAAGCCGACCTGCTCGGACAACTGGCGAAGCTGCCCCGACAGCGTGGGCTGGGTCAGGTGCAGGCGCTGGGCCGCACGCGTGACGCTGCCTTCGCGCGACACGGCGAGCAGCAGGCGGAGCTGGTGGAGGGTGAGACGCATGGCTGAGGTGACCGGCGCAGTAGCATAGATAAAACACTATGTTAAACCTAAAAAGATACGATTTTTATCCATGTGTGCACTGCGGCAGAATGTGTCCGCTCGCTGCCTCTCGCCAGGTGAGGCGGGCCGCAGCCCAGATCACCAGGATGCACGCGCAGCGAGCATCTCCACAGGAAGCCTCAATATGGTCGATGCCGTACCCTTCTTCTTCGCCCTCGGCGTTGTCGCCTCGCTGGTGCGCAGCGGGCTGCGCCTGCCGGCGGCAGTGTTCGAGACGCTGTCGATCTACCTGCTGCTGGCCATCGGCCTCAAGGGCGGCATGGAGATCGCGCGCTCCGAGAGCGCCACGCTGTGGGTCGATGCGCTGCTCGCGATCGGACTCGGCGCGGTGATCCCGCTCTTCGTCTTCCCGCTCTTTCGCCTGCGCTTCGGTCGCGCCGATTCGGCCTCGCTGGCGGCGCACTACGGCTCGGTAAGCATCGTCACCTTCGCCGTCGGCGCGTCGATCCTCGGCAGCCGCGGCATCGAGGTCGAGGGTCACCTCGCCCTGCTCGCCGCCCTCATGGAGGCGCCGGCGCTGATCGTCGCCACCCTGATGGCGCGTCTCGGCACCCAGGGTGCGGACGGGCGCACGACGACCGCGGCGCTGGTGCACGAGGTCTTCGCCAACAAGAGCGTCGTGCTGCTCGGCGGCGGCATCATCATCGGCTGGGTCGCCGGTCCCCAGGGTCTGGAGCCGATGTCGCCGCTGTTCGTCGATCTGTTCAAGGGCGCGCTCTGCCTGTTCCTGCTCGAGATGGGCCTGATCGCGGCCGACCGCCTGCCCGACCTGAAGAAGGCCGGTCTCTTCCTCGTCGGCTGCGGCCTTGCCCTGCCGCCGGTGCTGGCCCTGGGTGGCTGGGGTGTTGCCCAGCTGATGGGCCTGGGCGTGGGCGGTACGGTGCTGATGATGACGCTGGCCGGCAGCGCCTCGTACATCGCCGCGCCTACCGCAATGCGCATCGCCGTGCCCGAGGCCAACCCGGCACTGGGCGTCGCCGCCGCACTGGCGGTGACCTTCCCCTTCAACCTGCTGGTCGGGATTCCGCTGTATCTGTGGTGGGCGCAGGCGATGGCGTGAGGTCCTCGGCGCCGGTTGCCGACGGCAGGTCCGCAGCAGGGGCCTGTTCGGCGCCGTCCGCGCCGCCCTCGCCCGGATCTCCGTTCCGGTTCTCCGCGGTGGCTGAACGCTCCTCCGGGGCCACCATCTCGAGCACGGTGGGCGAGGTGCGCATCATGGCAGTGAATTGGGCGGGCTCATCGACGATCTCGTCCCGGGTGCGGCGGTACAGCAGCAGGGCGTAGATCGCCAGCGGGACAAAGGCCAGGCCCAGGTGCAGGGGCAGGGCGATGCTGCCGAACACCCCCATCAGGGCGCCGGCGACGGCAGGTCCGACTGCTGCGCCGAGCCCATGCAGGAACAGCACGCCAGTGTTGCCGGCGAGTATCTCGTCCTTGTGCAGGTGGTCGACGAGGTGCGCGACCACGATGGGATAGACGGCGAACGCTGCCCCGCCGAACACGAACAGGCCTGCCAGCGATACATGCTCGAGGTGGCCGAGCAGGGCGACCACGAGCCCGGCCGAGGCTGCGCCGATGGCCGCTACCGCGAGCGCCAGGCGGCGGTCGCCGGCGTCCGAGAAGCGCCCCATCGGCCACTGCAGCAGGGCGCCGCCGATGATCGCCGTGCTCATCAGCAGGCCCACCCCGGCCGCGTCCAGGCCGATGCCTTCGGCGTACAGCGGGGTCAGGCTCCAGAACGCCCCCATCGACAGCCCGGACGACAGCGCGCCGACGAAAGCGGCGGGCGCCGCACGCCAGATCAGGCCCAGGTCGAGCCGCGGTCGGGCGCCGATCTGCGGCTGTGGCAAGCGTGTCATCGTCACCGGCAGCAGCGACAGGCAGACGAAGATGGCCGCCACCGCAAACAGGGTGAACGCCGCCGGCGTGTCCAGGTGCAGCAACTGCTGGGCGCCGGCGAGCGCAGCGAGGTTGACCACCATGTAGATCGCGAACACCTGGCCGCGGCGCTCGGCCGCGGTCTGGTCGTTGAGCCAGCTCTCGATCACGGCATAGAAGCCGACCAGGCCGACGCCGGTCAGCACGCGCAGACCCATCCATACCCCGGCATCGACAATGAGGGTGTGGAGCAGGATGCAACTCGCCACCGTCGCGCCGAAGAAGGCGAAAGCGCGGATGTGGCCCATGCGGCGGATCAGGCGTGGCGCGATGAAGGTGCCGAGAAAGAAGCCCAGGAAGTAGGTCGAGCCGATGAGCCCGAGGGTGTTTGCCGAGAAGCCTTCCAGGCTTCCGCGCAGCGGGATGGCCGTGTTGACCAGGCCCGAGCCGAGCAGCAGCAGGGCAATGCCCGACAGCAGGGCGCCGATGGGAACGAGGGTAGGGAGCATGGCAGCACAGGCTCGACTGTCCGCGCCGGATGGGTGCAGTCGCCGGAGCCTGCCGTTTGCATTTGGACAAAATAGTCTACCAGCCTCGCGCGGGTGGCGCTGCCTGTCCGTCCCACAGCATGTCGCGCCAAGCTGATCCCGCATATCAGCTTGGCGCGCTTGCCAAGGCCGGTGCTGCCGAGTCTAATAGCGCCCGAAACCCATTCGACGCGGGGACGACCCCGCCCGCCGTGCGTCCTGCATGGCGACCGTCGATGAACGGCGGGACGACCCGCCCTTCAGGTCTGTCGCCTCAGCGCGGCGGGCCGCAGGATTCCACCGTGTCTGCCAAACCCAAGCTTCGCTCCTTCCGGGACCGCCTGCGTCAGATTGCTTTGTTCGAGGTCGGCGGCCTGCTCCTGATCACCCCGCCCTTTGCCTGGCTGAGCGGCGTGCCGGTGACCGAGTCGATCGGCCTGCTCGCCCTCCTGGCACTCATCGCCGCGATCTGGAACGGGTGCTACAACACGAGCTTCGACTGGGTCGAGGGCCGGCTCACCGGCCGTACCGCAGACCGCCGGCCGTTCCGCCTGCGCTGCGCGCACGCGGTTGGCTTCGAGACCGGACTGCTGATGCTGACCTTGCCGGTGATCATGTGGTGGACCGGCATGGGCTGGCTCGAGGCCCTGATTGCGGACATCGTGCTGGCGATCACCTATACGGTGTATGCGTTGCTGTTCAACCTCGGCTACGACCGTGCCTTCCCCATCCAGCCCACCACCGCACCGCGTGCCGGGGCGGAGGACATGGGCACGGCCGTCGCGGCGGAGCGCTGAGATGGGCGAGGACGTGCGCAATGCCGACCTGGCAGGCCTCAACACTTTCGGCCTGCCGGCGCGCGCTGCGCGCCTCGTCCACGTGCGCAGTGCCGCGCAGCTGAAGGCCCTGATCGCCGAGCCGGCGTGGGCTGCCACACCGCGCCTCGTGCTCGGCAGTGGCAGCAACCTGGTACTCGTCGGTGACTTCGCCGGCACCGTGCTCAAGGTCGAACTCGCCGGCCGCCGCCTGGTGGCCGAGCACGCCGACGCCTGGGTCGTCGAGGCCGGTGCAGGGGAGAACTGGCATGCCTTCGTGCGCTGGACGCTGGAGCACGGCTGGCCGGGGCTGGAGAACCTGTCGCTGATCCCGGGCACGGTAGGCGCGGCGCCGATCCAGAACATCGGCGCCTACGGGCTGGAGCTGGCCGAGCGCTTCGACGCGCTCGATGCCATCGATCTCGACAGCGGTCAGGTGCGCACCTTCAGCCTGGCCGACTGCGGCTTTGCCTACCGTGACAGCGTGTTCAAGCGCGCCCCCGGGCGCTGGCTGGTCAGCGCAGTGCGGTTCCGCCTGCCGCGGCCGTGGCGGGCCGTCACCCGCTATGCGGACGTGATGCAGGCGCTGGGAGAGCGGTCCATTGCCACCCCCGATGCGCTCGACATCTCCGATGCGGTAGTCGCCATCCGCCGCCGCAAGCTGCCCGATCCCGCGTTGCTCGGCAACGCCGGCAGCTTCTTCAAGAACCCGGTGGTGGATGCGGGGCTGTGCGCGCACTTGCTTGCCGCATACCCCGCCATGCCGCATTACCCGCAAGCCGACGGCAGCGAGAAGCTGGCGGCCGGCTGGTTGATCGAGCAAGCCGGCTGGAAGGGCCGCGACCTCGGGCCGGTCGGCTGCTACGAGCGCCAGGCCCTGGTGCTGGTCAACCGTGGCGGCGCAACCGGGGCCGACGTCGAACGCATCGCGCGCGCCATCATGGCCGACGTCGAAGCCCGCTTTGGTGTCCGCCTGGAGCCGGAGCCGGTGTTCGTCCGCGCCTAGCCGCCTTCGACCTCTCGCGGCTTGCGCCGCGCCTACATGGGTAGACGCGCGTTGGGTTTGCTGTAGGAGCGGCGCCAGCCGCGAGCCTTGCAAGGTCCATCGTGTCTTGCCGGCCGGACCTGCGGGCTGCATTAGAATCCGATCTCGTCCTCAGCTCACCGGAGCCCTCATGTCCCAGTCTGCGCCTGCCGTCCCGCCTGTCATCGTCGCCTTGCGTGCGGCTCTTGGTGCCGACGAGGTGCTGGCGGGCGATGCCAGCCCCCGTCACCTCAAGGACTGGAGCGGCGTCGCCGGCGGCCTGCCGCTCGCCATCCTGCGCCCGCGCAGCACCGACGAATTGTCGCGCATGCTGGCGATCTGCCATGCACACGACCAGGCGGTGGTGCCGCAGGGCGGGCTGTCAGGCCTGTGCGGCGGTGCGGTGCCCGGCGCGGGCGAGGTGGTGGTGTCGCTGGAACGCATGAACCGCATCGAGCGCATCGACATCGACTCCGGTACCGTCACCGTCGAGGCCGGGGCCATCCTGCAGAACGTGCAGGAGGCCTGCCGCGAGGCCGGCGCGCTGCTGGCGGTGGATCTGGGCGCGCGCGGCTCCTGCCAGGCCGGCGGCAACGTCGCCACCAACGCTGGCGGCAACCGCGTGATCCGCTACGGCAACACGCGCGACCTGGTGCTTGGGCTGGAAGTGGTGCTCGCCGACGGCACCGTGCTGAGCATGATGAACCAGATGGTCAAGAACAACGCCGGCATGGACCTCAAGCACCTGTTCATCGGCAGCGAGGGCCTGCTGGGCGTGGTGACGCGCATCGTCTTCAAGCTGCAGCCGCTGCCGCGCGGGGTGAGCACCGCCATCGTCGCGCTCGACGACTACGCCGCCGCGCTGCGCTTCCTGCGTCACGCGCAGCAGAGCCTGTCGGGCCAGGTCAGCGCCTTCGAGATCATGTGGCGCGACTACCTGCAGACCGCGGTCGAGGCCGGGCGGCTGCGTGCGCCGCTGGCGGGTGACTACCCGGTTTATGTGCTCATCGACATGCACTGCGGCCAGCCCGATACCGACGCCCGCCGCTTCGAGGCCATGCTCGAGCAGGCGATCGAGGCGGGCTGGATCCTGGATGCGGCGATCGCCCAGTCGGTGGCCGACGCCGAGGCCTTCTGGTCGATCCGCGACGGCGTTGCCGAAGTGCTGCGCGACTACGCGCCTACGCTCAACTTCGACGTCTCGGTGCCGGTCGCCCACATCGGCGACTGCGCGCAGCGCGTGCGCGCAAACCTCGAGCGTGACTGGCCGCAGCTGAAGGCCTTGTTCTTCGGTCACGTCGGTGACGGCAACCTGCATGTGGTGGTGTGCAAGGTGCCGCAGGACCACGACAGCCTCGAGCGCATCGAAGAGGCGGTGTATGGGGTGGTGCGCGACTACGGCGGCTCGATCTCGGCCGAGCACGGCATCGGCCTGTTGAAGAAGCCCTGGCTGGGGTATTCGCGCTCTGCGGCCGAGATCGCGCTCATGCACAGCCTCAAGCAGGCGCTCGACCCCAAGGGGCTGCTCAACCCCGGCAAGGTGCTGTAAGCCGCCAGCCGCGCCTAGATCACATGGCGCGGCTGCTCGATGATGGTCTGGTAGACGAAACTGCGGATCAGCATGCGCGTTCTAGGTACGTTGTCGCGGAAATCGAGGCCGTAGTAGTACTCGATGCCGTCGGCGTCGATGGCCTGTTCCACATTGCGTATCTCGGCAACGACAGTGAGCTCATTGTCGACATCGTGCAGCTTCAGCGTGAAGCGCAGCACCACGGCAGCGCCCTTGTCGCCGAGTGCGGTCTTGGTGTGCAGCAGCACGCCGGTGGCGCTCATGTTGAGCAGCACGCCGGGCACCGTTTCCGCCCCGGCACCTTCGGGCCCCGTGTCCGCGGGGAGCTGCGTGCGCACACGTGTTGCCTTGCGGATGATGCTGCCCTGGATCAGGGTGGGGAAGCTGAGGTGCAGGTATTCGAAAGGCAGCCTGCATACGCGCAGCACATGGGCGCGGAATGCGAACGCGCTCTGACGCGAGAACACGCGCACCACCAGCAGGTCGCCTTCGACAAGGCCGATGCGCTTGCCGCCCGCGGTGGGCGTGGTGACGATCAGGCTGGTGTCCTGCATGTAGCCCACCACGCGCACGAAGCTGCGGTGGCCCCCTGTGGCGACAGGGCATTCGACCTGCAGGCGGTCGCCAACCCCCAGGCGCATGTCATCGAAGCTGAAGCCCTTTGCTGCGCGGGGCTCGGCGGCAGTGCCTTCCTGGTCTGCGCCGTCAGTGCCTACGTCGTCGTCTTCTTCTGTTTGTAATCGCATGGGGTTGCAGGCCGACAGGGATACGTAGCCGTGGATTCTAGCGTGTGCCGAAGGTGGCAGGGCCGCATGATGCTTGCGTCCGTGCACTATTGCACTGCATGGCCCGGTATCGGCGGTGCATGTTCAGTTGATGCTCAGATCCCTGTGACAGGCGCGCAAGGCCCTGCCGAGCATGGCCGTACGCGTGAGGATGCGGTGGCCGTTGATGCCGAAGATGCGCCGGGCGGCCTCGCGGCCGTCCTCGCCGAGCATGAGTCCGGCGCAACGCACGCCGGACCGGCGCGCCTCGCTGACGGCTACACGTGCATCCTCGACGAGGTGCTGCGGGTCGAACACGTCGATGTCGGCCGGGCTGCCGTCGGACACCACGATCAGGGCCGGCATCGGGCGGCTGCGCAGAATGGAGGAGGCGTGGCGGATCGCGGCGCCGAGGCGGGTGGATTGGCCGGGCCTCAGGTCCTGCAGGGGGCTGGGGTGCTCGTGGGCGTGCGCCGTGCCGAAGTCGACCAGGCGGTGGTAGCGCACCGCGTGCCGGCCGTCGGAGTCGAACCCGGCCACGGCAATGCGGCCGCGCTGGCGATGCAGGGCCGCGACAAGCGCGCGTGCCGCCTCGCATTCCACGTCCAGAATGCTGCGGCCGTCGTCGAGGCGGTCGGCGGTGGAGGCGGACAGGTCGAGCAGGATGAGCAGGTCCAGCGCCGGCTCGCCGGGACGGTTGCGGCGGAACAGGCGTGGGGCGGGCGCCCGCCCCAGGCGCAGGTCGAGCGCAGCGGCGGTGGCGGCATCCAGATCGAGCTCTTCGCCGTCCCACTGCCGGCGTTGCCGCAGGGCAGGGCACAGGCGCGGCGCAGTGTGAATGCGCAGTGGCGCGTCGCGGCGGCCGTCGTCGTCGGCGTCCGCAGAGGTGGTGCGTGCCTGCGCCGGGGCGATCTCGGCCACGGTGCACCAATCGCTGCGGTAGCGCCCGAGTCGGTAATGCCATTCTGCATGGGCGTGCAGGCTGCGCGCGGGCGTTGCGGCCGCAGCTTCGCCTTCGCCGGCGGGGCGGTGTGCCGCCGTCCCCGCCGGCACCCCTTCCTGGCGCACATGGGTTTCGGCCTGGTGCGCATCCTCGGGGTGCTGCCAGAGGTGGCTGTTGTCGTCGTGCCAGGGCAGCGGCGGCGCGTAGGCCTGCAGGTTCATGCGCACGCGCAACTGGCCAAGGTCGTTGGCGAGCACGGCGGCGATACGGCGGAACACGGCGGGCTGTTCGAGCTCGCCGAGGGCGGCCTCGAACAGCCCGCGTGCCTTGGTTACCCAGGGGTGGTCGTCGGCGAGCCCGGGGTCGATCAGGGCGCGCTGCAGGCGTTCGACCAGGTGCTCGAAGCCGACGCCGTCGGCTGCCGGGTGGCGGGCGAGCAGCGTGCGGAACAGGCGCTCCAGGCCGGGGTGGCTGCGCATGAGCAGGCGGTCGCAGCGGCAGTCCTCCACTGCGGCGGCAATGGCCAGGCCGATGGGCTTGAGCCGGCCGGTGGCCTGGCGGCGCGGCGAATGCAGCAGGTGGCCCAGGGCATGGGCGCTTGCCGCCAGGGCGAGGTCGGGGTCCGGGTGGGTGGTGAGCGTGTCCGGCAGCAGCAGCACCTTGCCGTGCAGCACCGGGCGCGGCGGCGGGCCGTCCTGCGGTGGGCGGTCGAGGGTCTGCACGCTCGCCTGGTCGACGCCGAAGGCGTGCAGCAGGTGGCCGAGCGCGCGCAGCCGGGTATCGTCCGGCGCGGGCGCCGGGCAAGGCGGCAGCCGTTCAGAAGGCCGCGTCAAGGATCGCCTCCAGCGCCTGCGCCATGTCGGGTTCGTCGGTGAGGGCGGCCGTCATCGCCATGCGGCAGCTGTCGCGCGGCGGCAGGCCGTCGTGGATGAGGGTGCCGGCGTAGATCAGCATGCGCGTGGAGATGCCCTCTTCCAGCCCGCGCTCACGCAGCCGGCGCGACTTGTGCGCGATGTCGACCAGGCGGGCGGCGAGGCTGCGCTCGATGCCTGACTCATGGGCGACGATGTCGGTCTCGACCGCGGCCTCGGGGTAGTCGAACTCGAGTGCGGCGAAGCGCTGCCGGGTGGAGGGCTTGAGCTGCTTGCCGTGGCTCTGGTAACCGGGGTTGTAGGAGACGACGAGCTGGAAGTCGGGGTGTGCCTTTAGGATCTCGCCCTTCTTGTCGAGCGGCAGGATGCGGCGGCCGTCGGTGAGCGGGTGGATCACCACGGTGGTGTCCTGGCGCGCTTCCACGATCTCGTCCAGGTAGCAGATGGCGCCGTGGCGCACCGCGGTGGTCAATGGGCCGTCGTGCCAGTGCGTACCGTCGGTGTCGAGCAGGTAGCGGCCGACGAGGTCGGCGGCGGTCATGTCCTCGTTGCAGGCCAGCGTGATCAGCGGCTTGCCCAGGCGCCAGGCCATGTGTTCGACGAAGCGCGTCTTGCCGCAGCCGGTCGGGCCCTTGAGCATCAGCGGCAGGCGGTGGGCGTAGGCGTGTTCGTAGAGGGCGATCTCGTGGCCGGTGGGGTGGTAGTAGGGCTCGGTGGTGATGCGGTAGGGGCTGAGATCCATGGCAGGAATCCGGGTGGGGCGCCGGTGATGCAGTGAGGGCAGGGACGGGGTGGGCGCGGGCGCTCCCACCCCGTTGGCCCTGGGTCAGCGGTGCGCCGACGGCTGGTTGGGGATGCCCTCGATCGGACATTCCGGCGTGCCTACGGTGGAACGGGTGATCGCCTCCACCTTCTTGCGCGTGCCTTCCGGGTCGTTGATCCACTCGCCGTAGAAGCTGTAGGGGCAGGCGGCGACGCCGGTGGGTTCCTCGCCGGAGTTGATCTTTCCGGTGTAGCCGCGGTGCAGCAGCTTGAAGAGGTGGTTCTGCGACTGTGCGTTCTTGCGGAAGTCGCGGATCAGGCTGGTGGAGAGCTCGGCGTACTGAATGCCCATCTCCTCCTCACCGCATTCGCCCAGCGTGCGGCCGTCGAAGCCGACGATGGCCGAATGGCCGAAGTAGGAATACACGCCGTCGAAGCCGGTGGCGTTGGCCACGGCCACGTAGCAGTTGTTCATCCACGCCATCGCCTTGGCCACCATCACCTGCTGGTCCTTGGCCGGGTACATGTAGCCCTGGCAGCGCACGATGAGTTCGGCGCCCTTCATCGCGCAGTCGCGCCAGATCTCGGGGTAGTTGCCGTCGTCGCAGATGATGAGGCTGATCTTCATGCCCTTGGGACCGTCGGACACATAGGTGCAGTCGCCCGGATACCAGCCCTCGATCGGCACCCAGGGCATGATCTTGCGGTACTTCTGCACGATCTCGCCCTGGTCGTTCATCAGGATCAGCGTGTTGTAGGGCGCCTTGTTGGGGTGGTCTTCATGGCGCTCGCCGGTCAGCGAGAACACGCCCCACACCTTGGCCTTGCGGCAGGCGGCGGCGAAGATCTCGGTCTCCTCGCCCGGCACCGTGGCGGCGGTGTCGTACATCTCCTTGGCGTCGTACATGATCCCGTGGGTCGAGTACTCGGGAAAGATCACCAGGTCCATGCCCGGCAGCCCTTGCTTCATGCCCACCACCATGTCGGCAATCTTGCGCGCGTTGTCCAGCACCTCGGCCTTTGTGTGCAGGCGCGGCATCTTGTAGTTGACCACCGCAACGCCCACGCAATCGGCGCTGCTCGAAATATCTCCGTGTCTCATGGATCGGGTCTCCCGGTGAGGCGGGTTGCAAAGGATGTGGCCTCATTGTCGGGAGGGTGGTGCGCTGCACAAATACGTTGTTTGACGTATCGGGCGCCAGGGCGGGACGACGCCGTTGAGAGATCTCGTGTCAGCTCGCCCAGGGGCTGAAGACCTCGACGGGCAGGCCCGCGAAATCCTTGGTGTTGCGTGTCACCAGTACCAGATCGTGTTCCAGGGCGGTCGCTGCGAGCAGGCTGTCAATCGTGGGCAGCGGTCGTCCGGCTGCAGCGACCAGACGCCCCCAGCGATCGGCCACTGCGCCATTGACGTCGAGGATGCGCCCGGTGAAGAAGGTGGGGAGATCCGTCTCGAGCCAATCGATCAGCGTCTGCTTTCGAACTTCGTCACCCACGCCTTCAATGCCCTTGCGGATCTCGCCGAGTGTCAGCACCGAGAGATGCAGGGTGGTGGGCGGCCGCTGCGAAAACCAGGCGACCACGCCGGGGTCTGGAGACTTGCGCCGCAGGTCGGACAACACGTTGGTGTCGATCAGATAGCTCAAAACGAGACCTCGCGTGTCAGGCTCTGCTCGCGTTCGAGGGCGATGTCGTCTGTTCCGAACAAGGGTGAGCGTCGCATGAAGTCCACCAGCGAGTCCTGTGCCTGTGACAACCGATCAAAAGTTTCGCGCGAGATCACCACTGCGACCGACTTGCCATGCAGGGTGATGTCCTGGGGCTGGGTCTGGGCGCGCTTGACCAACTCGGACATGCGCGCCTTAGCTTCCTGCATCTGCCAAGTCTGCATTGTGTCGCTCCCTTTTCTGACTAGTATGGTCAGATTTTAGTGGCGGTCCGATCAACACTCAAGTCGCGACGCAGGCGCTTTCCCGGCATGGCCCCAGTGGAGCGGCTCCAGCATCTTCCTCAAGCGTGCCCACGATCTAGGAGGTGAGTGCCTCCGGACCCTTGCAGATGGTGTCCGGGTCGTTGAATCGCCCGCCGTCGGGGCGCTGTCTGCGGCGGCGTCGTTTGTAGAGTGATGCTCTGGGGCGCAGGCGGAGGGTTGTCGGCCTCGGCCGACCTTGGGTCTGACGCCGACGTCGGGCGGCAATGCGTCGGTCACCGGCCGCTCACCTGTTTTCGGCGGTGAACGACCGCTTCCTGTGTCTGGCTATAGCCGGACCCGACCCAAAGGCGACAGTCAGTGTTCTGAAAAGCAGACCTTCAACGTCCACGATGACCGGCCGAAGCTGGCGACCGAAGACCACTGGCGAAGGTCCGGTCGATTGCGTGGTTGGGTATCGCTATTCCTCGGCGGGCATCTCGGCGGTAAGACGCGAGTACCGATACCAGAGGTTTTCTACATGGTAGTTCGAACCCAGGATAAAACGCGTGACAGTGACATCATCGCTACGCCAGTTAACGACCAATGAGCCATCAGTGGACTTCAGCAGATTTACATTGGTCCCGCCCCCTCCGATCAACAGGATTGAGACGCGGGAATGGGCATGAGGCTCATTGAAGAACCGGAGAGTCGGCTCGTCGAACAGCGTACGACAACTAAAGAGGTCGTCAACACGGTCTTCGGATAACGCAAAGCGATAGCGCCTGAATTTCAACGAAGTGCGGCGACCGGCGGAGTCAATAAAGGTGATTGTTATCGAATCAGGTGCCTGCTTGATAGACACCGAAGCTGAGTCTGCGGAAATCGTCGGCCACGTTTGCTTCCAGGCTGCAGGGCCAGTGGGGCTTTTCGAACGCGCCATTGCCATGAAGATGTCAGCTAAGGAAGGCGGTTCACCTACCTCCGGCGGAAACGACGCCGCTCCCACGTTTCTGTACGTACCCTGAAGGTCAGGACATCCGTCGGGTGTCGGTACGGACTCTATCGTGGCCCACTCCGACGGGTATGGCGGGTTCCCCGAACTCGTTGCGCACCCCATCTGGGTGAGCACTAGCCCCAGCGCAACGACGACAAACGCAACTCTCAATGTCGAGATGCCCAGCTTCGATCTAGAGAGACAGTATTGCGCCCTAACTTCGGACTGCCATATCGCTGAAATCCCACGCCGCTACTAGCTTTCATCGGATGATGACCTGAAAAGGTGACGAATAAAAAGTCGTGAAAAGCAGCAGCCAAGAACTTAACATACATGCAGCCACGGACGTCTGCTTCATGGGCAAGCATTCAATGACCGCACATGGCCGTGAGCGTGAGTACGAGGCCGCGCCAAGAAGCTGACATTCGATACGCGCGCCAAGCAGGCCAAGGTCCGCTGTCAGCGAAGTCCGGAAACTCACACTGCCGGCCAGGACATGCCACTGGAATGGAGCTCCGGTAAGCGGACCGTGAGAACTTGCCCTTGGAGGGCCGAGCGATTGCGTCAGGCGAAGGCGTCAGGGTCCTGCATCCAGACGGGAATGTCGCGCTGGCCGTGGAGTACGCGCCAGACATCGATGTGGTCCGGTCGTTCGACGTAGAAGACGAGGTAGGGGTAGGGCGACAGCGTCCAGGAGCGCAGGCCAGGAAGGTCCAACTCATGCCCACAGCGCGGCGAGCCCGTGCCAGGATGGTGGGCGATGTGGGTATAGCTCTGTTCCAGTGCGTCGATGAAGCCGAGCGCAACAGATGAGGAAGCCTCTTCGAGGTAGTAGGCTATCGCGTCGTCGACGTCCTGGTTGGCCTGATCACGCGGAACGACGGGTTTGACCTTCACCCGTGAGAAACCGGCTTGGCAGCCTTACGTACCCGGTCACGCAGACCTTCGAAGTAAGCGGAATCAGCCGGCGATGCCGGCGCAGCGGCTGCGCCGGCCAGCAGCACTCGACGCAAGCGCTGACGATCCTGATCCTTACGGATCAGTTCGCGAACGTATTCGCTGCTGGTGCTATAGCCCCGTTCGCCCACCTGCTCATCCACGAAGGATTTCAGACTGTCGGGCAAGGAAATGTTCATCGTGCTCATGGGCGCAGATTAGCTGGCTTGGCAAAATTTGCCAAGACGGCGCATCCGACTTGGCCCCGCCAGTCACGCTGCACGACCGCTTCCCTTCCCCCTCAGTGACTAATCATCCACGGCCTCTTCGTCGGAAACGCCTTCGACCCATCGGCCGCCCTGACCGTCGATTTCGACGGCTTCCCGCTGCAACACCCGCACCCCGGCCCGTGCTTGTGCCGCGTCGCATACTCCGCGCTGGTCATTGGCGCATTGGCTGCGCGTTCGTTGGTGGCGTGGGCGCTGCGGGTGGCGCCGTCCATCGTGGCCAGCGTTGGGGCGTTGAGCATGACGCGGTAGGACGCGGCGCCGCAGTGGGGGCAGGCGCAGGGTTCGTTGCGGGCGCTCATGGGGCGCAGGGCGGAGAAGTCGCCGCAGTCTTCGCAGAAGTATTCGTAGGTCGGCATGGTGGGATCCCGGTGGCGGGGCCCGCCGCGCGGGCTACGGCGGCGGGCGGGCTGCGGTGGAAGGGGCCGCGGTTGATGCGGGCTCAGACCTTGTCGTAGGCGATGGGCATGTCGACGCCGCCGCTGATGAACTTCGTCGGCCCTTCGGCGGTGGGGTTGATGTCGAAGTCGAAGATCTCGGTGGGCAGCCACAGCGTGGCGCAGGCGTTGGGGATGTCGACCACGCCGCTGATGTGGCCCTGCACCGGCGCCGTGCCGAGGATGGAGTAGGCCTGGGCGCCGGAGTAGCCGAACTTCTTCAGGTATTCGATGGCGTTGAGGCAGGCCTGGCGGTAGGCGACGTGCACGTCCAGGTAGTGCTGCTTGCCCTGTTCGTCGACCGAGATGCCTTCGAAGATCACGTAGTCCTTGTAGTTGGGCGTGATCGGGCTGGGCTTGAAGATCGGGTTCTTGATGCCGTACTTGGCCATGCCGCCCTTGATCAGGCTGACCTTCATGTGCACCCAGCCGGCCATCTCGATGGCGCCGCAGAAGGTGATCTCGCCGTCGCCCTGCGAGAAGTGCAGGTCGCCCACCGACAGGCCGGCGCCCTTCACATACACCGGGAAGAACACGCGTGAGCCGCGCGAGAGGTCCTTGATGTCGCAGTTGCCGCCGTGTTCGCGTGGCGGCACGGTGCGGGCGCCTTCCATCGCGGCCTTGTCGCGGGCCTCGCCCTGGAGTTTGCCCATGTGCGCGGTGGGGGCGCAGGGCGGGTTGGCCAGCGGCGGCACGCGGTCGGGCTGGGTGGCGATGAAGTCGACCTCGCGCTCGTTCCACATGTCGAGCATCTTCTGGTCGGGCAGGCAGCCGATGAGGCCCGGGTGGATGAGGCCGGCGAAGCGCACGCCGGGGATGTGGCGGCTCTTGGTGAACATGCCCTCGAAGTCCCAGATGGACTTCTGCGCATGCGGGAAGTGTTCGGTGAGGAAGCCGCCGCCGTTGTTCTTGGAGAAGAAGCCGTTGAAGCCCCACAGGCTGTCGTCCTTGGCGCCGATGTCGAGCAGGTCGACCACCAGCAGGTCGCCGGGCTCGGCGCCTTCCACGCCCACCGGGCCGGACAGGAAGTGCACGGTGGAGAGGTCCACGTCGCGCACGTCGGCTGCGTCGTCGTCGTTCTTGATGGCGCCGCCGGTCCAGTCGTAGGTCTCGAGGATGAAGTCGTCGCCGGGTTTCACCCAGCACGCCATCGGGATGTCGGGGTGCCAGCGGTTGTGCACCATCTCGTTTTCGTAGGGGGACTGCTTCAGGTCGACCTTGATCAGTGTTTCAGGCATGGCACACCTCTTTTTGGTGGGTTACACGGAGAGGAACTGCTTGATGTGGGCCTCGTCGGTGTCGGCGCGCGCGCTTTCATGGACGAGGCGTCCGCCTTCGATGACGAACAGGCGGTCGGCCACGTCCATCGCGAAGGAGAGGACCTGTTCGGACACGACGATGGTGATCTTGCGGATCTTGCGGATCTCGTTGAGCGCCTTGGCGATGTCCTTGATGATCGAGGGCTGGATGCCCTCGGTGGGCTCGTCGAGCAGCAGTACCTTGGGGTCGGTGACGAGCGCGCGCGCAATCGCCAGCTGCTGCTGCTGGCCGCCCGAGAGGTTGCCGCCCTTGCGCTTGCGCATCTCCCACAGCACCGGAAAGAGCGAATAGATCTCGTCCGGCACCCGGCGCGAGCGTGCGTTCTCCAGCCCGGTCTGGATGTTTTCCTCGACGGTGAGGGTGGGGAAGATCATCCGCCCCTGCGGTACGTAGGCGATGCCCTTGGCCACGCGGCGGAAGCTCTCGTCCTTGCCGACTTCAAGGCCGTCGATCTCGACGCTGCCCGACTTCAGCGGCAGCACGCCCATCAGCGACTTGAACAGCGTGGTCTTGCCCATGCCGTTGCGGCCCATGATGGCGACGGCTTCATTGCGTTCGGCGGCGAACGAGATGCCGTGCAGGGCTTCGCTCTGGCCGTAGTTCACGACGAGGTTGGATACCTTGAGCATGGTGTTCTCCGGTAGGACTCAGTGGCCCAGATAGACGTCGATGACCTTGGGATCGGACTGGACCTTGTCCATCGAGCCTTCGGCGAGGATCTTGCCCTGGTGCATCACCGTGACCTTGTGGGCGATGCGGGCGACGAAATCCATGTCGTGCTCGATGACGATCACCGACCGGTTCTGGCAGATGCGGTTGAGCAGGTCGGCGGTGAGCTCGCGCTCGCGTGCGCTCATGCCGGCGATGGGCTCGTCGAGCATCAGCAGCTCGGGGTCCTGCATCAGCAGCATGCCGATCTCCAGCCACTGCTTCTGACCGTGGGAGAGCAGGCCGGCTTCGAGGTCGAGGCGGTCGGCCAGCCCGATCATTGCGGCGACCTCGTCGACCTTGGCCTGCACGGCGTCGTCGCACTTGAAACCGAGCGCGCCGAACACGCCGCGGCCACGCGGGAAGGACACCTCCAGGTTCTTGAACACGCTGAGGTTCTCGTAGATGGACGGGGTCTGGAACTTCCGCCCGATGCCGGCGCGCACGATCATGTGCTCGGGCAGCCGGGTCATCTCGGTGTTCTTGAACTTGATGCTGCCGGCCGAGGCCTTGGTCTTGCCGCAGATCAGGTCGAGCAGGGTGGTCTTGCCGGCCCCGTTGGGGCCGATGACCACGCGCAGTTCGCCGCGATCGACGTAGAGGTTGAGGTCGTCGATGGCCTTGAAGCCGTCGAAGGACACGGTCAGGCCTTCCACTGCGAGTACGAAGTCGGTATTGCTCATGGTGCGGTGCTCCCTGGTTCGTCAGGCGGACTGGCTGCTGACCTTGGTGCTGATACTGATCTTGCTGGTCGGGCTGGCGGTGCCGGAGGAAGTCGGGCTGGCTGTGTTGGCCGTCGTTTCCGCACCGGGTGCAGGCGGTTCCGGGGTCGTGGCAGGCGCCGCCTTGCGCCTCGTCAGCCAGGGCTTGACGTGGCTCTCATACAGGCCGGCCAGACCGTTGGGGAAGGCCATCACCACGCCGATGAACAGTGCCGCCATCAGGAACAGCCACAGGTCGGGGAAGCTCTCGGAGAAGTAGGTCTTGCCGAAATTCACCAGCAGCGCGCCATACACCGCACCGACCAGGCTCATGCGCCCGCCCACCGCGGCGAAGATCACCATCTCGATCGAGGGCACGATGCCGACGAAGGACGGCGACATGAAGCCGACCTGCAGCGTGAACATTGCGCCGCCGATTGCCGACAGTGCCGCGGCGAGGCAGAAGGCGAAGACCTTGAACATGGACACGTCGTAGCCCGAGAAGCGCACGCGGTCTTCCTTGTCGCGCATGGCCAGCAGCAGGGTGCCGAGCTTGCTGAGCTGGATCCAGCGGCACAGCATGATCGAGCCGAGCAGCAGGAACACGGTGACGAAGTAGAGCGTGTACTTGGCCTCGTCGGTGCGGATGTCCCAGCCCATCAGGGTGCGCAGGTCCGTCATGCCGTTTACACCGCCGGTGTAGCCTTGCTGGCCGATGATGAGCACGGTCAGGATCAGCGCCACCGCCTGGGTGATGATGGCGAAGTACACCCCGCCCACCCGGCGCTTGAACATGGCGTAGCCGATGATGAAGGCGAGCAGCGTGGGTACCGCGACCACTGCGAACAGCGCAAAGGGCAGGTAGTTGAACGGTTCCCACCACCACGGCAGCTCGGTGAGCTGGTTCCAGTCCATGAAGTCGGGGATGCCCGGCGTGGATTGGATCTTGGTGCTCTCCGGGTCGGACGCCTCGAGCTTCAGGAACATCGCCATCGCGTAGCCGCCGAGGCCGAAGAACACGCCCTGGCCCAGGCTGAGCACGCCGCCGTAGCCCCACAACATCACCAGGCCGATGGCGACGAAGCCGTAGGTCAGGTACTTGCCCACCAGGTTCAGGCGGAAGAGGTCCATCGCCAGCGGGAACACCACCAGCAGCAGGACGGCGAGAATCAGGAGGCTGCCGTAGCCGCCTCGTGTCAGCCAGTGTTTGATTGCATCCATTTTCAGGCTCTCCGAACGGGTATGCGGTTATGCAGCCAGGCTCAGCGACGCACTTTGGCGGCGAACAGGCCTTGCGGTCGCATCATCAGGATGCCGACGATGAGCAGCAGGGTGAGGACCTTGGCCATCGAGCCGGACAGGAAGAACTCCGAGATCGACTGCGTCTGGGCGATGC
Organism: Thauera mechernichensis; assembly: GCF_029588855.1. NCBI lineage: Bacteria > Pseudomonadati > Pseudomonadota > Betaproteobacteria > Rhodocyclales > Zoogloeaceae > Thauera > Thauera mechernichensis. The sequence goes on along the minus strand of NZ_JARQZE010000003.1, from coordinate 258,616 downwards.
CGAAGGCCGAGACCACCGTGCCCCACAGGCTGGCCGCACCGCCGAAGGTGACCACCAGGAAGGCGTCGACGATGTACAGCGAGCCGCTCGTCGGCCCGGTCGAGCCGATGGTGGTGAAGGCGGCGCCGGCCACGCCGGCAATGCCGCAGCCGATGGCGAAGGTGAGACGGTCGGTCTTGCGCGTGTCGATGCCGATGGCGTTGGCCATGGTTCGGTTCGACACCGTGGCGCGCACGCGCAGCCCCCAGCGCGACTTGTACATGGCCAGCAGCACGCCGCCGGTGACGACCAGGGTGAGGCCGAGCACGAACATGCCGTTGATCGGGATGTCGAGGCCCTCGGTGATCTCCCACGACCCCATCAGCCAGTCGGGCAGGGTGGGGCTGACTTCCTTCGGCCCGAACACCGAGCGGAAGGTCTGCTGCATGGCCAGCGACAGGCCCCAGGTGGCGAGCAGGGTGTCGAGCGGGCGCTTGTAGAGGTGGCGTATCAGCGCCCATTCCGCCAGCCAGCCGAAGGCGAAGGCGGCGAGGAAGGCGCACACGATGGCGAGCGGGAAATAGGCCTGCATCAGCCCGGGCGCGTAGGCTTCGGTGAGTGCAGACATCAGGAAGATGGTGTAGGCGCCGATGGTCATGAACTCGCCGTGCGCCATGTTGATGACGCCCATCTGGCCGAAGATGATCGCGAGCCCGAGGCCCATCAGCAGCAGCACTGCGAACAGGCTCAGGCCGGCGAAACCCTGCATCAGGGTGATGTGGAAGATTTCGTCGAATGTCATGACGGACCTCTGGAGGGAAGGTGCGGTGTGGCGCGGGCCCGGCAGGCGGCGTCGGTCACCGGGTACCGGGGCCGCGGCCGGTGAAGGTCGCGACCCCGCGGGGCGGGCTTACTGGTAGCCCTTGGGGAAGGGATCCGGCTCGATCAGCTCGGGCGACTCGGCGACCACCTTGAACTGGCCGTCGGCCTGGCCCATGCCGATGCGCGCCTTGCTCCACAGGTGATGGTTGTCGTGGATCTTCACGAAGCCCTCGGGCGCGGTCGGCAGCTCGATGCCCGGCGATGCGGCCGTGACCTTGGCAACGTCGAAGCTGCCCGCCTTTTCCACCGCGGCCTTCCACAGCCAGGGGCCGAGGTAGGCCGCCTGGGTCACGTCGCCGATCACCGCGCGCGGCCCGTACTTGGCCTTGAACGCTTCGACGAAGGCCTTGTTGTTGGGGTTGTCGAGCGACTGGAAGTACTTCATCGAGGCATAGAAGCCTTCGAAGTTTTCGCCGCCGATACCCAGCATCTCGTCCTCGGTCACCGACAGCGTGAGCAGGAACTGGCGGTTGGCGGTGATGCCCGCGGCCTTGAGCTGCTTGTAGAAGGCGACGTTGGAGCCGCCCACCACCGCGGCGAAGATGCAGTCCGGCTTGGCGATCTTGATCTTGTTGATCAGCGAGTTGAAGTTGGTGTTGCCGAGCGGGTAGTACTCCTCGCCGACCACCTTGCCGCCCTGGAAGGCCTCGATGTGCTTGCGCGCGATCTTCATCGAGGTGCGCGGCCAGATGTAGTCGGAGCCGACCAGGAAGAAGGTCTTCGCGCCCTTCTCCTGCTTGGCCCAGTCGAGGCCGTAGAGAATCTGCTGGGTGGCCTCCTGGCCGGTGTAGATGACGTTCTTCGACTGCTCCAGGCCTTCGTAGAAGGTGGGGTAGTAGAGCAGGCCGTTCTCGCGTTCGAACACCGGCAGCACCGCCTTGCGCGAGGCCGAGGTCCAGCATCCGAACACCGCGGCGACCTTGTCGTTGACCAGCAGCTTGCGCGACTTCTCGGCGAAGGTCGGCCAGTCGGAGGCGCCGTCTTCCTTGATGACGCGGATGGTGCGGCCGAGGATGCCGCCCATCTGGTTGATCTGGTCGATGGCCAGCTGCTCGGCCTGGATCGAGCCGGTTTCGGAGATCGCCATGGTGCCGGTGGCCGAGTGCAGCTGACCGACCACGACCTCGGTGTCGGTGATCGCGAGCCCGGTGGTGTTGACCTGGGCGGTCGGCAGTGCGGCAGCGTGGCCCATGCGCGACATCGCAAGGGCAAGCGGGAGGGCGGCGGCGCCGAGCATGAACTTGCGGCGCTGGGAGGATTGCAGGTGCTTGTCGGACATGGATCGCTCCTTGGTCGGTAGGCGTATGGGCAGGGGTAGCGGGTCGTGTCGGGCGGGGCTCGACGTTTCGTCTCGCTGCGGTGCACAAGCTAATGAGCCGGGCCCTGCGTGCGAATACGTCAAACGACGTATAGGGATGCGCAGGGCGGAGGAGGAGTATCAGGTGGTGGGTGCTGCGCTGCAGCATCCAGGGCGCAGGCGGTTTCCATGCACCGTGATGGTGCGCCGCCTGCACGGCCGTGGTGACTGCTGGCGCAGGCGGCGCGCGGCAGCCCTTGTCGCGTCTGTGTATGGCGCGGTCGGGTCCAGTCGGAATGGTCCTTGCTTATAGTCAAGGATGAGCCCTAGCCCCGCCACCGACGCCGCCCCTATCGCGTCCCAGCGCATCATCCACATCCGCCGCGAGTACAACGGCTGGGTGGCCAACGAGACGCTGGAGGACTACGCGTTGCGCTATGCGCCGCAGACCTTCCGCAGGTGGTCGTTCTCGCGCATCTCCAACACCGCGCTCGGGGCGGTGTCCTTCCTGGCGCTCGAGGCCATCGGTGCCACCATCGCGATGAACTGGGGCTTCATCAACATGATGTGGTCGGTCGGGCTGGTCGCGCTGGTGCTCTTCCTCACCGGGCTACCGATTGCCTACTACGCCGCGCGTTACGCGCTCGACATGGACCTGCTGACGCGCGGCGCCGGCTTCGGCTACATCGGTTCGACCGTCACCTCGCTGATCTACGCCTCGTTCACCTTCATCTTCTTCGCCATCGAGGCGGCGATCATGGCGCTCGCGCTCGAGCTCTGGTTCGACATGCCGATCATGTGGGCCTACCTGGTGAGCGCGCTGATCGTGATCCCGTTCGTCACCCACGGCATCACCTGGATCAGCCGCCTGCAGGCCTGGACGCAGCCGGTGTTCGTGGTGCTGTTGCTGGCGCCGTTCTTCTTCGTGCTGGTGTCCGACCCGGCGCTGTATGCGACCTTCACCACCTTCGGCGGGCGCCATGGCAACGACTTCAACCTGCTCGCGGTGGGTGCCGGCTGCGCGGTCGCCTTTGCGCTCATCTGCCAGATCGGCGAGCAGGTGGACTTCCTGCGCTTCCTGCCCCACCCGGTGCCGGGCAACCGGGTGCGCTGGTGGGCCGCGGTGGTGGCCGCCGGGCCAGGCTGGATCATCCCCGGTGCGGTGAAGATGGTGGGCGGCGCCTTCCTGGCCTTCGTCGCCCTGCAGTCGATGATTCCGCCCGAGAAGGCGGTGCAGCCCACCCAGATGTACCTGGCCGGCTTCCAGCACGTGATCGACGACCCGCGCGCGGCGATCATGCTCACTGCGATCTTCGTCATCATCTGCCAGGTCAAGATCAACGTGACCAATGCCTACGCCGGCTCGCTGGCGTGGTCCAACTTCTTCTCGCGCCTCACCCACAGCCATCCGGGGCGGGTGGTGTGGCTGATCTTCAACGTGCTGATCGCGCTCATGTTGATGATGCTGGGCGTGTTCGAGGCGCTCGAGCACGTGCTCAGCGTGTACGCCAACGTCGCCGTGGCCTGGATCGGTGCGGTGGTGGCCGACCTCGTCATCAACAAGCCGCTCGGGCTGTCGCCGCGCGGCATCGAGTTCAAGCGCGCGCCCCTGTACGACGTCAATCCGGTCGGGGTGGGGGCGATGCTTGCCGGCTCGGTGCTCGGCATCGTCGCCTTCGGCGGCTCGCTTGGGCCGTTCGCGCAGGCGTTCGCGCCCTTCATATCGCTGCTCACCGCCTTCGCGCTGGCGCCGCTGATCGCCTGGGCCACGCGCGGCCGCTTCTATCTGGCGCGGCCACGCGAGATGCGCTGGCAGGCCGCCCAGCCGCTGCGCTGCGTGGTGTGCGAGAACCACTTCGAGTCCGAGGACATGGCGCAGTGCCCGGCCTACGGTGGCGCCATCTGCTCGCTGTGCTGCACGCTGGATGCGCGCTGCGGCGACCGCTGCAAGCCTGAGCCCGGGCCGCTGGCGCGGCTCGCGCCCTGGCTTGCGGGCTGGATGCCGTCGTCGATGTCGGCGCGGGTGGCGCGCCGGGTCAGCCAGTTTGCGCTCGTGTTCTTCGTGTCCACCCTGGTGATCGCGGCGGTGGTCGCGCTGGTGTACCAGCAGGAGCTGATCGCTGCCGAGGTGGGTGCGACCGACCTCGGCCTGGCCTTCCTGCGCATCTTCGCGGTGCTCGTCCTGCTCGCTGCGGTGGGGGTGTGGTGGCTGGTGCTGGCCAACGAGAGCCGACGTGTGGCGCAGGAGGAGTCCGAGCGCCAGAACCAGCTGCTGCTGCGCGAGATCGAGGCCCACCGCGACACCGACGCCAAGCTGCAGCGCGCCAAGGAAGATGCCGAGGCCGCCAACGCGGCCAAGAGTCGCTACGTGCGCGGCATCAGCCACGAGCTGCGCACGCCGCTCAACACCATCCTCGGTTACTCCCAGATCATGCTGCGCGACACCGACCTGCCGCGCCGCCGGCGCGAGGCCATCTCCACCATCCAGCGCAGCGGCGAACACCTGTTGGCCTTGATCGACGGCCTGCTCGACATCGCCAGCATCGAGGCCGGACGCCTGCAGTTCAACCGCCAGGAGTTCCGCTTCGCCGAATTTCTCGCCCATGTCGACAAGACGATCCGCCTCGAGGCCGAGCGCAAGGGGCTGGCGTTCCGTACCGAGTTCGCCGGTCGCATGCCCGAGGTGGTGCAGGGCGACACCAGCCGCCTGCGCCAGGTGCTGATCAACCTGCTGGTCAACGCGGTGCGCTACACCGCGCGCGGCGAGGTGGTGCTCAAGATCACCTACCAGAGCGAGATCGCCGTGTTCGAGATCCGCGACACCGGCTGCGGCATTCCCGAGGCGGACCTGGAGCGCATCTTCGAGCCCTTCGAGCGCGGCACCGGCAACCAGCCGCCGAGCGCGCCAGGCACTGGCCTGGGGCTGACCATCACCCGCCTGCTGGTCGAGCTCGCGGGCGGGCAGCTCAGCGTCAGCAGCACGCCGGGCCAGGGCAGCGTGTTCCGCGTCAAGCTGCATCTGCCGCGGGTGGCGCATCCGCGCGTGGCGACGCGGCCGGAGCGCGAGATCCTGGGTTACTTCGGCCCGCGCCGCAAGCTGCTGGTGGTGGACGACCAGCCTGCGCAAAGCCATCTGATCGCCGACATGCTGCGCCCGCGCGGCTTTCTGGTCGAGGAGTCGGACCACCCCGACGACGCCCGGCGAAAGCTGGCCGACTTTGCCCCCGACCTGGTGTTCCTGGATGTGTCGATGCCGGTGACCGACGGCTGGACGCTGAGTCGCCAGCTGCGCGATGCCGGCCATGCGGGCCCGATCGTCATGGTGTCGGCGAATGCCTACGAGAACCTGCCCGACCGCCGCAAGGCCGCTGGTTGCGACGACTTCATCGTCAAGCCGGTGCTGGAAACCGAGCTGTTCGCGCGCTTGAGCACCTGGCTGGGGCTGGCGTGGATCTACGCCGAAGCGGCCGGCGCGGCGCCTGCGCCCGAGGCGGGCGCTGCGCAGGCGAATGCGCCCGAGGCGGTGTTGCCGCCACCTGCCGGCACTGCAGGCGACCCCGAGGCGGCGTCGGCCCTGTCCGCCCAGGTGCGGGCCGAGCTGCGCGACCTCGCCGAGCTGGGCCACCTGCAGGGCCTGGTGCGCCGCCTGGACGAGCTCGAGCGCCGCCACCCCGAACTGCATGCCCCGCTGCAGGTGCTGCGCGCGCTCACACTGGCGTTGCGTTTCGACACCCTCATCCAGACCCTCGATGGAGCCGACGATGACTGCCCCGACGCCATCGCGCCCTGAGCGCGAAGTCATCCTGCTGATCGACGATGCGCCCGATACGGTGCGCATGATCGCCGAAGCGCTGGACGAGGCCGGCTACACCGTCCTGGTTGCCACCGACGGCGCCACTGCGCTGAAGCGGCTCGAGCGCATCACCCCCGACGCCGTACTGCTCGATGCCTGCATGCCCGGCATGGACGGTTTCGAGACCTGCCGCCGGCTCAAGCAGGCCGCAGGCATGGCGACCGTGCCGGTGATCTTCATGACCGGCCTGGCAGAGACCGAACGCCTGGTCGAGGGGCTGTCGGCCGGCGGTGTCGATTACCTGGTCAAGCCGGTGGTGCCGGACGAGCTGGTGGCGCGCCTGCAGGCGCACCTGCGCGTGTCACGGCAGATGAATGCCGCGATGCAGGGGCGCGGCGAGACCCCCGTGCCAGCCGCTCCGGCCTTGCCCAACCCGCTCACGCAGCGCGAGATGGACGTGCTCGGATGGGTCGCCCGCGGCAAGACCAACCGCGATGTGGCCGAGATCCTCGGCATGAGCCCGCGCACGGTTAACAAGCATCTCGAGCACATCTACGAGAAGCTGGGGGTGGAGACGCGAACAGCGGCGGTCGCCCAGTTTGCCAGGCTCGCACGGCCCTGAGAGCTCCGCGACTGCCTGTGGCCGCGCGCGTCACATGTCCGTCAGCGTCATCAGGATGTCGGCGTACCACGCACAGTTCAGGCCGAGGGCCTCGTCAAGCTCGAGATCGCGCGTACCGACGTCGAGGCGGGCCGAATGTACGCCGAGCAACAGCCACGGCAGGTCGCCGTGGCGCGGATCCGCGCTGGTGCAGCGCATCACCACCGGCGCCCCGCTGGTGCCGCGGTGGGTGCGGGCGTCGGTGAGGAAGTAACCCTTGCCCTGAAAGCGCAGTCCGAAGGACGAGGCGATTGCCGCTTGGCGCACCACCGGCATGTGGTGCAGGGTGTCGTGAAAGCCGAGCGGGAAGCCCACGACCAGCAACGAGCTGCCGACCTCGACCTGATCGAAGCGGCCGAGCAGATGAGCCGGCGTGAACGCGCGGTAGGCCGCACCGGCGGGCAGGGCACCCTGCTCCAGCTCGATCGCGGCGACGTCGATCTCTCCAGCAGAGTCCGTGCCCTGGCGCCAGATGCTGCGTCCGTTGCGGTAGAGCGGGATGGAGAAGCCCGTCGAGTGCGCCAGGTTGTTGGCGTCGTCGTGCAGTTCGATCTCGATGCGGTCGGGGAAGTGCTTGCTCGCCTCATCGTGCAGCACGTGGCGGCTGGTGACCAGAAACAGGCGGTGACCGCGTGCGAAGAAGAAACCGCTCGCGTTGGTCAGTGCTACCTGACCGTCGAAGGTGCATACGCGCGCAGCGGTGAGCAAGATCGATTCGATCACTGCCTGCTTCGCGGTCCTCCCCGCGGCCATTCTGGCTGCAGCGTTCACTCAGCCGCCGCGCATCTTGCGCCGGGCCTCGTGGATCTCCTGCGCCTCGACGCTGAGCGTGGCGGTCGGGCGTGCGAGCAGCCGCGGGATGCCGATCGGCTCGCCGCTGTCCTCGCACCAGCCATAGCTGCCGTTGTCGATGCGTGCCAGCGCCTCGTCGATCTTGTGCAGCATCTTGCGCTCGCGGTCGCGCACGCGCAGTTCGAGCGTGTGGTCTTCCTCCAGCGAGGCGCGGTCGGACGGGTCGGGCGTGCTCTCGAACTCCTGCAGGTGCAGGGTGGTACGGTGGGCCGAGTCGAGCAGCGCGTCGCGTTCCTGGATCAGCTTTTCGCGGAAGAAGGCCAGCTGCCTGGCGCTCATGTATTCCGTTGCCGGCGCGGCCCGCATCTCGGCTTCGGTCGGCAGGGCTTCGGTGGCGGTGAGCGTTTCGTTCATGGTGATTCCCCTCATTCAGAGGCAGGCCCCGAGGGCCGCCATGGTGCGGCGCATGCGGCAAGACCCTTACCATACACGGCAACGCCCGGGTCGGGTTGATGACATGCTCCGGGTGTGGTGAGCATCGGGTTTGCTTATGCGCACTATAAATGCGGCTCAGGCTTGTCGACGGATGTCCCCGATACATTGGCGCCGCGAACGCTGCGACGGCACGGACGCCACACCCAGGGAATCATCCGGAGACAGAAAATGACAAGATTCGACACGTGTTTGAAGGCCGTGGGCGCAGCCTGCCTGCTCGCGGCGGTGCCGGCTACCGGCCAGGCGGCGACCTGGAGCGACACCTTCGTCGGCTACCGCTACGGCACGGAGTTGCGCGAGCCGACGAACACCAGGGCGGTCGAGAAGCATGTGCTGCAGCTCACTCACGCCAGCGGCTACTCGGTCGGGCAGAACTTCATCAACGTCGACATGCTGCAGTCGGACAAGGCCGACCCCGCCAGCGGCAGCACCAACGGTGCAACCGAGTTCTACCTGACCTACCGCCATCAGGTCCATCTGGGCAAGCTGCTGGACAAGCGCTTGGCCTTCGGCCCGGTCAAGGAGGTGGGGATCACCGCCGGGTTCGACCTCAACACCAAGAACACGCGCTTTGCGCCGCGCAAGCGCCTGCTGGTGGTCGGGCCGACGCTCAAGTTCGACGTCCCGGGCTTTCTTGACGTGAGCCTGCTCTACGGCAAGGAGTGGAACCACTGCGGTCTGGGCGCGCCGGCCTGCCCACGCAGCGACATCAGCTTCGATCCGCAGTGGATCATCAGCGCGGCCTGGGGCATCCCGTTCAGCGCCGGCTCGGTGCCGTTGAAGTTCCAGGGCTTCATCAACGTCAATAGCGACAAGGGGCGCGACTACGCTGGCGTGAAGACGCGCACCGAGACGCTGATGCGTGCCGCGCTGATGGTCGATGTCGGCCAGATGGCCTGGGGCACGAAGAACACCTTCCTGATGGGCGTCGGTTACGAGTACTGGCGCAACAAGTTTGGCAACCATGCCTACGGCAACGGGGTCGAGAAGCCCGGCATCGACACCGATGCGCCCACCTTCCAGCTGGAGTGGCACTTCTGATCCTGCCCGACGACTGGGCCTGACACGAAGCGGGCGGATGCCGATCACGCGCATCCGCCCGCTTGTCGTTCCGCGAGTCGACGCCTGAGGCGGCTTGCGATTGCGGGATTTCCATCATGGGCAGCACGGCCAGGGCTGGTTAGAATGCCGACCATGAGTCTGCACGCCCCGGGAGCCGCATTCGGCTGTCCGGTCTGCCTCCACCCCGTTACGCGCCCTTTCATGCATGTGGATGGGCGTGATTACCAGCGCTGTGACGTTTGCGAGGCGACTTTCGTGTTGCCGGCGCAACGCCCCGGTGCAGCGCGCGAGCGCGCCGAGTACCTGCTGCATCGCAACGACCCCGCCGACCCAGGCTATGTGCGTTTTTTGGCGCGGCTGGCGCAGCCGCTGATCGCCCGCCTGGATGCAGGCAGCAAGGGGCTCGACTACGGCTGCGGCCCGGGGCCTGCGCTGGCGGCGCTGCTGGAGCGGGCGGGGCATGCAGTGAGTCTGTACGACCCCTTTTTTGCCGCGCATGAGGCTGCGCTGTCCGCGCAGTACGACTTCATCACGTGTACCGAGGTGGTCGAGCACTTCCACCGCCCGGCGGAGGAGTTCGCCCGTCTCAACGCCATGCTGCGCCCGGGCGGTTGGCTCGGCGTCATGACCTGCTTCCAGACCGACGACGCGCGCTTTGCGCGCTGGCACTACCGTCGCGATCCGACCCATGTGGTGTTCTATCGCGAATCCACCTTCCGCCACCTGGCGGAGCGCTTCGGCTGGCAGTGCGAGGTGCCGGGCAAGGACGTCGTCCTCCTGCGCAAGCCTGGCGCCGCGGCTGTACCGGCCCGCGCCGCACCCTTTACCCAGAATCGGCCGGCCACCGCCGACCATTCCGCTTCTTCGGCACACCCTGCCGACTCGCTCCCCACCCCAGAGAAGGGCAAGACCACGCCATGAGCTACGAAACCATCCTCTACCACGTCTCCGACGGCATTGCCGAGATCCGGCTGAATCGTCCGCAGCGCCTCAATGCCGTCACCCAGCAGCTCTACGACGAGCTCAACGATGCTCTCAACCGCGCCGAGGCCGATGGCGACGCCCGCGTCGTGCTCATCACCGGCGAGGGCCGCGCCTTCTGTGTCGGCGCCGACCTCAAGGCGCACAAGGCGGGACGCACCGCCTTCGATCGCCGCCAGTACCTCAAGGGCGAGCAGGACGTCTGCCACCGCCTGCTGCACATGAAGACGCCGGTGATCGCCGCGGTCAATGGCTACGCGCTGGGTGCGGGTGCCGAGATCGCGATCGCCTCGGACTTCATGCTGATGGCCGAGAGTGCGCAGATCGGCCTGCCCGAGATATCCATCGGCAACTTCCTCGGTGGTGGCGTGACCTGGCTGTTGCCGCGCCTTGTGGGCTTGGCCAAGGCGCGCGAGCTGGTGTTCCTGGGCGAGCGCATCAAGGGCGACGAGGCGGTGCGCATCGGCCTGGCCAACCGCGTGTTCGCCGACGAGGGTTTCCTCGACGCGGCGCGTGCCTTTGCGCTCAAGGTGGCGAGCAAGGCGCCGTTCTCGATGCAGCTCGCCAAGGAGCAACTCAACCTGTCGGCCGAGCGCACGCTGGATGCCTGCCTTACCGCCGAGCTCGAAGGCATGATGTTCGTCGGTACCACGAAGGACTGGCAGGAAGGTGTGGACGCTTTCGCCGAGAAACGCGCACCCGTCTTCAAGGGGGAATGACACGATGACCGAGAATACGACCCAGAGCATGCCTGTCCACAAGAGCCCGCTGCACGATTTCCTTGCGCCCGATTCGATCGCCATCGTCGGTGCCTCGGCCGACCCCACCAAGCGCGGCTACAAGGCCATGGTCGGCCTCATCAAGGGCAACTACCGCGGCAGGATCTACCCGCTCAACCCCAAGGTGCCCGAGATCCTCGGCGTCCCCAGCTATGCCTCGCTCGACGACATTCCCGGCCCGGTGGACCTGGCGCTGATCTGCACCCCGGCGGCGACCCTGCCTGGGTTGCTGGTGGAGTGCGGGCGCAAGGGCGTGAAGGGCGCGGTGATCCTCGCCAGCGGCTTCCGCGAGACCGGGCCCGAAGGCGCGAAGCTCGAGCAGCAGGTGCTCGATGCCGCCCGCGCCGGCGGCGTACGCATCATCGGCCCCAATACCTCGGGCATGTTCAACCTGCACAAGAACGTGAATCTGCTCGACCTGCGCAACGTCAAGGCGGGCGACATCGGCTTCATCTCGCAGTCGGGCAACATGCTGCTCGCGCTGGTGCTCGAGGCGGAGAACAACGGCCACGTCGGCTTCTCGACCTACGTCGGCCCCGGTAACCAGACCGATATCGGCTTCAACGACTACCTGCGCTACCTCGGCGAGGAGGAGAACACCCGCGTCGCCACCTTGTATGTGGAAGGCTTCCGCGACGGCCAGCGCTTCCTGCAGGCGGCACGCGAGATCACGCCGCTGAAGCCGGTGGTGGTGTACAAGTCCGGCGCCACCGAACTCGGCAAGAAGGCCGCCAGTTCGCACACCGGCGCGCTCGCCGGCAGCTACGAGATGACGGTGGACCTGCTCAAGCAGGTGGGCGTCAGCGTGGTGCGCCACTCCGACCAGATCCTGCCGGTGGCCGAAGGCCTGGCGTTGATGCAGCAGGCGCGCGGACGCCGGGTGGCGGTGATCGCCGACGGTGGCGGCCAGGCCACGATCACCTCCGACCGCCTGTCCGACGCCGGGCTGGAACTCGCCGAACTGTCTGCGGCCACGCGCAAGCGCCTGGCGGACATCCTGTTCCCGCAGGCCTCGCTCGCCAATCCGATCGACGTCGCCGGTACGTCGGACGCCGACCCCGAGGTGCTCGCGCGCTGCATGGAGATCGTGGCCGACGATGACAACGTCGACGCGGTCTTCCTGGTCGGCATGTTCGGCGGCTACCACACCCGCTTTGCCGAGTCCCTGCTCGGCGGCGAGATGCGCGCCGCCGAAGCCATGATCGAGCTCGCCCGCCGCCGCGCCAAACCGCTGGTCATCTACAGCCTGTACGCGCCGGTCAAGCCGCCGGCGCTGCGCCGCCTGCACGAGGCCGGGCTGCCGGTGTACTCCTCCATCGAGCATGCGGTGAAGGTGCTGCAGGCGCTGGCCGAGCGCGGCATCTACCTGCAGCACCAGCACGGCCAGCCGCTGCAGGTGGGCGTCACCCCGCTGGAAAGCATGCAGGCCATGTTCGCCCGCGCCCAGAACGAGGGTCGTGACCTCTACGAATTCGAGGCCAAGACCCTGTTGCGCGAGCACGGCATCGCAGTGGCCGAGGAAGTCGTCGCCCACAACGCCGACGAGCTCGCCGCGGCGGCGGCGAAATTCGGCGACCAGCCGCTGGCGATGAAGGTGGTGTCGAAGGACATCCTGCACAAGTCGGACGCGGGGGGCGTCAAGCTCAACCTGGTGGGCGAGGCGGCGCTGCGTACCGCCTATGATCAGATCATGACCAGCTGCCGCGCCTACGACGCCAATGCCGACATCCGCGGCGTACTGGTGACGCCGATGGCGAAGAAGGGCACCGAGGTCATCGTCGGCGTGGTGCGCGACCCGATCTTCGGGCCGGTGCTGATGTTCGGCCTGGGCGGCATCTTCGTCGAGATCCTGGAAGACGTCGCCTTCCGCGCCATCCCGCTGTCGCGCCACGACGCCGAGGCCATGGTCGAGCAGCTCAAGGGCCGCAAGATCCTCGCCGGCGTTCGTGGCGAGCCGCCGGTGGACAAGGCGGCGCTGGTCGACCTGCTGCTGAAGGTGTCGAGCATCGTCAGCGCCTACCCGCAGCTGTCCGAGCTGGACCTCAACCCGGTGATCGCCTATCCCGACGGCTACGCCGTGGTCGATGCGCGCATCATCACCAACCGCTCGGTGGTCAGCAACTGAGCACCCCGGCCCCGCCGCTTCACAGGCGGGGCCGTATGCGGGGTTTCAGGCGCCTGCGGCCTGCGTTGCCGCCCCTGCGGGCGGCGGCGTCGCGATGCGGGCGTGGTGGGCGAGCCGGTTGCGGCCGAGGCGCTTGGCCTCGTACATGGCGCGGTCCGCATGGTGGATGAGCTCGGTGGGCGTTCGCCCGTCCCTGGGCCAGACGGCAACGCCGATGCTGGCCGAGATGTGGGCGGTGTCGCCGTCGATATCGAAGGGCTGCTGCAGGCGCTCGAGGAGCGTGTGGCCGATGCGGTCGGTGATGCTCAGTTCCTTCAGGTCGGGCAGGATGATCGCGAACTCGTCGCCCCCGAGCCGCGCCACCGTGTCGGTCTCCCGCACGCACGCCCGCAGCCGGCCGGCCACCTGCTGTAGCAGCATGTCGCCGGCATGATGGCCAAGGCGGTCATTGACCGCCTTGAAGCCGTCGAGGTCGATGTACATCAGCGCCATCGGCTGCCCGCTGCGGGCGGCCCGCTGCAGTTCGTGCTCGAGCTGATCCTGGAAGCGGTGGCGATTTGCGAGCCCGGTCAGCAGGTCGAAGTTGGCGTGCTGCCATTCGAAGTGCTTGTCGTCGTGCGCCGCGCCAGCGAGTAGTGCGGTGGCGGCGCTCATTGCCAGCACCAGCTGCAGGTCGAGCACGCCGTCTACCGGCAGGCCCAGCAGCCGGCCCGCCAGAATCTGGATCGCGCACACCAGCGTCGCCACCAGGTAGCCCATCAGCACGCCGCGCATCAGGCCGGCGAGCAGCACCGGAAACAGCACCAGGATGCCGAGCTTGGCCTCGCTCTGGGTGAGCTGCGGCGGCAGCAGCGACAGCAGCGATACGCCGAGGGCGAGACCGATCAGGCCGGCGGAGGAGCGGATGCCATGAAGCGGGGCCGTGGGAGTATCGTCGCGCCGACCACCGGCCGTACGGCGGTGGAGCCGGTTCCAGCCGAGCACGATCGCGGGCAGGCCGAGCAGCAGCCCGGCGAAATCCCCGCCCCAGAAAGACAGGAACACGGCACCGAGCTCGCTTGCCGGCAGGCGGTCGAAAGGCGGGATGAAGAGGGTGGCGGCTGCCGACACGCTGGTCGCGGCGAAGGCGAGCAGCACGAAATGCAGGGCGTCGGCCAGCGTCAGGCGCGCCGGCATCGCCAGCCAGCGCCGGCGCAGCAACAGGCCGGTGCCGCCATAGACCAGCACCTGGCGCAGGGCGCCGCCCCAGTCGATGTCATCGAGCAGCGGTCCGGGCATGTCGAGCTGACGTACCACGCAGATGGCCAGGAAGGCGGCCGGCAGGTAGCGCCAGCCGCCGATCATGCCAACGGCGGTGCTCAGCCCGGCGGACAGGTAGAGGGCGCTGACATGGGGCTGCACCTCGAACACGGCGGCGGCTTTCCATGCCAGCCAGTAGCACAGGAACAGGGCAGCGGCCTTAGTCAGCGGGCTGCGTGGCAACAGGCGGTGCGACCCATCCTGACTCATCTCGAGGTCTTGGTTGTGAGAGCGATGGCGGGGGGCGGTCTATGGCCGCATTATGACGAATAAACCCCGAGAGAACATCCGCGGATCGTGCATCGTCCCACGGGCAGTTGCCCGTTTTGGGGTCGAGATGCTGTCCAGGAAAAGGCTCGCGACGCGAGCCTTTCCGGGCGGCTACGACGAGCCCCGTCGCCTTCAACCCCTCGCGGCTGGCGCCGCTCCTACGGCGGGAGCTGCCTCTGTAGGAGCGGCGCCAGCCGCGAGCCTTTCGTCGCCCCGTGTGCTTCAACGTGCATGCCGGCTCACGTTTGATTGCCCGGGGCTGTAACGCTTACACGAACTGCACGACCTGGGCCGCGCCGCGGGCCTTGGCGGCCTGCGGGTTGTTGAAGTCGGCCATCAGCTGCGCCTGCCTGGCCTTGGCGAGCGCGATGTGCCGCTCCTTGACGTGGCCGTAGCCGCGTACCTCGTCGGGCATGCTGGCGAGCTTGACCGCGATGGCGAGGTTGTCGCGGCTGAGCTTGTCGCACAGGGTGTCGAGCAGGCGGTCGTAGTCCTCGATTGCCTGGCGCTCCAGCTGACGCTCCTCGGTCTTGCCGAAGATGTCCCACTTGCCGCCGCGCAGGTGCTTGAGCCTGGCGAGGTGGCGGAAGGCCTTCAGCACCCACGGGCCGTACTTCTGCTTGATCGGCTCGCCGGTCTCCGGGTTGCGTTTGGAGAGCAGCGGCGGGGCGAGGTTGTACTCGACCGTGTAGCCGTGCGGGAACTGCGCGTCGAGCTCGGCGAGGAAGGCCGGGTCGGAGTGCAGGCGGGCGACCTCGTACTCGTCCTTGTAGGCCATCAGCTTGTGGAAGTAGCGCGCGGCGGCCTCGGCGAGCGCTGAGCCTTCCGGTGCGACGCGCTGTTCGGCCTCCATCACGCGCTTCACCTTGGCCGCGTAGCGGCGGGCGTAGGCGGCGTCCTGGTAGCCGATCAGGTCGGGCACGCGGATCTCGAGCAGGCGGCGCACTTCGCCGCTGGCACCGACCGAATCCACGATCTGGCGCGCTTCGGCGGTCAGCTCGGGCAGCTTGGGCGCCTTGGCTTCGTACTTGCGGATCTCGGCGTGGACGTAGTCGATGTCGACCACCGCCATGCGGCCCCACTTGAACGCCAGCAGGCTCATGTCCACCCCGACGCCGGCCTGGCGGATCGCGGTCTCGAAGGCGGCGGCGCTGATCGGCAGCGCGCCGGCCTGGTAGGCCACGCCGACCATGAACATGTTGGTCGCCATGCTGTCGGCAAAGAGGCCCTCGGCCAGCGTCTGCGCGTCGAGATAGACGTTGTCGTTGCGGCGGCTGACGCGGTCGATGCCCTGGGTCAGGCGGTCGATGTTGGGGAACTGCACCGACTTGTCCGACACCATGTAGCCGGTCGGCGCCTGGCCGGTCGATACGATCGCGATCGTGCGCTCGGGGTGGCACTTGTCCAGGTTCTTGTTGTCGGTGGCGTTGAGGATGTCGAAGCCCAGGTACAGGTCGGTGCTGCCGTCGGAGATCTTGTTCGCGCCGTCGAAGGGGGTGGCGGTGACCTTGATGTCCGAGATCACCGCGCCGCCCTTCTGCGCCAGGCCGGTCTGATCCAGGCCCACGGCCCATTTGCCGTCGATGCGCGCGGCGTTGGCGATGGTCGCCGCCACGGTCACCGAGCCGGTGCCGCCGATGCCCATGACGTGGGCGCCGAAGTTGTCCGGGTCGACCTTGAACACGGGGTCGGGCAGTTCGCGTTCGAGCGCGGGCAGGCGGCCCTTCTTCTTTTTTTTCTTCGCCTCGCCGGCGTTGGGGTCAGCCTTGGGCGTGATGGTGAGGAAGGACGGGCAGAAGCCCTTCACGCAGGAGTAGTCCTTGTTGCACGAAGGCTGGTGGATGCGCGTCTTGCGACCGAATTCGGTCTGCACCGGCTCGACCGACATGCAGTTGGACTTCTCGCCGCAGTCGCCGCAGCCTTCGCACACGCGCTCGTTGATCACCATGACCGCTTCGGGCTCCCAGGCCTTGCCGCGGCCACGCTGGCGGCGCAGTTCGGCGGCGCACTCCTGGTCGTGGATGAGCACGGTCGTGCCTTCGGTCTCGGCGAGCAGCTTCTGCGCTTCCATGATGCGGTCGCGGTGCCAGACCTCGGTGTTGCCGATGAGGTTGACCGCGTTGTAGCGCGACAGGTCCTCGGTGGTGACGATGATGCGCTTGACGCCGTTGGCCACGAGCTCGGCCACCAGGTTGCGCACCGGCTCGGCGCCCATGATCTCCTGGCCGCCGGTCATCGAGGTGTGGCTGTTGACCAGGATCTTGAAGGTGATGTTGGTGTTGGTCGCCGCACAGTAGCGCACCGCCAGGCTGCCTGAGTGGGCGTAGGTGCCGTCGCCCATGTTCTGGAAGATGTGCTGCGTGTCGGTGAAGGGCTGCATGCCGATCCACTGCGCGCCCTCGGCGCCCATGTGGGTGCCCATGACCACGCCGCGCTTCATCCACATCGCCATCGTGTGGCAGCCGATGCCGGCCGACACGATGCTGCCGTCGGGGGCCTTGGTGGAGGTGTTGTGCGGACAGCCCGAGCAGTACCAGGCCGAGCGCGTCAGCGTGGTCAGCGCGTTGCGGCTGTGGATCTCGTCCAGGCGGCGGATCCAGGCCTCGGCCGACTCCAGCCGGGTCTTGCGCGACAGGCGGGCGTGCAGCGCACGGGCGATGATGTCGGACTCGAACTCGCCGTGGAAGGGCAGCAGGTCGCGGCCTTCCTCGTCGCGCTTGCCGACGATGCGTGGCGCGTTGGCCGTGCCGTAGAGGATTTCCTTGGCGAACAGCTCGATGAAGGGGCGCTTTTCCTCGACGACGAGGATCTCCTCGAGCCCGCGCGCGAAGTCGCGGATGTCGTCCGGCTGCAGCGGGTTGAGCATGCCGATCTTGAGGATGCGCACGCCGGCGCGACGCAGGGCGTCGTCGTCCAGGCCCATCTCCATGAAGGCCTGGCGCAGGTCGTGGTAGGTCTTGCCGGCGGTGATGATGCCGAGCCAGGCGTCGGCGTTGGGGAGCGTGACCTTGTTGAGGCCGTTCTCGCGCGCATACTGGCGGGCGAGTTCCTGGCGCGCGTAGTACAGCGTGCGCTCCATGTCGAGCGCGTCCTTGCGTACGTTCATGCCGAGGTTGACCTCGGGCGTGTAGGGGCGGCCGTCGAGCTCGACCACCGGGGTGACGAACTTCAGGCGGTCGGGGTCGACGATGGCGCTGCCGCTGCCGTCGGCGACGTTGGTGACGATCTTGAGGCCCGCCCACAGGCCCGAGATGCGCGACAGGTAGTAGCCGTGCAGGCCGAAGTCGAGAATGTCCTGCACGTTGCCCGGGTACAGCGAGGGGATGCCGACGTGGTAGAACATGGCCTCCGACTGACTCGGCAGCGAGGATGACTTGCAGCTCGGGTCGTCGCCGAAGATGGCGAGCACGCCACCATTGCGCAGGGTGCCGGTGTAGTTGGCGTGCTTGAGCGCGTCGCCCGAGCGGTCGACGCCCGGCGCCTTGCCGTACCAGGTGCCGACCACGCCGTCGAACTTCTGCTTGCCCACCGTGTGCATCATCTGGGTGCCCCAGACGGCGGTGGCGGCGAGGTCCTCGTTGAGGCCGTCGACGAACTGGATGTTGTGCTGCATCAGCAGCTTCTGCTGCTTGATGAAGTTGGCGTCCAGCATGCCCACGGGCGAGCCGCGGTAGCCGGAGATGAACATGGCGTTGTTCAGACCGCGGCGGCGGTCGAAGCGGATCTGGTCCATCGTCAGGCGCACCAGCGCCTCGATGCCCCCGATGTGGATGATCCCCTCTTCTGCCGTGAATTGCCGCGTCAGGTCCTGTTTGGACGACATCGGTGTTGCCCCTCTTGAATGTGGTGTGCGCCCCGGATGTGCAACGGGCTGGCGCGCGCTCGAAATGGCGCGCTGCCAGCCCGTGTCAGCAGCGCTTGGATGCGATCAGGCGAAGCGGAAGGACACGTTGCCCAGATCCTGGAAGCGGACGTTGACGTTGTCGCCCTTCTTGACCGGGATGGCTTCGGTGACGCCGCCGGTCATGATGAAGGTGCCGGCCGGGATCTCCTGGCCGCGCTTGCCGAGCTCGTTGGCCATCATCGCGATCGCCACCAGCGGGTTGCCGAGCACGGCCGCGCCGGCGGCCATGGAGACGATCTCGCCATTGATCTCGAGCACCACGCCCAGCGTCGGCAGGTCGAGTTCGTCGAGGTTGCGCATGTTGCCGCCGATCACGAAGCGGGCCGACGAGGTGTTGTCGGCGATCACGCTCTTGAGGTCGAACTTGAAGTCGCGGTAGCGCGAGTCGATCACCTCGACCGCCGGCAGCACGAAGTCGATCGCCGCCATGACGTTGCCGATGTGGCAGCCGGGCCCGCGCAGGGGGGCCTTGGTGACCACGCAGATCTCGGCTTCGACCTTGGGGTGGATGAGTTCGTCGAACTTTACTTCGCCGCCGTCCGGCACCGACATGTAGTCGGCGATGAAGCCGAACACCGGGGTCTCGACGCCCATCTGCTTCATCTTGGCGCGCGAGGTCAGGCCCGCCTTGAGGCCGGCGATCCTGGTGCCACGCGCTTCCTTGCGGCGACGGATCTCGTCCTGGATGGCATAGGCGTCATCCCAGTCCATGCTGGGGTAGTCGTCGGTGATCTTGGTGACGTCGTAGGCCTGCAGCTCGGCGTTTTCGAGGTGCTCGGCGAGCTTGGCGATGGTGGCCTGGTCGAGGGTGATTGCCATGGGTACGGTTTCCTTGTCAGATGAAGCGGACCGACGTGCCACCGAGGCCGCCGACGTTGCAGATGAGGCTGTCGCCGGCGACGACCGGGACGAGCGGGGATTGCGAACCGGAGAGGATGATCTCGCCGGCCTTGAGGCCGATCCCCAGGCGCCCCAGGGTGTTGGCCAGCCAGGCGATGGCGTTGACCGGCGAGCCCTGCACGGCGGCGCCGGTGGAGGTGCTGATGATGTCGCCGTTCTTGGACAGCACCATGCCGGCGAGCGCGAGGTCGAGCTGGCGCGGGCTCTTGCGCACGCCGCCGAGCACCAGCACGCCGCAGGAGGCGTTGTCGGCCACGGTGTCCTGGATCTTGATCTTCCAGTCCTTGATGCGCGAATCGACGATCTCGAAGCAGGGCACCACGCAGTCGGTTGCGCGCAGCACGTCGGCCGCAGTCACGCCCGGGCCCATGAGGTCGTTCTTGAGAATGAAGGCGACTTCGGCCTCGGCCTTGGGGGCGATCATCGACGAGGCGACGATCGGCTCGCCCTCGTTGTAGACCATGTTCGACAGCAGCTGGCCGAAGTCGGGCTGGTTCACCTTCAGCATGTCCATGACGACCTTGCTGGTGACGCCGATCTTCTTGCCGACCACGCTGTGGCCGTCGTCGAGCTGGCGCTGGATCATGCGCAGCTGGATGTTGTAGGCGTCCTCGATGGTGATGTCGGGCTCGCGGTCGGTCAGCGGCGCGACCGGGGTGAGGGTCTTGAGTGCGGTGTACAGCTCGTCGCCGTAGTGATTGATCTTGCTCTGGTCCATGTCGTGTTCCCGGTGAGGTGTTTGGTTGATGAGCCGGTGATCAGTACTTGATCATCACGTTGCGCAGTTCGGTGTAGAACTCGAGCGAGTGCACCCCGCCCTCGCGGCCGATGCCCGATTGCTTGGAGCCGCCGAAGGGGGTGCGCAGGTCGCGCAGGAACCAGCTGTTGATCCAGCACAGGCCGACCTCGATGGCGTTGGCCATGCGCATGGCGCGGCTGATGTCCTGGGTGTGCACCGAGGTGGCCAGGCCGTAGCGGTTGGCGTTGACCATGTTCAGCACTTCCTCTTCGGTGTCGAAGGGCTGGATGTGGCAGCACGGCCCGAAGATCTCCTCGGTGACCACGGTCGCGGTCTCGGGCAGGCCGGTCCAGATCGTGGGCTGTACCCAGCAGCCGTCCTTGAGGTCTTCCGGCATGTCGGGGATGCCGCCGCCGCAGACGATGTTGGCGCCTTCTTCCTTGGCCTTGGCGTACATGCCCAGCACCTTGGCCTGGTGCTTCTTGCTCACCAGCGGGCCGATCTTGGTGTCGGGGTCGAAGGGGCGACCCGGCTTCATGGTCTCGGCGGTGTGCTTCATCGCGGCGACCAGCTTGTCGAAGATCGGGCGCTCGACATACACGCGCTCGGTGCCGAGGCAGACCTGGCCAGCGTTCTCGAAGCAGGAGCGGGTGAGGGTGGCGATGGTGTTGTCGAAGTCGCAGTCGGCGAACACCACGGCGGCGTTCTTGCCGCCCAGTTCCAGCGACACCGGGCGGATACCGTCGGCCGCGGCCTTCATGATCGCGGTGCCGGTGCGGGTCTCGCCGGTGAAGGTGACGCCGTTGACGTCCGGGTGCGCGGTCAGGAAGGCGCCGGCCGAATCCACGCCGAAGCCGTTGACCACGTTGTACACGCCCTTGGGCAGGCCGACCTTGTTCATCACCTCGCCGAGCAGGGTAGCGGTGCTGGGGGTGTCTTCCGAGGGCTTGACGACCACGGTGTTGCCGCAGGCGAGCGCCGGGCCGGCCTTCCAGGTCATCAGCAGCAGCGGCAGGTTCCACGGGCAGATGATCGCGATCACGCCGCGCGGGGTGCGCACGCCGTAGCTGCGCGCGGTCTTGCCGTCCGGGGTGCGCATCTCGAAGGACTCGGTCGACACGTTCTTGATGGTGTCGGTGAAGATCTTGAAGTTGGCGGCACCGCGCGGGATGTCGATGTGCGAGGCGAGGTGGGCGGGCTTGCCGGTATCGGCGATTTCGGCCTGCAGGAAGTCGTCGAAGCGGCGGTTGATCTCATTGACGACCTCGTCGAGCAGGTTGCAGCGCTCGACCACGGAGAGCTTGCCCCAGGGGCCTTTGAGTGCGGCCTTGGCGGCAGCGACGGCAGCATCGACCTCCGGCTTGCCGGCTTCGTACACCATGCCGATCAGCGCGTTGTCGACCGGGTTGCGGTTCTCGTAGGTCTTGCCGCTGGCGTTGGTGACGTACTCGCCGTTGATGAAGTTCTTGATCTCTTTCATGCTCAGTCGGTCCTCAAGTGATGTAGATCAGTCTGCCGTTGCGGTTCTCGTAGGTCTTGCCGCCGGCCTGGGTGCGACTCGTCCATCGGCTTGAGTCGCGAGATAAATTGTGAATCTCGAGATTTTATACTCGAGATTTTGCCCTTCTGCAAGGGCGATACAAAATTTCATGCGTCAGTCCCGACTTCCCGGTGTCTGCCCTTCCCGGTCGAGATCGGACTGGCCAAGTCTGCCAATGGCGAAGCTCAGGCTTGCCGAGTTCCCGGGCGCTGGAACGGGCCTTGCAGCCAGTGGATATCGATGCTGCAGGAACTGGATACTGATACCCGCCAATCGCGCCTCAGGAGTCTGCGCGGCAAAAGCCAAGAAGCAGTAACATTGCGCACCTTTTGCGTGCGCCCCTCTCGCGGATCGCTCCGGGGCTTGCCTGTACGGGGACTGCATGCGCGTCGGAAAACTGCTCAGATTCCTAGCCATCCTGACCGGCTGTCTGCTTTATGCGGTCCCGCGCTGGTTGCATGAAGAGTTCGGTCGCGTCAGCATCGACCAGGTGCTCTACCACCTGCGCTTCGGCTCAGAGGGGGTGCTCACCAGTGACCCCGAGATCATCCATCGCTTCGCCTGGCGTGGACTGGCGCTGCCGCTCGTCCTCGCTCTGCTGCTCTGGGGGCTCGATGGCTGGGTGCGCTATCTGCGCAGCCAGCCCGAGGCCTGGCCCCGACCCTGGCTGCGCGCGGCCTGGCAGGGCGTGCTTGCGGTGTTGCGGCACGCCGCCCATCACACGCTGCCGCGTGTCGTGCCGCTGGTGGTGCTCGGCGCCGGCGTCGCCTTCTTCGTCGACAGCTTCTCGGTGGCGCGCTACGTGCGCGGCTACTTCGGCGAGGACTACTTTGCCGACGCCTATGTAGACCCCGCCCGCATCACGCTCGAGCGCGGACGCAAGCCGCCCAAGAACCTCGTGCTGATCTACGTCGAGAGCCTGGAGAACACCTACTCCGACCCGGCGCTTTTCGGCCGCGACCTGCTGCATCGGCTCAATGCGCTCAAGGCGCGGCCCGGCGTGGTGTCCTTCGACAGCTACCGCGAGCTGATGGGCGCGCATTTCACCATCGCCAGCCTGGTGTCGACCCAGTGCGGCCTGCCGCTGAAGGCGGTGGCGATGTTCGGCGGCAACGTCCAGGGCGAGAAGATCGAGCGCTATCTGCCGCGCGCACGCTGCCTCGGTGACATCCTGGCCGATCACGGCTATCGCAACGTCTTCCTCAATGGCTCCAGTCTGGCCTTCGCCGGCGTGGGCAAGTTCTTCAGTGATCACCGCTACAGCCGGGTGATGGGGCGTGAGGAGTGGATCGCCGCGGGCGAGCCGCAGGGGCGAATGAGCGGCTGGGGCCTGCGTGACGACGACCTCTTCCGTCACGCGCGCACCGAGCTCGACCAGCTCATGAAGTCGCGCAAGCCCTTCAATCTCACCGTGCTCACCATCGACACCCACCACCCCTACGGCCATCTGTCGCCGGAGTGTGCGCGCCGCGGCCATCAGGGCTTCGAGGGCATCGTCGAGTGCACTGCGGACATGGTGGCCGAGTTCGTCGAGTACATCATCGCCCGTGGCTGGCTCGACCGCGTCGCGATCGTGGTGCAGGGCGACCACCTTGCCATGGGCAACACGTCCTACGGCAAGCTGGTGAGCAATCCCGAGCGCCGGGTGTTCAACCTGCTGATCAACGACAACCCCAGGCTCAAGGCCAACACGCGCGAGATCACGCATTTCGACATGCTGCCCACCATGCTGGACCTCGTCGGTCTGGAGGTGAAGGACGGCCGCGCCGGGCTGGGCTATTCGGCGATCGGGCCAGTGCGTGCCGCGCGTGCGCCCGACCGCGTGGATCGCATGGCGGAGAAGTTGCTCGACTACAGCGCGACTTACCGTGCGCTGTGGGAGCCCCTGCCCGTGCCGCCCGCCGAGGGCGAGGCTGCGGCAGCGCTGCGCGTCGGCACGCCGCCGAGGCTGCCACCCACCGTGCTGCGCTGACGCCTGCGGGCGGCCGAACCGTGCCCGCCCACCGTTCGAGGGTGAGGGTTTGGGCGGGGGCTCGCCCCGTATGCACCACTGCGGTGCCCGTGAGCATGCGTGCACCGCAGTGGTGCGCTGCCGGTGGGCTCTCCACCGGGTCTGCAGCCTGCCGACCTCTCAATGAGCGCCGTTGGCGCCTCGCCGCTGCGACAAGCCTGCGCTGAATCTGCACCTTGAGTCTGCTCGCGCAGCGCCTGGCCCGCGCCTTGCTAGGCGCTGTCGTATGAACGCGCCTGCAGAGCCCCTCGCCCCTCACGGTCTTCCCTCGGGTCATTCCGCCGCCCGTGCCGGTTGGCAGGCCGAGCTGCGCCTGCGCTTCGAGCATCGCGGCGGGCGCAGCGTGCTCGCGGAGCGTGCGCATCTCGGCCCGCTCGTGGTGCAGAGGCCGCTGTACCCAGAGGGCGACGCGGTGTGCCACGTCATCCTGGTCCATCCGCCCGCGGGCATCGCCGGGGGTGATCGTCTCGATCTGTCGCTGGATCTCGGGCCGCATGCCCATGTGCTGTTGACCACCCCGGGTGCGGGCAAGTGGTACCGCAGTGCGGGTGCGCATGGCCGCTTCCGCCAGCGCCTGCGCCTGGCCGATGGCGCGGTGTGCGAGTTCCTGCCGCAGGAAAGCATCGTCCATGACGCCGCGCTCGGCGAACTCGAGACCGAGGTCGCGCTTGCCGGCTCGGCGGTCTTCGTCGGTGCCGAGATGATCTGCCTCGGGCGCACCGGCGCGGGCGAGCGTTTCGCCCGTGGCGAGCTTGCCCTGCGCACGCGGATCACGCGCGACGGCCAGCCGCTGTGGTTCGAACGTGGTGTGCTCGGCGGCGGCAGTGCGCTGCTCGAGGCAGCGCCCGGTCTGCAGGGGCAGCCGGTGAGCGCCACCCTGCTGGTGGCGGCGCCGGGCTGCGACACCGGGCTGCTCGAGGCCTGGCGCGCCATTACGCCGGCGGGGGGCAGCGGGGCGGTGACGCTGCTGCCCGGGCTGCTGGTTGCACGCTGGCTGGGGCCGGCTTGCGAGCCGGGGCGGGCGTGGCTGACGCAGCTGTGGGCCGCGGCGCGGCCGGCGGTGGCCGGCCGGGCGATGCAGCGGCCGAGGATCTGGAGTACCTGAGGGCGGCCCTGCGGGCAGGCCTGAGGTTTGCCGCGGAGCCGGGCGCTACGCATGAAGAGGACGGAAATGGAACTGACACCCCGCGAGAAGGACAAGCTGCTGATCTTTACCGCCGGCCTGCTGGCCGAGCGCCGGCGCGCGCGCGGCCTGAAGCTGAACTACCCCGAGGCGGTGGCACTGATCACCTGCGCCATCTTCGAAGGCGCGCGCGACGGGCGCACGGTGGCCGAGCTGATGAGCTACGGCGCAACCTTGCTCACCCGCGATGATGTGATGGACGGCGTGGCCGAGATGATCCCCGATATCCAGGTCGAGGCCACCTTTCCCGACGGGACCAAGCTGGTGACCGTGCACAACCCCATCCTGTGAGGCCCTTGCGATGATTCCGGGTGAATACTTCGTCGCCGATGGCGACATCGAAATCAATGTCGGCCGCACCACCTTGACGCTGGTGGTGACCAACACGGGCGATCGCCCGATCCAGGTCGGTTCGCACTATCACTTTGCCGAAACCAATACCGCGCTCCACTTCGATCGTGCTGCGGCGCGCGGCTTCCGGCTGAACATTGCAGCGGGTACCGCGGTGCGTTTCGAGCCTGGTCAGTCGCGTACCGTCGAACTGGTGGCGCTCGATGGCGAGCGCGAGGTGTATGGATTCAACGGCCTGGTCATGGGAGCACTGTGATGGCGGAGATCTCGCGCCGCGCCTATGCGGAAATGTTTGGCCCGACCGTGGGTGATCGCCTGCGCCTCGCCGACACCGAACTGGTGATCGAAGTCGAGCACGACTTCACGATCTACGGCGAGGAGGTGAAGTTCGGTGGCGGCAAGGTGATCCGCGACGGCATGGGCCAGGGCCAGGGCGTCTCGGCCGACGTGGCGGACACGATCATCACCAACGCGCTCATCGTCGATGCGGTCGCCGGCATCGTGAAGGCCGACGTCGCCCTCAAGGACGGACGTATCTGGCGGATCGGCAAGGGCGGCAATCCGGACATCCAGCCCGGGGTGACGATCCCCATCGGTGCCGGTACCGAGGTCATCGCCGGCGAGGGCATGATCCTGACCGCCGGCGGTATCGACAGCCACATCCACTGGATCTGCCCGCAGCAGATCGAGG
Source organism: Thauera mechernichensis (assembly GCF_029588855.1). Classification (NCBI taxonomy): domain Bacteria; kingdom Pseudomonadati; phylum Pseudomonadota; class Betaproteobacteria; order Rhodocyclales; family Zoogloeaceae; genus Thauera; species Thauera mechernichensis. The sequence continues at coordinate 232,882 of NZ_JARQZE010000003.1, read as the reverse complement.
AGGCGCTGATGTCGGGCGTCACCACCATGCTCGGTGGTGGCACCGGACCCGCGACCGGCACCTACGCCACCACGTGCACGCCGGGGCCGTGGCATGTCCACCGCATGCTCGAGGCGGCCGAAGCCTTCCCGATGAACATGGGCTTCTTCGGCAAGGGCAACGCCAGCCTGCCGGCGCCGTTGAAGGAGCAGGTGGCAGCCGGTGTGATCGGGCTCAAGCTGCACGAGGACTGGGGTACGACGCCGGCGGCGATCGACAACTGCCTGACGGTGGCCGACGAGATGGATATCCAGGTTGCCATCCATTCCGACACGCTCAACGAGTCCGGTTTCGTCGAGGCGACACTGGCGGCATTCAAGGGCCGCACCATCCACACCTTCCATACCGAAGGTGCGGGCGGTGGTCATGCACCGGACATCATCAAGGCGATCAGCCGGCCCAATGTGCTGCCGTCGTCGACCAACCCGACACGGCCCTACACGGTCAACACCATCGATGAGCACCTCGACATGCTGATGGTGTGCCATCACCTCGATCCGTCGATTGCCGAGGACGTGGCGTTTGCCGAGTCGCGCATCCGCCGCGAGACCATTGCCGCCGAGGACATCCTGCACGACAGCGGCGCGTTCTCGATGATGTCGTCGGACTCCCAGGCCATGGGCCGGGTGGGCGAGGTGGTGATCCGCACCTGGCAGACCGCGCACAAGATGAAGCTGCAACGCGGCTGGCTGGCGCCCCGGCGCGGCCCCGCCGCAGCGGTGCCGGAGGCCGTCGCGGCCATCGAGGGCAGCGACCGCAACGACAATTTCCGCGTCAAGCGCTACATCGCCAAGTACACCATCAACCCGGCCATCACGCACGGCGTCGCCCACGAGGTGGGCTCGATCGAGCCCGGCAAGCTCGCCGATCTGGTGTTGTGGCGGCCGGCATTCTTCGGCGTCAAGCCCAGCCTGATCCTGAAGGGCGGCATGATTGCCGCCGCGGCGATGGGCGATCCCAACGCCTCGATCCCGACCCCGCAGCCGGTGCATTACCGACCGATGTTCGGCAGTTTCGGCAAGGCGCTGAAGACCTCGGTGACCTTCGTTTCGGCGGCAGCCCTGGCGAATCCCGAGATCGCCGCGCTCGGGCTGCACAAGCCGCTGGTGGCGGTGCGGGGCTGCCGCAAGGTGAGCAAGGCCGACATGGTGTTGAACGATGCTACGCCCTCCATCGAGGTCGACCCCGAAACCTACGTCGTGCGTGCCGACGGCGAGCACCTGAGCTGCGAGCCGGCTGCGGCCTTGCCTATGGCACAGCGCTACTTCCTGTTCTGAGACGACATCATGCAAGCAGATTCCACTACCGTCGCACCGGTCGCCACGGTGTCGGCGCCCCCCGCTTCTTCCGCGCTGTGCCTGATCGAGGCGCGCTACAGCGGCGATGCGCCGGCGAGCGACCATCTGGAGCTCGATTTCAACACCCGCAGCAAGAGCCGCCTGCGCGCACGCCTGGCCTCCGGCGCCGAGGTTGGCCTGTTCCTGCCGCGTGGCACCATCCTGCGCGGTGGCGACCGGCTGCTGGCGAACGATGGCCGGGTGGTCGCCGTGGTGTCCGCAGCCGAAGACCTGCTCGAGGTGCGCTGCGCCACCGCGACCGAACTCGCGCGTGCAGCCTTTCATCTTGGCAACCGCCATGTCGCGGTGGAGGTCGGGCGCGATGGCGGTGGCGACTGGTTGCGCCTGCAGGCCGACCATGTACTCGAGGACATGCTCGTCGGCCTGGGGGCATTGGTTAGCACGCTGCGGGCACCCTTCGAACCCGAGGCTGGCGCCTATGCGCCCGGCCACCAGCATCCGGGCGATGGCAGCGGCGCGCGCATCCATCTGATGGCAGGGCAGTGAGCATGCACCCGGCGGTGCCCCTGCTGCCCCTGCTGCGCCTGCTGCAACTGGCCAGCCCTGCGCTGCCGGTGGGCGCCTATACCTACTCGCAAGGCCTGGAGTGGGCGGTGGAGAGTGGCGTGGTCGCCAGAGAGGCGGATGCCGCGGCGTGGATCGGCGATCTGCTCGAGTGGAGCGTGGCACGCTTCGAGGCGCCGTTGCTGGCGAGCCAGCTTGCTGCCTGGGCCTGTGGCGAGGACGGCGAGGTGGCGCGGCTCAACGACGACTTTCTCGCCAGCCGGGAGACGGCCGAGCTGCGTGCCGAGACGCTGCAGATGGGCTGGTCGCTGGTCAGGCTGCTCACCGAACTGGATGCCTTCGCCGCGCTGCCGGGCTGGCGCGCGCGCCTGCTGGCGCTCGATACGCCCTGCTTTCCGACCGCCTGGTCGGCCGCTGCCGCAGCCTGGCAGGTGCCGGCCGATCAGGCCCTGGCCGCCTACCTCTGGGCCTGGGCCGAGAACCAGGTGATGGCGGCGCTAAAGGCGGTGCCGCTCGGTCAGAGCGCAGGCCAGCGCCTGCTGGCCATGCTTGGCGAGCGCATTCCGGCGCTGGTCGGGCAGGCGCTGGAGCTGCCCGAAGCGCGCTGGAGCAACTACACCCCCGGCCTGGCCATTGCCAGCAGCCGGCATGAAACCCAATACACGAGGCTGTTCAGATCATGAGCATGAATCTCTCAGAAGGCTGCGGTCGCGATCGCGGGCATCATCGTGGTCCGCTCCGAGTCGGCATCGGAGGTCCGGTCGGCTCCGGCAAGACGGCGCTCACGCTTGCGCTGTGCCTGGCGCTGCGCGACAAGTACAACATCGCCGTGGTCACCAACGACATCTACACTGCCGAGGATGCCCAGTTCCTCGTGCGCAACGAAGCGCTCGCACCCGAGCGCATCATCGGCGTCGAGACCGGTGGCTGCCCGCATACGGCGATTCGCGAGGACGCCTCGATCAACCTCGAGGCAGTCGATCGGCTCAACGCGCGCTTTCCGGGGCTGGACATCATCTTCGTCGAGTCCGGTGGCGACAACCTGGCGGCGACCTTCTCGCCCGAGCTGTCGGACCTGACGATCTATGTCATCGACGTGTCGGCCGGCGACAAGATCCCGCGCAAGGGGGGGCCGGGCATTACCCGCAGCGACCTGCTGGTGATCAACAAGATCGACCTTGCACCGCTGGTCGGCGCCTCGCTCGAGGTCATGGACCGCGATGCGCGCAAGATGCGTGGTACGCGCCCCTTCGTGTTCTCCAACCAGAAGACGGGCCAGGGACTCGCCGATATCATCGACTTCATCGAGCGTCAGGGCTTGCTGGTGGCGGCCTGAAAGGCGCCTGACGGCCTCGCTGCTTCGCAATCCCGGTAGCTTCATCTGATATTCATTTCTTGAAAGTGCAGGAGTCTCCATCATGAACACCCATCCCGTTCGCGCGGCGCTCGTCGCCGTGGCGCTGGCCACCGTCTCCGGTGCCGCGCTCGCCCACCCCGGCCACGAAGGTGCGAGCTTCTTCAGCGGCTTCGCCCACCCGTTCGGCGGTGTCGACCATTTGCTTGCGATGCTGGCCGTCGGCCTGTACGCGGCGCGCCAGCCCGGCGCCACGCGCTGGATGCTGCCTGCAGGCTTCGTACTGGCGATGCTGGCGGGCGCGGGGTTGGGCGCCCTCGGTTTCGCGCTGCCCGCGGTAGAGGCCGGCATTGCTGCCTCGGTGCTGGTGCTGGGGCTGTTGATCGCGCTTGCCGCGCGTCTGCCCGTGGCGGCGAGCTTGCCCCTCGTCGCCGCCTTCGCGCTCTTCCATGGCCATGCCCACCATGCCGAGATGGAGGGCGCCAGTCTGGCGACCTACGCCCTGGGCTTTGCGCTCGCGACCGCGCTGTTGCACGGCGCCGGCTATGCACTGACGCGGTGGACGCCGCAGACGCTGCTCGGCGACCGTGTCCACCGCGCGGCCGGCGCAGCCATCGCCGGCACCGGGGCTTTGCTGCTCGGCGCCTGAGCCTGACTCCGGCGGCTGCGCTGGGCGCGTACGCACCCGGCGCAGCCGCTGACGCGCTCGAGCTGTTGCAGGCGTAGCTGCCCGATTGGGACTAGCATGCAGGTATCAGCACGGAGGGCGTCATGGACCTGGAGCATTTCGTTTGCAGCCTGCCCAAGGCCGAGTTGCACGTACACATCGAAGGCACGCTGGAGCCGGAGATGATGTTCGAGCTTGCCCGCCGCAACGGTGTGGCCCTGCCGTGGAAGAGCGTGGAAGAGACTCGCGCGGCTTATGCCTTTACCGACCTGCAGAGCTTTCTCGATCTCTACTACGCCGGCGCGGCCGCGCTGATCCATGAGCGCGACTTCTTCGAACTCGCATTGGCCTACTTCGAGCGCGCCCATGCCGATGGCGTGGTGCATGCCGAACTGTTCTTCGACCCGCAGACCCATACCGCACGCGGTGTCGCCTTTGCCACCGTCGTGGATGGCCTGGAGCGTGCCTGCGCCGAGGCCCAGGTGCGCTGGGGGATCAGTTCGCGGCTCATCCTCTGCTTCCTGCGTCATCTGAGCGAGGACGAGGGCTTCGCAACCCTCGAGCAGGCCTTGCCGCAGCTCGCCCGCATCCACGGCGTCGGCCTCGATTCGTCAGAGCGCGGACACCCTCCGGCCAAGTTCGCGCGCCTGTTCGCACGCTGCCGTGAGTTGGGCCTGCACATCGTGGCGCACGCGGGTGAGGAGGGACCGCCGGCCTACATCGTGGACGCGCTCGACGTGCTGAAGGTCGAGCGCATCGACCATGGCGTGCGTTGTGCCGAAGACCCCGCGCTGGTCGAACGCCTGGTGCGCGAGCAGGTTGCGCTGACGGTATGCCCGCTGTCGAACGTCAAGCTGTGCGTGTTTCCCGATCTCGCGCAGCACAACCTGAAGCGGCTTCTTGAGGCCGGCTTGAAGGTGACGATCAACTCCGACGACCCGGCCTATTTCGGCGGCTACATCGCGCGCAACTTCATCGACACCGCGCGTGCGCTGGGCCTGAGCCGCGCGCAGCTCAAGCGCATCGCCCGCAACAGCCTGGAAGCGAGCTTCGTGCCGGAGTCCTTGCGTACGCCCTGGCTGCTGCGGCTGGACGCGATGCCGGCTTGAATGAGGCTGACGATTCGTGCGAGGTGAAGTCGAGCACGCGGGAATTGGTCACGGAAGCACGTCCGAGTGCCTACATATAATGGGCCGACGGTCCGCCGAGGGGGCCTACCCATAAGGCACTGAGCGCGCGCATGCGGTCGATCGACATCTTTCCGTGGCATTCGAACTTCGACACCGGGATCGCGGGAATCGACGCGCAGCACCGCCGCCTGGTCGAGCTGCTGAACCGCCTCGCGGGCAAGGTTGCGCTGTCGGCAACGGTGGACTCGATGCTGCAGGTGTTCGACGCGCTGGCGGACTACGCCGTGCAGCACTTCGAGTACGAGGAGGCGGTATGGCACGATTGCCTTGCCGATGAGCCTGCAGAAGCCCAGCATCGCGAGACACATCAGTCCTTCGTCGAGGAGGTGTGCCGTCTGCGCGGCGAGCTCGCCGCCTCCCGCGTCGATGCGGTCGCGAGCGAGACACTGGAATTCCTCGTGCGCTGGCTCGCTGCGCACATCCTGCAGGCTGATCGCTACATGGCCCTTGTCGTGCGCGCCAGGCAGCGCGGGATGGCCGGCGAGTCAGCCCACGCCTGGGCGCGCGAACAGATGAGCGGTACGGCCCGAGCGCTGACCGACATCATCCTCGAGATGTATGCCGCGCACTCGCACAATACCGTGAGTCTCATCCGCGAACTGGCTGCGCACCGCCAGTCCGACGTCGCGCTGGAGCGCCAGCAGGCTTACCGGAACCTGATCCTCCGGCTCGCGATTTCCTTCGTCAATCTGCCGCTTGAACGCATGGACAACGCCATCGCGGAGGCGCTTGCCGAAATGTCGGGCTTCTTCGCCGCCGACCGCGCCTATGTATTCGACTACGACTTCGTCGATCAGACTGCCACTAACACCTTCGAATGGTGCGCCCCCGGCGTGGCGCCGATGATTGCTGAGTTGCAGCGGTTGCCTCTCAGTCTTAACCCGGATTGGGTTGTGGCGCATCGTGCAGGAGAGCCCCTGGTGGTGCCGGATGTATCCGACCTCCCCTCGGGCTGCGGTCGCGCTTTGCTCGAGGCGCAGGGCATCCGTAGTCTGCTCACCGCTCCGTTGTTGGATGGCAGGGACTGTCTTGGTTTCGTGGGCTTCGATTCCGTTCAGGACTGGCGTAGCTTTGGCCAGGACGAGAGCGAGCTTCTCAAGCTGTTTGCCAACCTGCTAGTGAGCTTGCGCCAGCGTTGCGCGGTCGCCGAGGCTCTGCGTGACAGTGAGCAGCGCTACCGGCGCCTGTTCGAGCAGTCGCATGACGCATTGATGATCGTCGCTCCGCCCGACTGGCGTTTCCAGGCGGGGAATCCGGCGATGATTGCGCTATTCGGGGCGCGTGACCTCGAGCAGCTGCTGACGATGACGCCGGGCGACGTGTCGCCGCCTTTTCAGCCGGATGGGCGTGCGTCTGCGGAGGCTGCGCGGGAGCTGATCGCCCACACCTTGCGTGCCGGCGTCTGGTCCGGAGAGTGGGTCCATCGGCGACTGGATGGGCGCGAGCTGACTTGCACGGTGACGCTGACGCGCACGGAGATTGGCGGCCAGACCGTCGTTCAGGGCACGGTGCGCGACGTTACCCAGCAGAAAGCCCAGCAGCGCCAGCTGGAGCGTATCGCGCACTACGATGCGCTGACCAGCCTGCCCAATCGTGTGTTGCTGGCAGACCGATTACAGCAGGCAATGGCCAGCGCGCATCGGAGGGAGACGACGCTTGCGATCGCCTACCTCGATCTTGATGGCTTCAAGGCGGTCAATGACCGCCATGGGCATGACGCCGGCGACCGCCTGCTGGTGGCGATTGCCGAGCGCATGCGCCGTGCCCTGCGCGAGACGGACACCCTGGCTCGGCTGGGGGGCGACGAGTTCGTGGCCGTACTCATCGATCTGCCCGGACCCGATGCCTGCCTGCCGATGATCGGGCGCCTGCTCGAGGCCGCAGCCGCCGAGATGATCGACGACGGCTACGCCTTGCGCGTGTCGGCGAGCCTGGGCGTGACTTTCTACCCCCAGCCCGAGCCGATCGACGCGGACCAGTTGCTGCGCCAGGCGGACCAGGCGATGTACCAGGCCAAACTCGCCGGCAAGAGCCGCTACCACCTGTTCGACGTTGACCGCGACCGTGCGCTGCGCGGACGGCACGAGAGCCTCGCCCGCCTGGCAAGGGCGCTGGCCGATGGCGAGTTCGTGCTGTTTTACCAGCCCAAGGTCAATATGCGCAGCGGCGAGGTGCTAGGCCTCGAGGCGCTGATCCGCTGGCAGCACCCAGACGGCCGCTTGGTTCCGCCGCTCGATTTTCTGCCACTGATAGAGGAGCAGCCGCTCGAGCTCGAGCTGGGCAACTGGGTGATCGACACGGCGCTCGCACAGATGGCAGCCTGGCGCTGCGGTGGGCTCGAATTGCCGGTGAGCGTTAATGTGAGCGCCAGCCAGCTGCAACACCCTGGCTTCGTCGCGGCACTCGAGCAGGCGCTGGCGCGCCATTCGAGCGTGCCTCCCGATTGGCTGGAACTGGAGATACTAGAGTCGAGTGCGCTGCAGGATATTGAGCTGGTCATCCGGGTGATGGGTGAATGTGCTGCGCTTGGGGTCGGCTTCGCACTCGATGATTTCGGTACCGGCTACTCGTCCCTGACCTATCTGAAGCGGCTACCGGCCGGAACGCTCAAGATCGATCGCAGCTTCGTGCGCGGCATGCTCGATGATTCGGAGGATCGCGCCATCCTCGAGGGCGTATTGGGGCTTGCGCGGGCGTTCCGTCGTACGCCCGTTGCAGAGGGGGTGGAGACTGTCCGCCAGGGTGCGGTGCTGCTTGATCTGGGCTGCGATGTAGGCCAGGGCTATGGAATCGCGCGTCCGATGCCTGCGGCGAGTGTGTCGGACTGGATCCGCAGTTGGAAGCCTGCGCCCGATTGGCGAGCGCTGCCATGATCACGTGTTGTTTAGATAATTATCAAAAACTGAAATAGGGGTGAGCGTTAGACTGATGGCTCGATGACCCGGATCACGGAGTGCTGACATGAGCGTCCGACCCAACCGAGTTGCCAGCCTGCTGGCGGGCTTCTGCCTGCTGCTGCTTGCCACGCTGGCCATCGCGTCCACCGGCACCGCTGATCACAGCAAGTTCAAGGCGTTGCAGGGGCCCTTCAAGTCGGGTGAGGAGGTCACCGCGGCCTGTCTCGCCTGTCACACCGAAGCCGCAAAGCAGGTCATGGCCACACGCCACTGGACCTGGGAGTACGTCAATCCCGACACCGGCCAGAAGCTGGGCAAGAAGACCATGCTAAACGGTTTCTGCATCGGCGACCGTTCGAACGAGGCCTTCTGCCAGTCCTGTCATATCGGCTATGGCTGGAAGGACGAGACCTTTGACTTCACGGCCGAGAACAAGGTCGATTGCCTGGCTTGTCACAACACCGGCGCTTACCGCAAGCTGGCCGGCTTCGCTGGTCATCCACCGTACGAGCGCATCGAGTTCCCGCCCAAGTCCGGCAAGTTCGTCGAGGCCACCGATCTTGCCAGCGTGGCACAGAGCATCGGCGCCACCTCGCGGCGCACCTGCGGCGCCTGCCATTACTTCGGCGGCGGTGGCGACGGCGTCAAGCATGGCGACCTTGACTCCTCGCTCAACAAGCCCGACAAGGCGCTCGACGTGCACATGGCGGCGGACGGGCTCAACTTCACCTGTGCGAGCTGTCACAAGACGGACAAGCATGCCGTCGCCGGCAGCCGCATCAGCATGACCGGCGCCGACCCGCACGGCGCGATCATGCGAGGCGAGAAGACCGACCGCAATCCCGCGACCTGCCAGGCCTGCCATGGCGACCGACCGCACAAGGGTGACTTCCAGCACTCGGAGCGCCTCAACGACCATACCCGCACGCTGGCCTGCCAGACCTGCCACATCCCCGAGTTTGCGCGCGGTGGCGTGCCCACCAAGATGGGCTGGGACTGGTCCACTGCCGGCAAGCTGACACCTGAGGGCAAGCCCTTCCAGCTCAAGGACGACAGGGGACACGTCATCTACGACAGCAAGAAGGGCGATTTCGTGCTCGGCGAGAACGTGCAGCCCGACTACCTGTGGTTCAACGGCCAGGTGAGCTACACCCAGCCCGATACCCGCATCGACCCCGCCACCCGGGTGGCGATCAACACCTTCCATGGCACCCCTGGGGCGTCCGATGCACGCATCTGGCCGGTCAAGACCTTCCACGGCAAGCAACCTTATGACACCGAGCACCTGACTCTGCTCGTGCCGCACACCGCGACGCCGGACGACACCGCCTTCTGGTACAACTTCGACTGGCCCAAGGCGCTTCAGGCCGGTGCGGACGCAACCGGCCAGCCCTACAGCGGCAAGTTCGACTTCGTGGAGACCTCCATGCTGTGGCCGATCACCCACATGGTCGCGCCCAAGGACAAGGCGCTCGACTGCGCCCAGTGCCACGCCAACGACGGGCGGCTCGCCGGGGTGCCCGGAGTGTGGATGCCGGGTCGCGACCGCAACGCGATGCTGGACACTTTCGGTTTCGGCCTTGCTGGCTTGATGCTGCTTGGTGCGATCGGCCACGGCGGACTGCGCTTCCTGACCCGCAACAAGCGCAAGGAGCACTGACATGAGCGAGCGCATCTACCTGTTCACGCGCTTCGAGCGCTTCTGGCACTGGATGCAGGCGGCGCTGATCATCACGCTGCTGGTCACCGGTTTCGCCATCCACGGCAGCCATGGGCTGCTCGATTTCCGCACCGCTGTCGAAGTGCACGAGCTGGCTGCCTGGCTGCTGATTGGGTTGTGGGTCCTGGCGATCTTCTGGCACTTCACCACCGGGCAGTGGAAGCACTACGTACCGACGCTGAGCAATATCGACCGCATGGTGAAGTACTACGCCTACGGCATCTTCATCGGCGCGCCTCACCCCTACAAGGTGACGGTCGAGCGCAAGCACAACCCGCTGCAGCGCATCGCCTACCTCGGTGTGAAACTGCTCATCAATCCGCTGGTGTGGGTCTCGGGGCTGGTCTACCTGTTCTGGGGGCGGCTGCAGCCGCTGATGCCCGATGGCCTCGGCCTGCAGCAGGTGGCGCAGCTGCACACCCTGGGGGCCTTCCTGATGCTGGCTTTCCTGATCATCCACGTGTATCTGGCCACCGCCGGACACACACCGCTCGCCCACATCAAGGCGATGATCACCGGCTGGGAGGACGTGCACGACGAGGGCGGCGCCACCGCCAAGCCGGCCGCACCCGCCCGCCACTGAGGCGGTGGAGGCGGTTTGAGCAGGCCAACTTTTGCCTTGGATGAGGTCTAATGGTCTCCCCAAGCCCAGAGGAGTGTCCGCCGATGAAGCCCCCCCGCATCGTCGTGATGGCCGGCAGCCGCCGTGCCGAGGCCCTGTCCCGTCGTGTCGCCTTCGCCTGCGTACAGGCCTTGCAGGCGGCCGGTGCCGAAGTCGAGCATGTCGAGCTCGCCGACTATCCGGCGCCGCTCTACGATGGCGACCTCGAGGTGGCACAAGGGCTGCCGGACTGCATCGTGCGTCTTCAGCACATCCTGCATGCGAGCGATGGCCTGCTGGTGGTGAATCCCGAGTACAACGGCTCGGTCACGCCGCTGCTGAAGAACACGCTCGACTGGTGCTCGCGCCCCAATCCTGCGGACCGCGCGCGCTCGGGCGGCGCGGTGTACGCAGGACGAGCGGCCGCGGTGGTGGGCAGCTCGCCGGGCGCGCTGGGCGGGATGCGCGTGCTCTTCCATGTGCGCGACATCCTCGGCTATCTCGGCATGCAGGTGATCCCGCAGCAGCTCGCGGTCGCCAAGGCGGGCGATGCGGTGGGCGAGGACGGACGGCTGAAGGATGGCGCGCAACAGGCGATGCTCGAGGCGCTGGCGGTTGCGCTGGCCGACTGCGCGCGCCGGCTACGCGCCTGAACCCATGTCCGCTTCCCGCAGCGCCTGCAGCAGCTGTCGAGCCTGCTGCAAAACGCGCTCGGCCTCGTCCGCATCGAAATCGCTGGCGTAGCGTTTCTTGACGCCCTGTTCATTGAGCAGCATGTGGCGAGCGGGTTGCACGCCACGCTGGGCCAGACTGCTGCGGGTGCATTCGAGTGCGCAGCCGTCGATGGCGAGGATGGGGCGGCCGGACTGCGCGATCCGCACCAGGTGCGGTACGTTGCCGCCGACCCCGGCGATGCAGGACATCTCGGCCTCGCCTTCGCGGTCCAGGCGCAGCGCGACGTGGTTCGCCATCTGCGCGGCACTGGAGCAGCCGGAACAGGAGTAGACGAGGGGCAGGTCCTTCTTGCGCCCGGCCATGGCGGAGCCTCGCAGGTGCTGGTGACGGAAGCCGCCAGTTTACCCCGCTTCGGCCCGATGGGCGCGGCGTCAGCGCCGAGCCACTGCGGGCGCTCTCCGCTCAGCCGTTAGAATGCGCCGTCCCGCAACGCATTGAGCCGAGTCCACACGTGTCCTGCAGACGCCGCTTCCACCATGGCACCAACCCCGCCCGCGCTCAGAGCATCGCCGAGTTGCGCGCAATGGCTGCACGCCGGCTACCGAACTTCTGCCTCGAGTATCTCGAGGGCGGTGCCGATGACGAGATCACGCTGTCGCGCAACCGCAAGGCGTTGGATGAGGTGCTGTGGTTGCCGCGCACCCTGGTCGATGTGTCGCAGCGTGAGCTTGCCGTGCCCTTGTTCGGCCAGGACAGTGCGCTGCCGATGGTGATCGCGCCAACCGGTTTCAACGGTTTGCTTGCGGATGGGGGCGACCGGGTGCTGGCCGAGGTTGCGCATGCGGCCGGGATCCCCTTCTGTCAGAGCATGGTGTCGACCGTCGCCCTCGAGGACATCGTTGCTACCGGGGTGCGGCACTGGATGCAGATCTACCCGTTCAAGGACCGCGACAACGTTGCTGCGGTGGTGAAGCGCGCTGAACTTGCGGGCTCGGAGGCGATCGTGCTTACCACCGACGCTTCGGTGTTCGGCAACCGCGAGTGGGACCGGCGCAATTACCGCGCACCGATGAAGCTGAACCTGTGCAACCTCATCGATGTGGCCAGGCATCCGCGCTGGGTGTGGGACGTGCTGGTGCCGCGCGGCATGCCGCGCTTTCGCAACCTGGGCAACTTGCCTGCGGGCATGGACAGTGCGCGCAATGCGGCGACCTGGCTTGCGGCGCAGATGGATACCTCGCTGACCTGGGACGATGTGCGCTGGCTGCGTGCACTGTGGCCGCGCAAGCTGTTGGTGAAGGGCGTCCTGATGCCCGAGGACGCATTGCGCGCGCGCGACGCCGGGGCGGATGGCGTGGTGGTGAGCAACCACGGCGGGCGCCAGCTCGATACCGTGCCGGCCCCGATCGAGATGCTGGCCGCGGTGCGCGAGGCGGTGGGGCCCGACATGACGGTGATCGTCGACAGCGGCTTTCGCCGCGGCAGCGATTTCGTCAAGGCACGCGCACTGGGTGCGGATGCCGCGATGTCGGGCAGGGCGACGCTCTACGGCCTGGCGGCGGCCGGCCATGGCGGCGCTGCACGGGCGGTGGAGATCTTGCGCAGCGAAATGGCGCGCACCCTCGGCCTGATCGGCTGTGCGCAGATGCGTGAGGTGGACGGGCGCTACGTCGGGCGCGGCTGAGGCCGGTGCTACACGCCCCACACCACGGGGGTGTCCTCGCGCAGTGACTCTTCCAGCATGTTGAGCAGGGGCCAGGCGCGTTGGGCGAGGCCGACCGGGGCGTTCATGCCGCTGCGGCCGGCTTCCTTGTCGGCTTCGTCATCGTCCTCGGTGCGTCGGCGCTCGAGTTCGGCCTGGCGCTGGCGGTCCTCTTCGATCGCGGCCTTGAGGCGGGCGATGGCTTCGGGGATCTGATCGACGGTGACGATGCCCTTGCCGTCGTCGGGGTCCTTGCCGAGGAGGGTGATGAGCCGCTTGGCGATGTCGCCGAACATGATCACGTCGGCACTGGCATTGGACTTGAAGGTGACCAGCATGGAATCCGTTCTCCTGATGTTTTACAGACCCTTGACCGCGTAGATGCCGGGCGCGTTGCGCCAGTAACCCTTGTAGTCCATGCCGCAGCCGAACAGGAAGCGGTCGGCGATGTCGAGGCCGGTGAAGTCGGCGCGCATGCCGGGCGTAGCCTTGCGGTCGTGGAGCTTGTGCACCAGCACGGCGGACAGCACCTCGGCGGCGCCTTCTTCCTGCAGGTGCTCGATGATGGCCTTGAGCGTGTGGCCTTCGTCGAGGATGTCGTCGAGTACCAGCACGGTGCGGCCACGCAGGTCCTGGGTGGGGCGTACGCGCCAGTCGAGCAGCGTGCCCTGCAGTGCGTGGCCGTAGCGGGTGGCGTGGAGGTAGGCGACTTCGAGCGGGAAGGGCAGGCGCGGCAGGATGCGACCGGCGAGAATCAGGCCGCCATTCATCACCGCGTAAACGAGTGGGTTGCGCTCCCCCAGGCGGGCGGTGATCTCCGCTGCCATGCGGTCGAGTGCAGCTTCGACGGTGGCGTCGTCGGCCAGGCAGTCGGCTTCTTCGCGGGCGCGCTTGATTTGTTCGAGGTCGAGAGACATGTTCGGGGTCCTGGTGGGCGGTGACCGATCGGCTGGCCGGTCGCGCATTTTAGCGCCGACCACGCGTGGACGCTTGTGCGCGCTCCTGCGCCGCGGTAAAAGGTGCGGGTCTCCGCCCTTGCCTGGAATGCTGCCATGCCCATCCACGAAATCCGCCATCCCCTCGTGCGCCACAAGATCGGCCTGATGCGCGAGGCGGACATCAGCACCAAGAAGTTTCGCGAACTGACTGCCGAGATCGCACGCTTGCTCGCCTACGAGGCGTGCAAGGACTTCCCGCTCGAGGACGTGGAGATTCAGGGCTGGGCCGGGCCGGTGAAGATCGAGCAGATCAAGGGCAAGAAGGTCACTGTGGTGCCCATCCTGCGCGCCGGCCTGGGCATGCTCGACGGCGTGCTCGACATGGTGCCGAGTGCCAAGGTGAGCGTGGTCGGCATCGCGCGCAACGAGGAGACGCTGCAGCCAGCGCCCTACTTCGAGAAGTTCGTCGGCCAGCTCGATGAGCGCATGGCGTTGATCATCGACCCGATGCTCGCCACCGGCGGCTCGATGGTGGCGACCGTCGACATGCTCAAGCGCAATGGCTGTGCCCATGTACGTGCGCTCGTGCTGGTGGCTGCGCCCGAGGGGATTGCGCTGATGAACGCGCAGCATCCGGATGTGGATATCTACACCGCGAGCATCGACAGCCACCTCAACGAGCACGGCTACATCATCCCCGGGCTGGGCGATGCCGGTGACAAGATCTTCGGCACCCGGCACAACTGAACGCCCGGCGGCGCTCCGGTGCCGTCCGTCATCGCCGTTTCATCCATAACGACAACCATGCCGGCGGCGCGGCGCGTTTGCTGCGAACGTCCGGCGGAGAACCTCCATGCGTGAAATTCCCATCCAGTCGGCCGATCCGCTGTGGCGGCAGGCCATCTCAGGCGCCCAGATCCTGTTCGTCGCCTTCGGCGCGCTCGTGCTCGTGCCACTGCTCACCGGGCTCAACCCGGCGCTTGCGTTGCTAGGCGCCGGGGTCGGTACCCTGCTGTTCCAGCTCATCACCGGGCGCCAGGTGCCGATTTTCCTGGGTTCGAGCTTTGCCTTCATCGCGCCGATCATCTTCAGCATCCAGACCTGGGGGCTGCCGGCGACCATGGGTGCGCTCGCCTGCGTGTCGCTGATGTACTTCCTCTTCGCCGGGGTGGTGTGGAGGCACGGCGCCGAGATCGTGCACCGCTACATGCCGCCGGTGGTGGTGGGGCCGATCATCATGATCATCGGCCTGTCGCTGGCGGCGGTGGGCGTGAACATGGCAATGGGGCGCTCGGGCGACGGCAAGATCGAACTCGTACCCTACGCGACGGCAATGACGGTGGCGGCGATCGCCTTCGGGGTGACGGTCATCGTCGCCGTGTTCGCGCGCGGCTTCCTCAAGCTGGTGCCCATCCTGTGCGGCGTCGGCGCCGGCTATGTGGCGGCGATCCTGTTCGGACTGGTGGATTTCGGCGTGGTGGCGGCAGCCCCCTGGTTTGCAATGCCGCAGTTCGTGGCGCCGAGCTTCGAGCTGGCGGCCATCCTCTTCATGCTGCCGGTTGCGCTGGCACCGGCGATCGAGCACGTTGGCGACGTGCTCGCGATCGGCGGCGTGACCGGCAAGGACTACACCGAGAAGCCCGGCCTGCATCGCACGCTGGCCGGTGACGGCGTAGGCGTGTTGTTCTCCGGCCTGATCGGCGGGCCGCCGATCACCACCTACTCCGAGGTGACCGGCGCGGTCACGCTGACCAAGAACTACAACCCGGCGATCATGACCTGGGCTGCGGTGCTGGCCATCATCCTGGCCTTCTTCGGCAAGTTCAATGCGCTGCTGGCCTCGATTCCGGTGCCGGTGATGGGCGGCATCATGATGCTGATGTTCGGCTCGGTGGCGAGCGTGGGCCTGAACACCCTGATCAAGGCGCGTACCGACCTCGACGAGCCGCGCAACCTGGTGATCGTCTCCGCGGTGCTGGTGATGGGGATCGGTGGCCTGGCGCTGAACTTCGACGGCCTCACGCTGCAGGGCGTCAGCCTGTGCGGCGTTGTCGCCGTGGTGTTGAACCTGATCCTGCCGAATCGCCAAGGGCGCGCTTGAGCGCACGAAGCACCAGCCGAAGCGCCGGCGCAAGCACCGGTAGCAGCGCGGCCGGTGTGCCGCGCAGGCGCTTGTAGAGCAGCCAGCCCAACCAGGCGCGCTTGGCAATGCGCAGGCTGAGGCGGGGGCGGGCGGCGAGCAGGGCGAGGGCGCCGAGCGACAGCAGCGGGGCCTGTTCCTTGGCCCATGCGAAGTGTTCGCGCACACCGTCGACGCGGTCGAGGGTGGCGTCGACACCCTCCAGCCGCCAGGACAGGTCTGCGCGTTGGCTGGCGGCGCGCAACTGCAGGCGTTGCTTGCGCAGTGCGAGTTCGAGCGTGCGTGGATCCGTCCTCATGACAAGATCAGGCGTCCTCGTCGCGCCGCTGGACTGCCTGGCGGTCGCGCTTGAGTTCGGCCAGGCTGGCGGCAAACAGCTGGCTACCGCGGCGCAGTTCGCGTGCGGCGTTGGTGGCGGCGAGCAGGCCGCCGCCCAGGCATGCCGCAGTGGCCACGCCGAGCGCCAGCAGGCGGTGTTCCTCCCAGAACAGCACGGTGAGGAAGATGAGCAGGAAAACCAGGCCGAAGCCGAGCAGCAGGCCGCATAGCACGATGTTGAGCGCCACTGCGCTCAGTCGCAGCTTTTCTTCCTGCAGCTCGACCGTCAGTAGTTCGAGCCGGGTCTGCACCGTCTGCAGCCCGGCATCGATTGCGCCGCGCAGGGTTTCGGCCAGGCGCGGTCGACGTGGCTCGGCCATGGCGCCGTGCCTTAGCGCCGGCTCGAAAGCAGGCCGAGCAGGAAGGCGACGCCTGCGGCAATGCCCACCGCCTGCCAGGGCTTCTCATGTACGTAGTCGTCAGTGGCACGCGCCGCCTTGCGCCCGGTGTCGACGATGGCGTCTTCGGCATCCTTGAGGCGCTCTTTGGCGAGCGTCAGTCGTGCGCCGAGGCGGCCATGGACATCGGCTGCCTTGCCCTTGGCGTCATCTGCGGTCAGTTCGAGGAGCTCTTCGGCGTCGTTGATGAGGGTTCTGAGGTCCTCGATCAGCTTGTCCTTGGATGTGTCTGTGGTCGTGCTCATGATGGCCTCCTGAAGTTGAGTGACTACGACAATGGCGGACGATCGAAGGTTTCGTCGTCAAGGCTAGACCGATTGCGGGGTAATGGCAATTTCCCTAGCCCGTGGCGCACATGCCATGTCGAATGCGGCGGTGTTGCGTCGCAGCAATTCGTGTAGCATCAGGTCAGACGCCGGCTTGCGATTCAGGGCCGTCGCTGCAGTGGAGGGACTGGCGGACCCTTGCAGCGCCGAGCGCCCCTACCCGGCTGCCATCACAGACCAAGATCGATATGCCTCCTTCGTCCGACATTGCCACTCAGCCCGTCGAGGTGCTGCCCGACTATCTCAGCCGGACGTACTCCTGGGCTTATCTCGATCCGCGCACCGTGCCCTGGCTCGATCGCTCGCCGGTCGTGTCGGCGATCCTGTGGGGTAACGCGGCCCGCCTCATGCGGTGGGCGGTTGCGCAGTTTGTGCCCGGCGAAACGGTGCTACAGGCCGCGTGCGTGTATGGAGGCTTCTCGCCGATGCTGGCGCGTCGGGTGGGGGAGCAAGGCCGTCTCACGGTCCTCGATGTAGCGCCGATCCAGGTTGATAACGTGCGCCGCAAGCTGGTCGGCCTGCCGCAGGCCGAGGCACGCGTGGCCGATCTCACCCAGCGGCAGGATGCGTGTTTCGACGCGGCGTGCTGCTTCTTCCTGCTGCATGAGGTGCCGGCGCGCGAGCGCCGGCTGATCGTGGCCAATCTGTTGGCTGCGGTTAGGCCGGGCGGGCGGGTCGTATTCGTGGACTACCATCGCGCCAGTGCCTGGCACCCCCTGCGGCCGCTCATGGGCCTGGTGTTCCGCTGGCTCGAACCGTTTGCGCAGTCGCTGCTCGACACACCCATCGAATCCCTGGCTGAGGCGGCGTCCGACTTTGAATGGCGCAAGCAAACCTGCTTCGGCGGGCTGTATCAGCTCGTCGTCGCCACCCGGCGCCAGGTTTCGGAGTGACGGTCGCGGTCTCTACAGAGACCAGTCGTAGTCGATCGTCAGCGGGGCGTGGTCGGAGAAGCGCTGTGCTTTGTAGACCGAGGCGTTCAGGGCCGCGGCGGCCAACTCCGGAGTGGAGATCTGGTAGTCGAGGCGCCAGCCCACGTTCTTCGCCCACGCCTGGCCGCGATTCGACCACCAGGTGTAGCAGTCGTCGGTGGCCTCGGGGTACAGACGGCGATAGACGTCCACCCAACCCTGCTCGTCGAACAGGCGGCTGAGCCAGGCGCGTTCCTCGGGCAGAAAGCCGGAGTTCTTCTGGTTCGATTTCCAGTTCCTGAGGTCGATCTCGCGGTGGGCGATGTTCCAGTCCCCGCACACCACCACCTCCTGGCCGCTGGCGAACAGCGTCGCCATATGGGGAAGGAAGCGTTCCATGAAGGCGAACTTGATTTGCAGGCGTTCCTCCGAACTCGAGCCTGATGGCAGGTAGAGCGACACCACGGAGAGTTTGCCGAAGTCCAGCTGCAGGAAGCGACCCTCGGCGTCGATGTCGGCGATGCCCAGGCCTTCGATGACACGGTCTGGTGCGTGGCGGCTGTAGATGCCGACGCCGCTGTAGCCCTTCTTCTCGGCGTGGTGGAACCAGCCCTTGAGCCCCGCCGGCGCCCGCATTGCGTCGCTCAGGTCGCCCGCCTGAGCCTTGAGCTCCTGCAGGCAGACGAGGTCCGCCTGCTGGTCCGGGAGCCAGTCGAAGAGCCCCTTGGTCGCTGCCGAGCGGATGCCGTTGAGGTTGAGTGAGATGATGCGTAACATGGGCGGTTCTATGAATGACGCTGCGTGGCAGCCAGAAGAACGTGGATTTTAGCCGGGATTTCATCGAACTCGCCTGCCGCAAGGGGGTGTTGCGCTTCGGCGCCTTCGTCACCAAGGCGGGGCGCAACTCGCCTTACTTCTTCAACGCCGGCCTGTTCGACGACGGTGTGTCCTTTCGCGAGCTGTGCGGATTCTATGCGCGTACGATTCGCGCCTCGGGCGTCGCCTGCGACATGCTGTTCGGCCCTGCCTACAAGGGCATCCCGCTCGTGGCCGGCACGGCGATCCGGCTCGCCGAGGAGGGTGTCGACCTGCCGTTCGCGTTCAACCGCAAGGAGGCGAAGGATCACGGCGAGGGCGGAACGCTCATCGGCGCGCCGCTCAAGGGCCGCGTGCTGATCCTCGATGACGTCATTTCTGCGGGGACGTCGGTGCGTGAGTCGGTGGAACTGATCCGTGCTGCCGGTGCGACGCCGGCTGGCGTCGTCATTGCGCTCGACCGCATGGAGCGCGGCAAGACCGCGCTGTCCGCCGTCGAGGAAGTGCGCGAAACCTTCGGCATTCCTGTCATTGCGGTGGCGACACTCGAGGACCTGATCGGCTACCTTGCCGGCAGCCCCGAACTGGCCGCGAACCTGGATGCGGTCAAGGCCTATCGGGACTTGTATGGAATCGCGTCGCGCTGAGACAGGTCTCGTCTTGCTCGCTTGCGCGCTCGTCCTCGCCGGAGTGCCGGGAGCGTCCGTAGCGCAGGCGGGCGGGCGTACGATCTATTGCTGCGACGTCGGTGGCCAACCGGTGTGCGGCGATATCCTGCCTGCAGCCTGCTATGGCCGGGCGTATCGCGAGATGAGCCCTTCGGGCGTGGTGCGGCGCGTGGTAGCCGCGCCCTTGACGCCGGAGGAGATCGCCCGCCGTGCCGAGGTCGAGCGCCAGCACCGCGCTGCAGAGGCCGATCGCCAGCGCCAGTTGCGCCTGGATCAGGCGCTGCTCGAAACCTATCGCAGTCTGGACGACCTCGATAGCCGGCGCGACCGCGAACTGCGCGATCTCGACCGCAGCATCCGGGAACTGCGCGAGCGCGAGTCGGAACTCGTCAAGCGCCAGAGCGCACTGATCTCGGATGCGACCCAGACCGACGACAGCGCGGTTGCCGCCAGCCTCGAGGAAGACATCCGCACGCTGGATAGCGAGATCATCACGCAGTCGCGCGTGATCGCCGCCAAGTTGCGCGAGCGCAGCGCCGTGCTCGACCGCTTCGAGGAGCATCGGCAGCGCTACGTTGAGTTGATGGGGGCGCCCTCTGCCAATGGTGTGTCCCGCAATGGCAGGGGCGTGGTGCCAGGCTCGAACGACTGAGGGTTGGCGCGGCCTGTTGTCGCAAAACGAGGTCCAGCATGCTTCCTGGTGGTGCCACCGAAACACGCGTGCGTGCGGCTTGCCCGCATGACTGTCCCGATACCTGTGCGATGGAGGTCACCGTGTCGGGGGCACGCGCCATCAAGGTGCGTGGTGCTGCCGACATGCCTTTCACCGATGGTGTGCTATGCACGAA
Organism: Thauera mechernichensis; assembly: GCF_029588855.1. NCBI lineage: Bacteria > Pseudomonadati > Pseudomonadota > Betaproteobacteria > Rhodocyclales > Zoogloeaceae > Thauera > Thauera mechernichensis. The sequence continues at coordinate 212,752 of NZ_JARQZE010000003.1, read as the reverse complement.
GGTGGCGCACTACCTCGAGCGTGTGTACTCCGAGCAACGCTTGCTGCATCCGATGAAGCGGGTCGGGCGCAAGGGGGAGGGGCGTTTCGAGCGCATCTCCTGGGATGAGGCGCTCGACACCATCGCCGCACGCTTTCGCGCCATCGCTGCGGACGATCCACGCTCGATCCTGCCCTACAGCTATGCCGGCACTATGGGCCTGGTACAGGGGGAAAGCCTCGATCGCCGCTTCTTCCATCGCCTTGGCGCGTCGCTGCTCGACCGTACGATCTGCGCCTCCGCGGGGGCATTGGGCTGGAAGGCGACGGTGGGGGCCTCGATCGGGACGGACCCGGAAGCGATCGCCGACGCAAGGCTGATCCTGATCTGGGGCGGCAATCCGGTGGTGTCCAACCTGCATGGCTGGCGCCATATCCAGGAGGCGCGGCGGCGTGGCGCCAAACTGGTGTGCATCGATCCACGGCGCTCGGAGACTGCCGCCAAGTGCGATGTCCATCTCGCACCCTGGCCCGGCACCGATGGTGCGCTCGCGCTGGCGATGATGCAGGTGCTGATCGCGGAGGACCGGCTCGACCACGACTACATCGCCCGTCATACCCTGGGCTTCGATGCGCTTGCCGAGCGCGTGCGTGCATTCACGCCTGAATGGGCGGCACCGCTGACCGGGCTGGACGCCAGCGTGATCCGCGACCTCGCACGCGAGTATGGTTCGACCACACCGAGCCTGATCCGGCTGAACTACGGCCTGAACCGCTGCGCCGGCGGCGGCATGGCGGTGCGCAATATCGCCTGCCTGCCTGCGCTCACAGGGGCCTGGCGTCATGCAGCGGGCGGTGCCCTGCTGTCGACCTCGGGCAACTATCCCGTCGATGGCCATGCGTTGGCGCGCCCCGACCTTTATCCCCATGCCGCTGGGCGACCGCCGCGCACCGTCAATATGGCCTTCATCGGCGAGGCGCTGCTCGAGGCCACCGATCCACCGATCCGGGCGCTGTATGTCTACAACGCCAACCCGGTGGCAGTGGCGCCCGACAGTAACCGGGTGAAGGCCGGCTTCGCGCGCGAGGACCTGTTCTGCGTCGTTCACGAGCTGTTCCAGACCGATACTGCCGACTATGCCGATATCCTGCTGCCGGCGACGAGCCAGCTGGAGCATCGCGATGTCCATACCAGCTACGGCCATCTCAACGTGGTGGCGAACATGCCGGCGATTGCACCTCTGGGCGAGGCCAAGCCCAACACCGAGGTCTTCCGCCTGTTGGCGGCGCGCCTCGGGCTTGCCCATCCAGCTCTGTTCGAGTCCGACGACAGCATCGCCGCCAGGGCTTTCCGGCAAGACGATGAGCGTGCCCGCGGCCTCGCACCCGAACAGCTTGCCGAACACGGCTGGGCGAGACTGAACCTTGCGAGCCCCTTCGTGCCGTTCGCCAATGGCGGCTTTCGTACGCCGTCGGGGCGCTGCGAGTTCCATTCCGGCTTGCTTGCCGGCCTCGGGCTCGACCCCTTGCCGGCCTGGCATCCGCCTGCCGAATCAGTGGTCAGCAATCCCGCGCTGGCGGCGCGCTACCCGCTGGCCCTGATCACGCCACCGGCACGCAACTTTCTCAACAGCAGCTTCGCCAACCTGCCGCGCTTCCGCGACGAGCAGGGCGGTCCCGTCCTCCAGATCCACCCCGATGATGCCGCTGGGCGCGGAATCGGCGACGGTCAGCGCTTACGCATCCATAATGACCGCGGCGAATTCCATGCGCGCGCCGTGGTGACGACCGGGGTCAGGCCGGGGGTCGTGGTCAGTCCCTCGGTGTGGTGGCACAAGCTGTCCGGCGACGGCAACAACGCTAACGCGGTGACGGCGTCCACGGCCACCGACATGGGCGGCGGGCCGATCTTCTACGATTGCCTGGTGGAGGTGTCTTGCGCATGAGGTCACATGAGGACGCGCTCGATGCCGTCGCCGGCTGCCTTGCCGAAGCGCAGCGCGTGCTCTTCATCACCGGTGCCGGGATCTCGGCAGATTCGGGGCTGCCGACCTATCGCGGCATCGGCGGTCTCTACCACGAGCGCCTTACCGAGGATGGCCTGAGCATCGAGCAGGCGCTGTCGGGCCAGATGATGGCTGCCCGACCGGCGCTGACCTGGAAATACCTGGCCGAGATCGAGGCCAGTTGCCGTGGCGCGCGGCCCAACGTCGCCCATGACATCATTGCCGCGCTCGAGCGCGAGCGTGGCGGGGTATGGGTGCTGACCCAGAACGTCGATGGCTTTCATCGCCTGGCGGGTTCGCGCAACCTGATCGAGATCCACGGCAACCTGCACCGCCTGCGCTGCACCGAGTGCCCGCACGCGCGCAGCCTGCCTGATTTCGAGGGCATGCAGATTCCACCCGCCTGCCCGGTTTGTGGCGGCGTGATGCGGCCCGATGTCGTGCTCTTCGGCGAGGCGCTGCCGACAGGCGCGGTGCAGCGGCTTGAGGCCCTGGTGATGCATGGGCTCGATCTGGTGGTGTCGATCGGTACGACCAGCGTCTTCCCCTACATCGCGGGGCCGGTGGTGCACGCCTGGCGCATGGGCGTGCCTACGGTGGAGATCAATCCGGGCGATACCGAGGTCAGCGCCATCGTTACCCATCGCCTGCGCATGCGGGCCGCGGAAGCCCTGCCGGAACTGTGGCGGCGCATGCGCCCGTGCGAGCCCGCCGAGGGCTGAGCCAGGACGCGGAACGGGCCGGGAGGCTCGCGCCCACCCGGCCCGTCCGTTCCTTTCCTGGTTTGTCCTAGAGCAGCACGCGCTCGATCCCGCCGTTGTTGGCCTTGGCGACGTAGTCGGGCAACCAGTTCTCGCCCAGCAAGTGTTTGGCCAACTCCACCACGATGTAGTCGGGTTCGATGCCGCCCGCATCGTTGGCGTAGCGGTGCATGCCCTGCAGGCAGCTCGGGCAGGAGGTCAGCATCTTCACCTTTGCGTTCGGGTCGTCACCACGCAGCTTGGCGGCGCCCTTCTCGATCTCCTCCTGCTTGCGGAAGCGCACCTGGGTCGAGATGTCCGGCCGTGCCACCGCCAGGGTGCCGGACTCACCGCAGCAGCGGTCGGACAGGTCGACACGCGTGCCCATCAGTTCGTTGGCGACCTTGATGCCGGAATGCACCTTCATCGGCGTGTGGCAGGGCTCGTGGTACATGTACTTCACGCCACTCACGCCTTCGAGCCTGACGCCCTTTTCCATCAGGTACTCGTGGATGTCGAGCAGGCGGCAGCCGGGGAAGATCTTCTCGAATTCGTATTTCTGCAGCTGGTCCATGCAGGTGCCGCAGGACACGATCACGGTCTTGATGTCGAGGTAGTTCAGCGTGTTGGCGACGCGGTGGAAGAGCACGCGGTTGTCGGTGGTGATCTTCTGGCCCTTGTCCTCTTCGCCGGCCGCGGTCTGCGGATACCCGCAGCACAGGTAGCCCGGCGGCAGCACGGTGTGCGCGCCGACGTGGTAGAGCATGGCCTGGGTCGCGAGACCCACCTGGCTGAACAGGCGCTCCGAGCCACAGCCCGGGAAGTAGAACACGGCCTCGGAGTCGCCATTGGCCTTCTGCGGGTCGCGGATCACCGGGATGACCTTGTCGTCCTCGATGTCGAGCAGCGCGCGGCTGGTCTTCTTGGGCAGGTTGCCGGGCATCGGCTTGTTGATGAAATGGATCACCTGGGCCTTGATCGGCGCCTTGCCGAGCGTGGCCGGCGGCGTCTTCACCTGCGGCTGGATGAGGCCGAACTTCTTGCCCATCTCATGCGCCCAGCGCTGCGCCTTGTAGCCCCAGTCCATCATGCCGACGCGCATCGCCTTGATGGTCGCCGGATCCTTGATGGTGAGGAAGGCCATCGCCGCGGCCTTGCCCGGGTTGAAGGACTTCTTGCCCTGCTTGCGCAGCAGGTTGCGCATCTTGATCGACACGTCGCCGAAGTCGATGTCCACCGGACAGGGTTTCTCGCACTTGTGGCAGATCGTGCAATGGTCGGCCACGTCCTCGAACTCGGCCCAGTGCGCGAGCGATACGCCACGGCGGGTCTGTTCCTCGTAAAGGAAGGCTTCGATCAGCAGCGAGGTGGACAGGATCTTGTTGCGCGGGGAGTAAAGCAGGTTGGCCCGCGGCACGTGGGTCGAGCACACCGGCTTGCACTTGCCGCAGCGCAGACAGTCCTTGATGTCGTGGGCGATGTCGCCAACGTCGGTCTGCTCCATGATGATGGACTCATGGCCCATCAGGTTGAAGCTGGGGGTGTAGGCGTTGTCGAGGTTGCCCTTGATCGGGCCCTTGCGCATGAGCTTGCCGCGGTTGAATCGACCGTCCGGGTCGACCTTGGCCTTGTAGTCCCAGAAGCTCGCCATCTCCTCGTCGGTGAGGTAGTCGAGCTTGGTGATGCCGATGCCGTGCTCGCCGGAGATCACGCCGTCCAGGCTGCGTGCCAGCGCCATGATGCGGTCGACCGCGCGGTTGGCGGTCTGCAGCATCTCGTAGTGGTCGGAGTTGACCGGCAGGTTGGTATGCACGTTGCCGTCGCCGGCATGCATGTGCAGGGCGACGAAGACGCGACCGCGCAGGATTTCGCGGTGGATCTCGGTGATGCGCGCGAGGATACGGGCGAACAGGGCGCCGTCGAAGATCTGCTCGAGCAGCGGGCGCAGTTCGGTCTTCCACGACACGCGAATCGAGTAGTCCTGGAGGCGGTGGAACAGCACAGGGTTGGCGGCGCGATTCGATAGCTCGGCGGCTTCGATGCCATAGGCCTCGAAGTGGCGCTCGGCCTCGGCCAGCGGCATGTCGAGGTTGTCGAGCAGCCACTGCCAGCGCTGGCGCACCTTGGCGACCTGTTCCAGCGCCTGGGCGCGGTGGTCGGCGATCAGGGTGTCGCTGTCGACCTCCGCGTCCTTCACGTCAAGCGGCAGTTCGCCGCCGAGGAACTCGGTGAGAGCGTCGCAGAGCTGGATCTTGTTCTGCGTCGACAGTTCGATGTTGATGCGCTCGATGCCGTCGCAGTACTCGCCCATGCGCGGCAGCGGGATCACCACGTCTTCGTTGATCTTGAACGCGTTGGTGTGGCGCGAGATGGCCGCGGTACGGCTGCGTTCCAGCCAGAAACGCTTGCGCTGCTCGGGGCTGACGGCGATGAAGCCTTCGGCGCCGCGGCTGTTGGTCATGCGCACGACCTCGGAGGCGGCGCTCATCACCGCGTTCTCGTCGAAGCCGACGATGTCGCCGATCAGCACCATCTTCGGACGGCCATGGCGCTTGGCCTTGGTGGCGTAACCGACGGCCTTGACGTAGCGTTCGTCGAGGTGCTCGAGGCCGGCCAGCAGCACGCCGGCAGCGTTGCCGGCGCCGCCCGGTTTGAAGTAGTCGGTGATTTCGACGATGGCCGGCACCGCCTCGCGCACCTGGCCGAAGAACTCCAGGCACACGGTGCGGGTGACAGGTGGCATCTTGTGCAGTACCCAGCGGGCGGCGACGATCAGACCGTCCGTGCCTTCCTTCTGCACCCCGGGAATGCCGCCCAGGAACTTGTCGGTGACGTCCTTGCCCAGGCCGTCCTTGCGGCAGTGCGCGCCTGGCATCGAAAGCAGCTCTTCGCCCAGCGGCCTGTAGCTGAGACCGTCGAAGCGGCGCAGGCGAAAGCGCGCGGTGTGCTGCTCGTGGATCTTGCCGAAATTGTGATCGAGGCGTTCGACTTCAAGCCAGTTGCCGTCGGGCGTGACCATCTTCCACCACGCCAGGTTGTCGAGCGCAGTGCCCCACAGCACGGCCTTCTTGCCGCCGGCGTTCATGGCGATGTTGCCGCCCACACAGGACGCGCTGGCCGAGGTCGGGTCGACCGCGAACACGCGGCCCGCCAGCCCCGCGGCTTCGGAGACGCGCTCGGTGACCACGCCGGCGCCGGTACGGATGGTGGCGTAGGGCGTGGCCATCGGCTGACCGTCGGCATCGGGAAGGGTCAGCTCCTCGACCGTGCCGATGGAAATCAGCTTCTCGGTGTTGATGACCACCGAGTTGGCGTCGAGCGGCACTGCGCCGCCGGTGTAGCCGGTGCCGCCCCCGCGCGGGATGATGGTCAGGCCCTGGGCGATGCATTCGCGCACCAGCGGCGCCATTTCCTCTTCGGTGTCGGGGTAGAGCACCACAAAGGGGTACTCGACGCGCCAGTCGGTGGCATCGGTGACATGCGAGACACGGGCGTGGCCGTCGAAGCAGATGTTGTCGCGCCGGGTGTGCCTGGACAGCGCCTTGAGCACGGCCTTGCGCCGGCGTGCGGTATCGTCGAACCAGCGCTCGAAGTCGGCCACGGCTTCACGGCCGCGCGCGATCAGCATCGCCACGCGGTCGTTGCCCTGGCGGCGCTTGTCGACCTCGGTCAGGCGATGGTTGAGCGCGCCGATGAGTGCCTCGCGCCGCTCCCGGCTGGTGAGCAGGTCGTCTTCGAGATAGGGGTTGCGACGAACGACCCAGATGTCACCCAGGACCTCGTAGAGCATTCGCGCCGAGCGGCCCGTGACGCGCTCGGCACGCAGTTCGTCGAGCACGGCCCAGGCATCGGTGCCGAGCAGCCGGATGATGATCTCGCGGTCGGAGAACGAGGTGTAGTTATAGGGGATTTCGCGCAGGCGTTGGGTCATGGGGCTACCGGAGGGGCTGCTGCAGGGGGCCTTAGATTCTAGCGAACCGCAGTGCACCATGCAGCAAAAAACAAGACCTTATCGCTGAAGTGGCTTAGCGGCACGCGGGTGGACAAGCCCGTCGCGCCCCGCGGCTCGGGATCGTGGTGGCTGTTTCAAGGCTTGCGCGCAGCACTGAGTGCGATCTCGATGCGCCAGCCCGGATCGACCAGGCCCGCGACCCTGACGCATGCGCGCGAGGGTGCTGAGCCCGCTGGAAGCCAGGCCTCCCACACAGCGTTCATGCCTGCTACGTCCGCAAGGTCGGTGATGTAGATCGTTGCCGTCAGGATGCGCGAGCGGTCGCTGCCATGTGCGCTGAGCTGGCGCTCCAGACTGTCGAGGATCTCCCGGGTCTGCTGTTCGATCGGCCCGGTACTGCTCGGGACCTCGACGAGGTGGATCACGTCGCCGTAGATGACGGCGTCGGCATAGCGGGCGGTGACGCCGTGGCGTTCGATGTCGGACATAGGGCTCCCGGCTGAGTTGGCCAAACTCAAAGTATATGCGAGCCCGGGTGAGGGCGCTCGCTGAGCGCCGATATTGACATAGGCATATGACAAACGCAGAATCATGGCACGCATTTCGCGTACAACTATGGAGCGTTGTCCATGAAGACTCTTCTCTCTGCCGGCCTGGTTGCCCTGGCCCTGACGTCCCTGAGTGTCGGTGAGGCAATGGCCAATCCGCAGCACGAACGCATGAAGCGGTGCAATGCCGAGGCCAAGGAGCAGGCGCTCAAGGGTGATGAGCGCAAGGCCTTCATGAGCACTTGCCTGAAGGGTCGGCACGGTCCGGCCGCTGAGGATGCCGAGTCCGCCGCGGCGCCGGCTGCCAAGCCGGCGCTTGGTGATGAGGCGGCCGTGGAGCGCTCGGGCGCGCCCCTGGCTGCAACGGGTGAGGCGGTGGATGAAAAAGCGCGCACCCAGGCCTGCAATCAGGCCGCAACCGAGCAATCGCTCAAGGGGGCCAAGCGCAAGGCCTTCGTCAGCGAGTGCATGAAGGGGTGAGCGCGGGGCGCCGGCCTTGCGCCGGCGCAGTGCCGCCAGGGCGACGCTTCAGACGATGTCGAAGAAGACGAGGTCACGTTCGACCTCGTTGGCGGAGAAACCGCAGCCGATGCGGCCCTGTCCGTTGAGGACGATGCGGTCCTGCTTGATGCAGCGTTCGGCTTCGTTGTCGAGGGTGATGAAGGTGCCATTCGTGCTCTGGTCGAACAGCACGAACCCCTCTCTTCTGCGCTCGATGCGCGCATGCTGCCTGGAGGCGCGCGGGTCCATTATGGTGATGTCGTTACCGAGTTCGCGCCCGAGCAGCAGCACTGGGCGATGCTCCTCTACGAACAGCACGTCCTGCTGGTGACGCAGGCGCAGGCGCTGGGAGACGCGTGCGGCCGCCGGGATGGAGGTGATCAGCGGGCTGCGCAGGCCGATGCTGAAAACCTGGACGCCGAGCCGTGCAAAGGCGGGCCCGCCAAGTGCGCGCGTGCCGAGCAGCGCACGCGCGGCGCCGCCGAGCAGCATTGTGACGGCGGCAGAGGCGAGGGCTTGCTCGGGTTCGCACAGGTTGCCGATCTGGGTGGCGAGCGTAATGCCTTCGCCTGCCGTGCGCCCGCCGTCAAGGTCCACCACGCCGTAGTGCAGGCCGATCCGCACCGGTTGTCGCGCGCCGCGCAGTGGCGGCAGCCCATGTATGCGCTGCAAGGCGTCGCTGGCCGCCAGTACCGCCGAATCGCAGCGTTCGAAGACCGCGACCGTGGTGTCGGTCTCGGCGACCAGGATCTGCCCACTGTGAGCCGCGAGTGCGCGCTCGATGCGGTTCGCACAGCGTTCGGCCGCGTGCAAGGCCTCCTGCTCGCCCAGTTGGGCTGCCAGTTGCCCATCGCTTGGATGAAGGGCAACGAAGACGCAGAGGTTCTTGCGCTCCGACATCAGTCGTCGGCCCCGGGCATCATCAGGCGGATCGTTGCGCTTGCTGGCTGGGGCAGTTCAAGGGGGTCGAATGCGGTGTCGCCTTCCTCGACCACGGTCTGGCGGGTGAGACCGACGAAGTCGAACAGCCTCGAGTCGGCCAGGTGCGAGGGCACGACGTTCTTGAGTGCGGTCGCCAGCGATTCGATGCGCCCGGGATGCTCGCGTGCCCAGCCCTGCAGCATGGTCTTGATCTGCTTGCGCTGCGCGTTCTCCTGCGAGCCGCACAGGTTGCAGGGGATGATGGGGAAGTCCATTGCGCGCGCGAAGCGGGCGATGTCGGCCTCGGTGCAGTAGGCAAGTGGGCGGATCACGACATGGTTGCCGTCGTCGCTGACCAGCTTGGGTGGCATGGCCTTGATCTTGCCGCCGAAGAACATGTTGAGGAACAGGGTCTCGAGCATGTCATCGCGGTGGTGGCCAAGTGCGATGCGGGTCGCGCCGATCTCTTTCGCCGTGCGGTAGATGATGCCGCGGCGCAGGCGCGAGCACAGCGAACAGGTGGTCTTGCCTTCGGGGATCTTGTCCTTGACGATCGAATAGGTGTCCTCGGTGACGATGCGGTACTCGACGCCGATCGACTCGAAGTACTGCGGCAGGACGTGGTCCGGGAAGCCGGGCTGCTTCTGGTCGAGGTTCATCGCCACGATGCGGAAATCCACCGGGGCGCGCTCGCGCAGCGCGAGCAGGCATGACAGCAGGGTGTAGGAGTCCTTGCCGCCGGAAACGCACACCATCACGGTGTCACCGTTGCCGATCATGTTGTAGTCGCCAATGGCCTCGCCCACACCGCGCTCGAGCTTCTTCTTGAGACGCAGGAAGGTATTGGAGTGGCGGGTGTCTGTCTCGCCGGTGCTGGCAGGGCGGGATTCGACGGGGGCAAGGGCAGCGGTCACGGCAGAAGCTCGATCAAGGTTCAGGATCGCGAAATTATACCCTTGTCAAGAAGTTCTGCCTCAAAGATGTGCACTCCGCCCGCCGTCAACGGCGATGATCTGTCCGGTGATGTAGGGCGCATCGAAAAGCAGGAAGCGCACCGTGCGGGCGATGTCCGCGGCGCTGCCTACGCGCTTGAGCAGGGTGTGATCGATGATCTGCTGGCGTTCCGCAGGCGAGAACTGTTCGTCCTCCGGCCAGTCGATGGGCCCCGGCGAGACGCCGTTGACGCGCACCTGCGGTGCGAGCTCGATCGCCAGCGCGCGCGTCAGCGCGGCCAGCCCGGCCTTGGCCGCGCAGTACAGCGGGTAACGCTGCAATGGACGCTCTGCATGAATGTCCACGATGTTGACGATCGCGCCCGATGTCGCTCGCAACGCTGGAGCGAGCGCCTGGGACAGGAATAGCGGGCCCATCAGGTTCGAACCCATCAGTTCGTCCCATGCCGCGCGGTCGATGCTGCCAAGCGGTGTTGGGAAAAAGCTCGAAGCGTTGTTGACCAGGCCGTCCACCCTCGTGCCGCGTGCAAGCACTTGCGCGGCGATGTCCTCGGCGGCGCCGAAACGGGCAAGGTCGCCGCCGACAGTGAATGCGGAGTCGGGGCGCGCAGCGTTGAGCGCAGCCGCGAGGGTTTCTGCAGCGTCCGCGCTGTGGCGGTAGTGCAGCGCCACGTTCGCGCCTGCAGCGTGCAACTGGCGGGCGATCTCGGCGCCGACGCGGCGTGCAGCGCCAGTGACGAGGATGAGGGGTGTCTCTGCGGCGTGGTGGGGGGCGTGTTGTGGTGGGGTCATCGCTCGGTCAACTGGGTTGTGCGGGCAGCGCTTACAATCGCGAACTTTAGTCGCACCGGATCAAGCCTGTCATGTCATCCCTGCCCGAACCGTCCGCCGAGGCGCGTGCCCAGAGTGCGCGCCTGCTCGAACTGATTGCCGCCGAGATCGGCTGCAGCGGGGGCTGGGTGCCCTTTTCGCGCTACATGGAACTGGCCTTGTATGCGCCGGGCCAGGGTTATTACAGCGGCGGCGCGAGAAAGTTCGGGCCCGGGGGCGATTTCATCACCGCTCCCGAGCTGACCCCGCTGTTTGGCCAGGCGCTCGCGACCCAGGTCGAGCAGGGCATGCGTGCGAGCGCGATGGCGCTGATCGAGGTCGGAGCGGGCACAGGCTTGCTCGCCGCGGACATGCTGCTCGAGCTCGAGCGCCGCGCTTGCCTGCCCGACACCTACGAGATCCTCGAGCTGTCGGGTGAGCTGCGTGAACGCCAGTTCGATACCCTGGCCACGCGGGTGCCCCACCTGGCCGGCCGCGTGCGCTGGCTGGACGCGCTGCCCGACCGCTTTGCAGGCGTGGTCGTGGCCAACGAGGTGCTCGATGTGATGCCGGTGCATCTGGTCGTCTCGCGCGCGCAAGGCCTGTTCGAGCGTGGCGTGGCGCTCGCCGCCGACGTCCCGGGCGCGAGCAGGCTGTGCTGGGCGGACCGCCCCGCCCGTGGCGCCGTGCTCGCAGGTGCGCAGGCGCTGGACCTGCCGGTGCCGGAGCAGGGCGAGTACGTGACCGAACTCAACCTGGCCGGCAACGCATGGGTGGCGGCCTGGGCCGAGCGCATCGAGCGTGGCCTGATGCTGCTGATCGATTACGGCTATCCGCGCGCCGAGTACTATCTGCCCTCGCGCTCGGGCGGCACGCTGCTGTGCTATTACCGCCACCACGCCCACGGCGACCCCTTCCTGTGGCCCGGGCTCAATGACATCACCGCCTTCGTCGACTTCACCGCAGTCGCCGAGGCAGCGTATGGGGCCGGCCTGGATGTGCTCGGCTATGCCAATCAGGCGCAGTTCCTGTTCAACTGCGGTGTGCTCGATTGCCTCGAGCGACGCGGTGCGCGCGAGAGCGCGGACTACATCCGCGCCGCACGTGCCGCGCAGCGGCTGACGGCGCCGCATGAGATGGGCGAGCTGTTCAAGGTGCTCGCGCTCGGGCGCGGCGTCGAGCCGCCACTGCAGGGGTTTGTCCGCGGCGATCGCCTGCACACGCTGTGAGTGTGCGCAGGCGTTAAAGGCTGCGCTCGATCAACCAGGCTTCGACGCGGCGCGCGACCTGCTCCCAATCCTGCTCCAGCATCATGCCGTGGCCCATGTCGGGGAAGATCTCTGCCTGGCGGCCGTAGGTGGATGCCGTCATGTGCACCTGGTCGGGTGGGATGAGTGCATCGTGGCGGGCGCCCAGGATGAGCATCGGCGGCTGGTGCATGCGCGCGGGTTGGGGCAGGTTGAACAGCGACATGTCCCAGATCGCGCGGTGGGACTCTGGCTGGCTGAGCGTGTAGTAGCGGCGCAGGTCGGCCGCATCCACCGGCTGGTGGAAGAGGGCTTCGCGCAGGCTGTCGATGTTGACGTCGTTGCCGGTCATGATGGCGTTGAGGTCGGAGAGCAGCGTCGGACGCTTGAGCATGAGGCCGAAGGCCGAGCCCATCAGGCCCTGGGGCGGAACAGAGGCCATCAGTACGGTCGCGGGCGCGTCGTATTGCTCCAGGTACTTCTGCACCACCATGCCGCCCATCGAGTGGCCGATCAGCACGGGTGCAGCGGGCAGGCGGGCGACGACCTCGGCGACGTCGCGCACGTAGTCGTCGATCGAGTACGAGTCGAGCAGCGCGCGCTTGCGGCTTGCCCCGTGTCCGGACAGCGACAGCGCATAGGCGGCCCAGCCGCGTTCTGCGAACCAGGGCAGGAAGTGCTCTTCCCAGCACCAGGCCGATATGTAGGCGCCGTGAATGAAGAGCAGCGGCGTGTCATGCGTGGGGCGCGCGGGTGCGTGGCACAGCACCTCGAGTTCGCCGAAGCGGGTGGCGTTCATGCGGAATCCTTGCTGTCGAGGGCCTTCACGGCCGCCACGCGGGCGGCGTGCAGGGCTTGCGGGATCGATGCCTTGTCCCGGCAGTTGCGGGCGATTGTACCCGCGTCGATGCTGCGGACCGCGTGAAGCACTGCCTCCCAGCGCAACAAGGGCGGCCAGTCGGCAGGGGCTGTGATGGTGCCGGCGCCGGCACCGCGTCCGCTATGGTCGCAGGCTGCGCCCTGGAGCATGAGCAGGAAGCGTTCCGGCCTGCGCAGCGCGTCGCAGCGCTCGATCAGCTTGACCATGGTGTCTGCGCGCAGCACTGCGGCCTGGCCAAGGATGCCGTGCTCGCGGGCGAGCATCTCGGCAAGGTCGCGGCAGTCCGCCGGTGCCTTCAGGCGTTCTGAGACTTCGCGCGCACGGCGGGTGCTCGCTGCCTCGTGGCCGTAGTGATGCGGCAGGACGTGCGCGGGTGTGTCGCCCTTGCCCAGGTCATGAAGCAGACAGGCCCAGCGCACGGCGAGTGGCTGGCCGCTGGTGGCGGCCTGGTCGATCACCATCAGCACGTGTTCGCCGGTGTCGATCTCGGGGTGGTACTTCGCTGGCTGCGGAATGCCGAACAAACGGTCGAGTTCGGGGAGGAGGCGGGCGAGCGCGCCGCTCTCGCGCAGTACGCGGATCATGCGCGAGGGGCGCTGTTCCATCAGACCGCGGGCAAGTTCCTGCCACACGCGCTCGCTCACGAGGTGGTCGACTTCACCTGCTGCCACCATCTGCCGCATCAGTGCCAGCGTCTCGGGAGCGACGCTGAAGTCGGTGAAGCGGGCCGCAAAGCGTGCGACGCGCAGGATGCGCACCGGGTCTTCGGCGAAGGCCGGAGAGACATGGCGGAAGACGCGGGCCTCGAGGTCGGCGACGCCGCCGCAGGGGTCGATCAGCCGACCGTCGTGGTCGCGCGCGATGGCGTTGATGGTGAGGTCGCGACGCAGCAGGTCCTGTTCGAGGGTGACATCGGGTGCGGCGTGGCAGACGAAGCCGGCGTAGCCGTGGCCTGACTTGCGTTCGGTGCGCGCGAGCGCGTATTCCTCCTGGGTCTGCGGGTGCAGGAAAACCGGGAAGTCGCGTCCCACAGGCCTGAAGCCCTCGGCCAGCATCGCCTCTGGCGTGCTGCCTACGACGACCCAGTCGCGATCCTTGACCGGCAGCCCGAGCAGGGCGTCACGTACCGCCCCGCCAACGACATAGGCCTGCATCAACCGTACAGATCCTCTTCGGGAATGGACTCGGTCTCCGCACGTGCGGCGGCGGCCCAGTCCTGCATGTGGGGATTGGCGAGCAGGGTGGCGAGGTAGGCGCCGGCATCGCCTTCAGGCTTGACGCCGTAGGTCTGGAAGCGGAAGGCGACGGGGGCGTAGGCGGCGTCGGCGAGGCTGAAGCGGCCAAACAGATAGGGGCCGTCATGGCCGAAGCGGCTGCGGCAATCGGTCCAGATGGCGACGATGCGGGCGATGTCGGCATCGACCTCGGGGCTGTGGCCGAAGCCGGTGTAATCCTTGCGGACGTTCATTGGCATGCGGCTGCGCAGGTTCTGAAAGCCGGCGTGCATCTCGGCCGTCACTGCACGGGCGATCGCGCGTGCGGTGGGGTCGGTGGGAAGCAGGGCTGGCTGCTTCTCGGCGAGGTACTCGCCGATTGCCAGCGAGTCCCACACCGCGAAGCCATGGTCGTTCAGGCAGGGCACCTTACCCGAGGGCGAATGCGACAGGATGCGCTCGCGGCTGCCGGGGATGAACAGCGGGATGCGGATTTCCTCGAAGGTGAAGCCGCCCTCGCGCGCCGCCAGCCAGGCGCGCAGGGACCAGGACGAATAGTTCTTGTTGCCGATGATGAGCTTCATCGCGGACTCCGGGTCACGGTGGTGGAAAATGGCAGCAGCGGCGCCTGTGCCCGGCGCCGCAACCGCTCAGCGCCGCGCCAGGCGGCGGAACGGGTAGTAGTGCGCGCGCGTGCCCTGCTGGCCAAGCCAGGCGGGGGCGACCGACTCGAGTGCGGTCGGGGGGAGCCCGAAAGGAAGGGGCTCGCCGCTGGCGACGTTGTCCACCTTCATCGAGCGCACGTTGTCGCGGCTCATCAGCGGCTGCGGCGCAAGCTCCATCAAGCGGGCCTGGACCATGGCGAGGCCGTCGGGAAGCGCAATGACCGGGCGCGGCTTGTCGACAAGCGCAGAAACGTATTCGACGAGCTGACGCAGGGTATAGACCGTCGGTCCGGCGAGTTCGTAGGTCTGCCCTTCGGCTTCGGGGCGGGCAAGGCTCTGGCACACCGCCTCTGCGACATCCTCGACATACACTGGCTGGAAGCGCGTGCCCGCGCCGGCAAGCGGCAGCACCGGGAACACTGCGGCCAGCCCGGCGAAGAGATTGAGGAAGCTGTCGCCGCGGCCGAACACGACCGAGGGGCGCAGGATGGTCCATGCTACGTCCGGGCCGGCAGCGCGGATTGCCGTCTCTCCGGCGGCCTTGGAACGCTGGTACTCGGAGGGGCCGTCGGCAGCAGCGCCCAGTGCGCTGATATGGATCAGGCGGCGCACGCCAGCGTTGCGGCAGGCGGTGACGATCTTTTGTGGCAATTCGACGTGGTTGCGCGCGAAGTCGGGGCCGAAGGGCGTGCCCGGCCGCGAGTGCAGTACACCGACCAGGTTGACCACGGCGTCAGCGCCGGCAAGGAGGGCGTCGAGTGCTGCGGGGTCATGGACGTCGACCTCGACGACCTCCACGTTGGGCAGCAGCAGGACATGGCCGGCACGGCTGCGGCGTCGGGTCGGGATGATGACCTTGGCGTCTGCCGCGGACAGGCGGTTGGCAAGGGCGCTGCCGATGAAGCCGGCGCCGCCGATGAGGACGATGCGTCTTTGATTCATGGTTCCACTCGTCTGTGCTTGGACTGTTTATTCAGGCGCATGTCGGCAAGCTTACTCGTTGATCGTGCCGGGCGCGATCGTGCCGAGGCGCGCCTTGAGCGATTGTGGCCGTTTCTCAAGCATCGCGGAGTATATGACTGCGTTCGCGAGCACCTTCTTGACATAGTCCCGGGTCTCGTCGAAGGGAATCGTCTCGGTATAGATCGCGCCCTCGATCGGCATGCTGTCGCGCCAGCGCCGTGCCCGGCCGGGCCCGGCGTTGTAGCCTGCGCTCGCCAGCACGGGATGATCGTCGAGGCCTTCCATGATCAGGCGCATGTAGCTGGTGCCGAGCAATACGTTGGTGTTCGGGTCGGTGAGCAGCCGTGGATGGTAGTTCGCCATGCCGATGCGGTTCGCCACCCACTTGCCGGTGTCCGGCATGACCTGCATCAGCCCCTGGGCGCCTGCACTCGAGCGTGCCGGGATGACGAAGCGGCTCTCCTGGCGCATGATGCCGTAGACCCAGCCGAGGTCCAGGCCCTGGGCGCGCACCTGGGGTTCGATGAGATCGCGGTACGGGGTCAGGAAGCGCAGCTCGAAGTTGCTGTTCGGGTTGGCCAGTTCTGCGGTGTTGATGGTGCGGTCGTACAGTTCGTGGCGCAGTGCGAGATGCGCGGCGGCGACGCGGAAGGCTTCGTCGCGATTGCGCACGCCCCAAACCCACTCGCGCAACGCCTCGGTGCGCATGTCGAGCTGGTAGAGGGCGAGCGCACGCCTCAGGCTGGGGTCGCGCTCGGCCTCCTCGAGCTTGGCACGCGCCAGCGCTGCGGTCGCGGGGGGTGGCATGAAGGGCTGGCCGAATTCTTCGGCGGCGAGCATGCCATAGAAATGTGCCTCGCCAGCGATGCGCAGGTAGAGCGATTCGGCCTGGTCACGGTTGCCTGTGGCGGCGTGTGCCCTGCCCAGCCAGTAGATCCACTCCGGGGCTTCGCGTTCGGCTGCGGGCAGGGCCTCGATCGCACTGAGCACTGCGCGCCAGTCCTGGGCGCGCAGTGCAGCGCGCACTCGCCATGCGCGCTGCATCGGCGTGGTCTCGATGCTGCCGGCCGCGGCGTAGAGTGCAAGCGCGTCCGGGCGCCGCCCGATCGCCGCATGCATCGCCATCACCAGATGGACGTAGTTGCGCTCCTCCGCGCCCAGGCGGTCCTGGATGCGGAGCAGACGGACCTGGGCCGCTGCTGCATCCTCGCGCACGAGGCGTACCAGCGCGGCCAGGGCAAGTTCGCGCCCGGCGCGGGTGACGGCGAAGTTGGCAGGCAGGCGGTCCAGCCATTGCGAGGGCGAGCGGATGGCCTGGTCAAGATCCGCGCGCGCAGGCGCCACGCCCGCGGGCAGCAGCGCAAGGCTGGCGAGGGCGTCGTTCGGGCTGCGCGTATCGATCTGGCGGCGGATGCGCCACCAGACGCGATCTTCGCTGACGACGCCGCGCTCGACGGCGGCACGCATCGGCAGTTCGCAGGCCGCGGGCGCAGACTGCAGGGTGTCCCATTGCGCAGCAAGCTCGTGCAGGCCGCTGTCGTCGCCGGTGAAGAGGCGCGCGCTCCAGCCCGTGCAGCGCAGTTCGGCGTCCGGGTTCTGCAGCGCTGCATGCAGGCGTAGGGCGCCCGCCCAGTCGCCGTCGCGCGCCAGCCGGCGCAGCCAGTCGGCGCGAAGGCGCTCGGCGAGGTGGCTGCCGTCATGCTCGGCGATGAACGCGTTCAGCGCATCGGACGGCGGCGGCTCGCTGCGGGCGAGGCGGTTCACCAGCAGCCAGTAGCGCGGGTAGGGGTCGAGCACGTGCGTGTCGCGTATCGCAGCGAGGCGCTCGAGTCGTGCCTGATCCCCCTTGCGCAGCGCCTCGCGCGCGGCGACGATACGGTCCGCTCCGGTCTCGCCCGGTGACTGTGCGGACACGCTTCCGGGCAGCAGGAATGCTGCGCTGAACAATGTTGCCCAGAATGCTTTTCTCATGCTGTTGCCTGCTCCCATTTCAAGGCTGAACATACCACAGTGACGGATCATCCATTGGCCCCCGCAAGCGCGCTCGACGTCGACTCTGCTGCACAGCGCAAACGCCTGCGCGAGGCGGCATTGCGTGCCCGGCAGGCAATGCCGGAGGCGCAGCGCGCCTGCCTGACATTGCGCCTGGCGGCGCATCTCGATGGATTGATGGCGCTGCTCCAGCCCCGACGGCTTGGCTTTTGCTGGCCCTATCGCGCCGAGCCCGATCTGCGTCAGTGGGTGTGCGGCTGGCGCGTTGCCGCGCCCGGGCGTGTGGCCGCCTTGCCCGTGGTCTTGGAGCGCGATGCCGCGATGGTGTTCCGCGCATGGGAGCCGGACCAGCCGATGGTGCTGGACCGCCACGGCATCCCGCACCCGGCCGCGGGCGACAGCCTGATACCCGATGTCGTCCTCGTTCCGCTCAACGCCTTCGATGACTGCGGCTTCAGGCTGGGCTACGGCGGCGGCTACTTCGACCGCACCCTGGCTGGCATGGACACTGTTGCAGTCGGTGTCGGTTTCGAACTCGGGCGCGTACCGAGTACGCTGCCACAGCCCCACGACAAGCCTATGGAGTGGATCGTCACCGAGGCGGGGGCGGCCAGGGCGCTGCCCTGAGCCTTCCGCCGTGGGGGTCAGCCGGTGCTGGCCGACAGGAACATGCGATAAGCGGGATTGTCGCTCTCGGCGGCGTATTCGTAGCCGAGGCGCTGCAGGAAGTCGTCGAAGGCGGCCTTATCCTGCGGAGGTACCTGCATGCCGACCAGGACGCGGCCGAAGTCCGAGCCATGGTTGCGGTAGTGAAACAGGGAGATGTTCCAGTCCGAGCGCAGGTTGGAGAGGAAGTTCATCAGTGCGCCGGGGCGTTCGGGGAAGATGAAGCGGTAAACCACTTCGTTCTCGGCCTGTGGCGAGCGGCCGCCGACCATGTAGCGCACATGGGTCTTGGCGAGTTCGTCGTCGGTGAGATCGATGGCCGGCAGTTCGTGGCGTTCCAGCATCTCGACCAGGCGCGCGACCTCGTTGCGGTTGTGTACGGTGACGCCGACGAAGATGTGTGCCTGCTGCGGGTGGGCGTAACGGTAGTTGAACTCGGTGATGTTGCGGTTGCCGAGGACACTGATGAACTTCTTGAACGAGCCCGGCTTCTCCGGAATCGTCACGGCGAGCACGGCTTCGCGCTGTTCGCCGAGTTCGGCGCGTTCAGCCACGAAACGCAGACGATCGAAGTTCATGTTGGCGCCTGAGGCTACGGCGACCAGGCTCTTGTCGCGCAGCTTGTGGCGGCGGGCGTATTCCTTTGCGCCTGCGACCGCGAGTGCGCCGGCCGGCTCGAGGATCGAGCGGGTGTCCTCGAACACGTCCTTGATCGCGGCACAGATGGCGTCGTTATCGACCACGATCATTTCGTCCACATATTGCTGGCACAGGCGGAAGTTTTCGGCGCCGACCTCCTTCACTGCGGCGCCGTCGGCGAAGATGCCGACCTGTTCCAGGGTGACGCGCTTGCCCGCCGCCAGCGATTGGGTCATCGCGTCGGCGCCTACCGCCTCGACGCCGATGATCTTCGTCTCCGGGCGCAGGCGCTTGATGTAGGCCGCCACGCCGGCGATCAAGCCGCCGCCGCCGACACAGCAGAATACCGCGTGGATCGGCTTTGAATGCGCGCGCAGGATCTCCAGGCCCACCGTGCCCTGGCCGGCGATCACGTCGGGGTCGTCAAAGGGGTGGACGAAGGTGAGCTTTTCGCTCTTCTCGAGTTCGAGCGCATGCGCATAGGCGTCGGAATAGGACTCGCCGGCGAGCACCACTTCGCCGCCACGCGCCTTGACCGCATCGATCTTGATCGCCGGCGTGGTGCTCGGCATCACGATCACGGCACGCACGCCAAGCTTCGCCGCCGAAAGCGCCACGCCCTGCGCATGGTTGCCGGCGGAGGCACAGATCACGCCGCGCTTGAGGGCCTGGGGCGAGAGCTTGGCCATCTTGTTGTAGGCGCCGCGGATCTTGAAGCTGAACACGGGCTGCATGTCCTCGCGCTTGAGGAAGATGCGGTTATGGGTGCGTGCCGACAGGTTTGCAGCAAGGTCAAGCGGGGTCTCGACGGCGACGTCGTACACCTGCGCGTTGAGGATGCGTTCCAGGTAATCCGAGGGGGTGGTCATGGGCGGCCGAAATCCTGCTGCAAAGCGAACGAGGGTATCAGCCGCGGCGGCTGGCTCGCAAGGGGCGGCAGCGTTCAGCGCAGCAGGTCGCGAAGGCCGCGGCGTAGTGTGTCCTGCACGCCCTCGGGTACGCGCTCGCGGATACGCTCATCGATGCGCTCGGCCGCGCGTTCGCGCAAGCTGTCCGCCACCAGCGATTCGATGTCGAGTGCGAACCTGGGCTCGGCAAACGGGCCGCTGATGCGGATGGGGATGGTGAGTCCGCGCAGGCTGGCGAGTTCGTCACCGCCTTGTCCGGCCAGGGTTGCGACGGCGCTGGCGCGCAGCCGGTAGTCGATGGTCTCGTTGATCAGGCTGGCGCTGCCGGCGCCGGTGAGTCTGAGCAGGGGCGCGCGCAGCGCGAGGTCGTCATTGCGGACCTGGCCGTTGGCGATGCGAAGTGTCGCGCTCAGATCCGTGAAGTCGGTCTCGTTTCGCCCGCTCGGAGAGGGCGCTGCCGTTCCACGTATGCGGGCGGACGCCTCGCGCATCATCTGGGCGATGTTGATGCCCTTCAGCGCGCCATCGACGATGCGCAGGTCCACCTGGCCGGTGATGCTGCGGCGCAGGCTGTCGGTGCTGTCGGCGTTGCCCTGCAGGCGGGCCTGCACCGTGGCGCGGCCTGCGATGCGTGCTTCCGTGCCGCTGAAGTCGCGCAGGAAGGGGGCGAGCTGAATGTCCTCGAGACGCTCATCGAGCGTGAGCCGAAGCGGGCTGCGGCGCGCATCGATGCCGACCTTGCCGCTGTAGCGTCCGCCGTAGAGCGAGGCCGACAGTGGGGCGAGCCTGAGCTGTCCGTCCTCGGCCTGCAGGACGAGGTCGACCTCGCTCAGCTGCAGGCCGTGCGCGCGCAGGCGGCCGACACGCAGGCGACCGTCGGCAGCGAGCGTGACGAGCGCGCTGGGGTTGCGCGCTGCCGCGGTTGCGGCGCCCGCCGGGGCGGGCGCGACCTGTGCGCCGGCGGGCAGGTAGGCGTCCAGGTCGAGGTTGTCGATGTCGAGATCGAACTGAATTGCGGGGCGCGTGGGCTCGGTGACGGCAACGCGGCCTTCGATCCGGGTGTCGTCGACGATGGCATGCAGCCGTTCGAACACGATCGAGTCGGCGTCTGCGCGCAGCGCCGCTTCGATCTGCCCCCGGGGCCGAATGCCGTCGCTACGGCCGAAGCGCACCGACAGGTCCGATAGCTCGACCACCTCGTCCTGGATGCTGATGCGGACACGCGAGTCGATTGCGATGTCCATGGTCGCGCTCATCCCGCTGCTGCCCAGCGTGAAGCTGGATTGCAGCGGGAAGGGGGCTCCCGGCCTGATCTCGCTTGCCTGAAGCTGGAGTTTGGTGAGTTGCAGCTGGGTGTTGTCGCGGAGATCGGTCCACGACACGCTCGCCCCCTGGATGTCGATGCCCCCAATCGCGAGTGCGAGTGCGCCGGCCGTCGTCGCGGTGTCGCCCCGGGGCGCTGCGGCTGGCGCGCTCCCCGCAGTGTCCGCGTCCGCCGTCGACCAGTTCGTACGCCCGTCGGCCGCACGCACCAACTTGAGGGCGAGGCCGTCGATGGCGATGCGGTCGATGTCGAGTTCGCCGCGCAGCAGCGGCAACAGGCGTGCGCGGGCCTGCAGCCTGGCAATGCGGGCAAAGGGGGCGTCGCCGAAACCTGGCGCATCGGCAAGGACGGCATCCCTTGCCTCGATGCCCAGCCATGGATAGAACGAGAGATTCAGCGTGCCATCGATCTGCAGCGACCGACCGGTGTGGCGCATGAACTCGGCGGTGATGCGCTCGCGGTGGTCGTTGGCGTCGAAGCGCAGTGCGATCCAGGCTGCAAGTGCAGCGACGAGCGCGATGAGGATGCCGATCGTGATCAGCAGATAGCGTATCGGCGTTCTCATCGCGCCGCCTGCATCAGTCTTCCGGCGGCGTCATCGCCCGCGTCTGGCGTTCGATGAAGTCCTGGGTCGAATCGATGCCACGCAATTGCAGGATGGTCGAGCGCACCGCCGCCTCGAGCAGAACGGCCAGGTTACGGCCGGCCGCAACCGGCAGCACGACGCGTGCAATTGCAACGCCCAGGATGTCCTGGACCTCTTGCTGCAAGGGCAGGCGGCTGGGATCGCCGGGGCCCGGCTGGCGGCGCTCGAGGTGGCAGATCAGGCGCAGGCGCATCTTCCGGCGGCACGCCGTTTCACCGAAGATGGTGCGGATGTTGAGAATGCCCAGGCCGCGCACTTCGATGAAGTCCTGCAGCATCTCGGGGCTGCGCCCCTCGAGTACGGTGGGAGCGATGCGCGACAGTTCGACGACGTCATCGGCCACCAGGCCGTGACCGCGGGAAATGAGCTCCAGCGCGAGCTCCGATTTGCCTGCACCCGAGTCGCCGGTGATCAGTACGCCCAGTCCGAGCACATCCATGAACACGCCGTGCAGCGAGGTCTTCTCCGCCAGCTCGCGCGACAGGTAGAGCCGCAACTGGTCGATCACGCTTGCCGATGGGTGGGCTGCGCTGAACAGTGCGACGTCGTGTGCCACGCAAACCCCATGCACGATATTGGGAACTTCGCAGCCGTCGGCGACGATCAGGGCTGGCGGGTGCGCGGAGCAGATCTCGTTGAGGTGGTGAGCAACCTTGTCGTTTGACTGGCGGCGCGCCCATTCGAGCTCCGCCGCGCCCATGACCTGCAGCCGTGTGGGGTGGATGAGGTTGAGGTGGCCGACGAGATCGGCCGGCCACATGCGGTCCTCGGCGACCGCGAGGCTCGCGCCGAGGTTGCCGCTGATGTGGTTCAGCTGCAGGTTGTCGCGATGCGCCTCATACAGCCGCGCGACGCTGGTCTGCCGCATCGGCGCCCCAGTTCATGAACATCTGGTGGATATGGTCCGCATCCGGCGCGGCTTGCAGCGCTTCGCGGAAGCCGCGGTCGCTGAACATCTGAGCCAGCTCGGAGAGCAGTTGCAGGTGGGTCTCGTTGGCTTGCTCGGGGACCAGCAGCACGAACAACATGTTCACCGGGCGGCCATCGGGCGAGTCGAACTGCACCGGGCTCGCAAGGCGCAGGAACGCACCTGCCGCCTCCTTGAGACCCTTGATGCGCCCGTGCGGAATCGCAATGCCCTGGCCGAGGCCAGTGGAGCCGAGGCGCTCCCTCGCGAACAGGCTGTCGAACACGGTGCTGCGCCCGATGCCCTGATTGTTTTCGAACAGCAGGCCCGCCTGCTCGAAGACGCGCTTCTTGCTGCTCGCGTCGAGGTCGACCACCACATTGGACAGTGGCAGGAGTTGGGATATCAGGCTCATTCGCTGGAGGGTTCGCGCAATATCGCAGGCATTCCGGTCGCAGGGTGCGACCGGCCGTCCCGGGGCATGCTGGCGCCGCGTCTTGGAAACGGGCGCATTATAACCATACCCCGGACGTGGGGCTGAAACGAAAGCGTCAGGCTTCGGGGGCCTGGTGCTTGATCGTCTCGTGGTTGTGGTCGGCCAGTTTCTGCTTGTACTTCTGCACCTGGCGGTCGAGCTTGTCGGTCATCGCGTCGATGGCCGCGTACAGGTCGGCATCATCGCTTTCGACGAAGATGTCCTTGCCGCGCACGTGCAGGGTGACCTCGGCCTTCTGCTTGAGCTTCTCGACCGAGAGGATCACCGCGACACTGGTGACGTTGTCGAAGTGACGGATGACGCGATCAAGCTTGGAGGTGACGTAGTCGCGAATGGCCGGAGTGACTTCGACGTGGCGCCCGGTGATGTTGAGATTCATGTTGACTCCTGTTTTTGTCAGATGGATTTGCGCAGGCTGACCGGCGGGATATTGAGGGATTCGCGATACTTGGCGATCGTGCGCCGTGCGACCACGATACCCTGCTGGCCAAGGACTTCGGCAATCTTGGCGTCGGACAGCGGTTTCTTGCTGTCCTCGGCGTCGACCAGTTGGCGAATCAGCGCGCGAATCGCCGTGGACGAGGCCGCTCCACCGGTGTCGGTGGCGACGTGACTACCGAAGAAATACTTGAGTTCGAACACCCCGCGCGGACTCGCCATGTACTTCTGCGTGGTCACGCGCGACACGGTGGACTCGTGCAGCTCGAGTTGGTCCGCGATCTCCCGGAGGGTGAGTGGTCGCATTGCCACCTCCCCATGATCGAAGAACTGCCTCTGCTGGTCAACGATGGCCTGGGACACCCGGAGGATGGTGTCGAAGCGCTGCTGCACGTTCTTGATCAGCCAGCGTGCCTCCTGCAACTGTCCGCTCAGGCCGCCACCCTGGCCGCGGTTCTGCTGCAGCAGGCTGGCATACAGGCGGTTGATGCGCAGACGCGGCATTGCCTCCTGGTTCAGGCTGACCGTCCACCGCCCGCGCAGCTTGCGTACGACCACATCCGGCAGTACGTAGCGCGTCTCGGCGTTCGAGTAACGCGAGCCGGGGTGGGGGTCGAGGCTGCAGATCAGGGCATGGGCGGCGCGCAGGGCTTCGTCGTCGCAGCCGGTCAGCTTCTTGAGCTTGACGAAGTTGCGCTCGGCGAGCAGCTCGAGGTGCTTGTCGACGATCTCGAGCGCGAGCGTGCGCGTCGCCGAAGCCGGCAGGGTACGGAGCTGCAGCGACAGGCATTCGCTGGGGCTGCGCGCGCCGATGCCTGCGGGCTCGAGGTTCTGTACGTGGCGCAGCGCGATGTTCAGGTCATCGACATCGACGTCGGCGTCGTCCGGAAGCAGTTCGAGGAGCTCATCGAGCGGCTGGTGAAGGTAGCCGTCGTCATCCAAGGCTTCGATGATGAAGCGCACGAGGGCGCGGTCGCGGTCTGACAGCGGCGACAGCGACACCTGCTGGTCGAGATGGTCACGCAGGGAGACGCCAGCCGCCTGCAGTTCCTGGTAATCGACGTCGTCGTCGTCCTCGCTGCGGCTCGATGCGCCGCTGCCGACATTGGACCAGTCCATGCCTTCGTCGGCGCTGCCATGGTCGGCATGGTCGCCGGCCTCGCTGTCCGCAGCGCTGGCTGGCGCCTCGGGGGTGTTTGCCTGTTGCTGTCTGGCCTCGTGCTCGGGGGGGCTGCCCGGTGGTAGCGGTGGTACGAACTCGACACCGTCGCCGTCGCTGCGCTCGAGCATCGGGTTCTCGAGCAGGAAGCGCTCGATCTCCTGGTTCAGCTCGATGGTCGACAGCTGCAGCAGCTTGATCGACTGCTGCAGCTGCGGCGTCAGGGTAAGGTGCTGGGAGAGCTTGAGCTGGAGGCTTGGTTTCATCGCTGTCGACGCGCGCGCGGATTCACAGGCGGAAATGCTCGCCCAGGTAAACCTGGCGCACCCTTTCGTTGTCGATGATCTCGGCCGGTTCGCCGCTTGCCAGTACCCGGCCCTCGCTGATGATGTACGCACGATCGCAGATGCCGAGCGTCTCGCGCACGTTGTGGTCCGTGATCAGCACGCCGATGCCGCGCTCCTTGAGGAAGCGGATGATCTTCTGGATGTCGATGACCGCGATCGGGTCGACCCCTGCGAAGGGTTCGTCGAGGAGGATCAGGCGCGGGTCGGTTGCAAGTGCGCGCGCGATCTCGCAACGTCGGCGCTCGCCGCCGGAGAGTGAGACGGCGGTGTTGTCGCGCAGGTGGTTGATGCCAAGCTCGAGCAGCAGTTCGTCGAGCCGGGTCTTCACCTGGTGCGCATCGAGCCCCTGGAGCTCGAGCACGGCACGGATGTTTTCGGCCACGGTGAGCTTGCGGAAGACGCTCATCTCCTGCGGCAGGTAGGACAGGCCCAGACGCGCACGGGCGTGGATCGGCAGGTGGGTGAGGTCGGTGCCGTCGAGGTTGATCTGGCCGCCGTCGGCACGGACCAAGCCTACGATCATGTAGAAACAGGTGGTCTTGCCGGCGCCGTTGGGGCCGAGCAGGCCGACGACCTCGCCCGAACCGACCTCGAAGCCGACGTCGTGGACCACGGTGCGCGCCTTGTAGCGCTTTTGCAGGCTGGAGACCTTAAGCAGACTCATCGCGGGGTTCTTTCAGCAGCTTGCGGATCAGTTCGGGTGCAAAGCCGCGGGTTTGCAGGAAACGGGCCTGGCGCGCCCATTCGCGCGCATCCGCCGGGGCCGCCTGGAAGCGGCTGCGCAGCACTGCGCGGGCACGCTCCAGTTCCGATTCTACGCACTCCGTGGCGAGTGTTGCCTCGATCAGTTCACGGTCGATCCCGCGCCGCGTCAGCTCGCTGCGCAGGCGGCTGCCGCCGAAGCGGTTGGCACGGGTGCGCACGTAGGCTTCGGCGTAGCGGCTGTCGGACTGCAGGCCGAGCTCGCCCATGCGCTCGATCACTGCCTGCACCTCGTCGGCCTCGCCGTGGGCGGCCAGCTTGCGCGCCAGCTCCGCGCGCGAGTGGTCGCGGCGGGCAAGATGGCGAAGCGCGCGTTCGCGCAGGCTGGGGGCGCCCATGGTGTCCTGGCTAGGCTCAGCTTTCCGTGGCCGTTGCCGGTGCCGCTGGCGGCAGTTCGGGCAGGCCGACGGCGACGCGGACCTTGTTTTCGATTTCGCGCGCAAGCGTCGGATTCGCACGCAGGAATTCGCGTGAGTTGTCCTTGCCCTGGCCGATCTTGTCGCCCTGGTAGGCATACCAGGCGCCGGACTTGTCGACGATCTTGTGTGTCACGCCCAGATCGATGATCTCGCCCTCGCGCGAGATGCCTTCGCCGTAGAGGATGTCGAAGTGGGCTTCCTTGAAGGGGGGCGAGACCTTGTTCTTGACGACCTTGACTCGGGTTTCGGAGCCGACCACCTCGTCGCCCTTCTTGATCGTGCCGGTGCGGCGGATGTCCATGCGCACGGAGGCATAGAACTTGAGTGCATTGCCGCCCGTGGTGGTCTCCGGGCTACCGAACATGACGCCGATCTTCATGCGGATCTGGTTGATGAAGATCACCAGCGTGTTGGTGCGCTTGATGTTGGCGGTGAGCTTGCGTAGCGCTTGCGACATCAGGCGCGCCTGCAGGCCGGGGAGCTGGTCGCCCATCTCGCCCTCGATCTCGGCCTTGGGGGTGAGCGCGGCGACCGAGTCGACGACGACCACGTCCACGCCGCCGGAGCGCACCAGCATGTCGGCGATCTCGAGCGCCTGCTCGCCGGTGTCGGGCTGCGAGATAAGCAGGTCCTGGATATTGACG
The DNA here is from genome assembly GCF_029588855.1 of Thauera mechernichensis. NCBI lineage: Bacteria > Pseudomonadati > Pseudomonadota > Betaproteobacteria > Rhodocyclales > Zoogloeaceae > Thauera > Thauera mechernichensis. The sequence goes on along the minus strand of NZ_JARQZE010000003.1, from coordinate 186,027 downwards.
CCAAGCTTCTCCGCGTAGCCGACGTCGAGCGCGTGCTCGGCGTCAATGAAGGCTGCCGTGCCGCCCAGCTTCTGCATCTCGGCGATCACCTGCAGGGTCAGCGTGGTCTTGCCCGAGGATTCCGGGCCGTAGATCTCGACGACCCGGCCGCGCGGCAGGCCACCGAGGCCGAGCGCGATGTCGAGGCCGAGCGAGCCGGTGGAGACGGTCTGGATGTCACGTTCGACGTTGCCGTCGCCCATGCGCATGATCGACCCTTTGCCGAACTGCTTTTCGATCTGGGAGAGCGCGGCGGCGAGGGCCTTGGCCTTGTTGTCGTCCATGGAGGTGCGTCCTGTGTGATTGGCGGATTATGGCACAAAGATTGCAGGCATGCGGACGGCCGCGCCTGATGCCGCTAGTTTAAGACGTGTATGGAAATACAGCAAACGGCGGAGTTGCTGAAGCGGACGGGGCAGGCTCGCGTCAGTGCGTCAGTGCAAGTACGCCCTGCAGTGCGCGGATCACGGTCTGTCTGCGCACGGCGCGACGATCGCCGGCGAATTGCAGGGTCAGGGCGCTTTGCTCGCCGGCGCGCAAGGCCCAGCCGATGCACACCGTGCCCACGGGCTTGGCCGGGCTGCCGCCGCTGGGGCCGGCAATGCCGGATACGGCGACGGCGACCGTGGCGATGCTGCGATCAAGTGCCCCGGCGGCCATCTCGCGAACGGTGGCCTCGCTGACCGCACCTTGGGTTGCGAGGGTGTGGGCGGATACGCCCAGCATGTCGATCTTGGCTTCGTTGGAGTAGGTGACGAAGCCGCGGTCGAACCAGGCCGAGCTGCCGCCGATCGCGGTAACGGCCTCTGCGATCCAGCCGCCGGTGCAGGACTCGGCGGTCGCCAACCGCCATCCGCGTGCGCCGAGCGCCTGGCCGACCTGTTGGGCGAGGGTGTCGAGTTCGGTGTCGGTCATGGCTTTACGCGCCGACGATGGCAACCAGGATGGCGAGTGCGAGCAGGGTATAGCCGGCCGCGACCAGGTCGTCGAACATCACCCCGAAGCCGCCCTTGAAACTGCGATCGGCCCAGCGTACGGGGGGCGGCTTGACGATGTCGAAGAAGCGGAACAAGGCCACCGCGACCGCCTGCCAGAGCAGGGTTGGCGGCGTGAAGGCCAGCACCAGCCAGGTGGCGACCATTTCGTCCCACACGATACCGCCGTGGTCGGGCACGCCGAGTGCGCGCCCCGTGCGCTCGGCGGCCAGTACGCCGGCGATGAACAGGGCTGCGAGCAGGGCAAGGAAGACGAACTCGGACAGTGGGACGCGGATCAGCGGGTAAAGCGCCCATGCGAGCAGCGTGCCCATGGTTCCCGGCGCCCAGGGCGACAGGCCGGAGCCGAAACCCAGCGAAATGAAGTGGGCGGGGTGGCTCATCATCAGGCGAAGAGTGGGGCGCATCTCGTGATCCGATCTGTGTTGTTCGACGCGTGCCTGCGTACCAGGAGGGATTGATTCGGGCGAAATGGTTCGCAGTGCATCAGGCAAAGTGATCGTAGCCGTTGGGCGCGAGGGGGGCCAGCGTGCCGTCGGCTTCGCGCATGTGGATGCTGCCGCTATCAGCGGTGAGGCTGCCGATGCGGTGCACGGGCAACTCGAGCTTTGTGGCGAGCGCCCGTACGGTGTCACGTCGCGCAGCGGGGGCGCAGAAAAGCAGTTCGTAGTCGTCGCCCCCTGCGAGCAGGCAGTGTCTGCACAAGACCGGGTCGGCGCCGGTTGCAAGCAGGCGGGCGAGCGGCAGCGCCGCGGTTTCGATCAGCGCACCGGTGTGCGAGCGTTCCAGAATGTGGCGAAGATCGCCGAGCAGGCCGTCGGAGACGTCCAGCATGGCACTGGCCACGCCGCGCAGCGCGCGGCCGAGGGCGAGCCGGGGTTGTGGGCGTTGCAGTGCGGCGATGCAGGCGCGCCGGCCGTCGGCGTCGAGCCTGGTCCGCCCTTGCAGGGCGGCGAGCCCGAGTGCAGCCAGGCCGGGCTGGCCCGATACCCACAGGTCGTCACCGGCGCGACCGCCGTCGCGGGTGACGGCCTCGCCGGCGGCCGTCTCGCCAATGATGGTTACCGACAGCGTGAGCGGCCCGCGTGTGGTGTCGCCACCGGCGAGGTCCACGCCATGCGCATCGGCACAGGCGAAGAAGCCGCGCGCGAAAGCCTCGATCCAGGCTTCGTCGGCAGCTGGCAGGGACAGCGCAAGGAAGGCCCAGCGCGGTTCCGCGCCCATCGCTGCGATGTCGGAGACGTTCACCGCCAGGGTCTTCCAGCCGAGATCTTCGGGGTCGGTGTCGGCGAAAAAATGGGTGCCCGACACGAGCATGTCGGTCGATACGGCGAGCTGCATGCCTGTGCGCGGCTGCAGCAAGGCGGCATCATCGCCGACGGCGAGCGCGGTGTGCCGTGTGGCGCGAGTGAAGTGACGCTGAATGAGGTCGAATTCGGAAGGCATGACGCGAAGTGAGGCGGCTGCCCGCATGCGGGCGGGCGCCAAGCTTAGCGCACAAGTGCGCTGCGCGCGCCGTTGCCGGGCTCAGCGTGCGCGCAGACCCAGGCGCGCCTTCAGACTGTCCCAGTCCACCGCGTCGAGCGTGTTCTTGACCAGCAGGCCGAGGTCGGTGTCGCCTTCCATGCGCAGGCGGCGGCTGAAGAACAGCGTGTCGGGATCTTCCTCGCGCAGTGCGAGCGCGATGAAGTCGCGCGTGGTGGCGGAGATCACCAGGTCCGGCTTGCGTCCCGCAGCTGGAACAGCGCGGCGGAAGCCGCGCTCGCCGAGGCCGAAATCGAGCGTGAGTCCGGCATCGAGCACGCGCATCTGCAGGTGGCGTCCGCCGAGCGGTGCCAGCGTGTCGCGCGGCAGGATGCGGCCGAGCGCGAGGTTGAGCGCTGCGATCAGGGCATGCGTCGGCGGCTGCTGCGGCAGGCGCGAGATCAGCCTGGCCAGTGCCGTTGGCACCGTGAAGTCCGGAATGCGGAAGTCTGCCAGGCTTTGGGCAATGCGCTGGCGCAGGCTGCCGGGCAGGAGTTCGGCAGGCAGGGGCGGGCGCGGCAGGGTGGGCAGGGCGGGCATGTGTGTACTCCGGGGAGGCGGGTGTGCTGGCTCAGGCCGCGACGTATTGTTCGGCACCGGCGCGGCCGTGCCAGAAGCCGTTGCAGGGCGCCTCGATCATCAGTGCGCGGCTTGCCGCGAGGGCTTCGGCGGGCGAACTCTGGGCATCGATGGTGGTGCGGAACAGTTCGACGATGGCGCGCGTGTTGGCGCCCTGTGGGCTGATGCGCAGGACTTCGGCGTTGCCACGTACCGCGGCGAGGTCGCCGAGCAGGTTATGCACCCGTGCCGACTGGGTCTGCACGCCGTTCAGGGTCAGGAAGGGTTCGCCTTCGCGGGTGCGCAGCGTGATGCCGTCCATGATCGACAGACAGCGGAACTCGCAGGTGTCCTTCTGCAGGTTGAAGTGGCGGGCGGTGAAGCAGCGCGCCGAATGCGCGAGCGGCAGGCGGCCGTAGGCGAAGACCTCGGTTTCGATCGGGGCTGCGAGCGCTTCGCGCACCTCGGCAAGCGCGGCACCCGACATCTCCGGGGCGACGGCCCAGCGCGTGGCGCCCGAGTCGATCATCAGCTGCAGCGTGTTCGGGTTGAAGATGTTCAGTGTGGGGCCAGCGACCCAGTCGGTGATGCCGGCCTCGGCGAGCAGTCGCACCGCGCCCATGTCGTTGGCCTCGACGCGGAAGCCGGTCTCGCCCTCGCTGTGCTGGCGCACGATGCGGCGCAGTACCTTGAGGTCGGATTCGGATTCGATCAGGCCCTGGGTGCTGATGACCACTTCCTTGCCGGCCGCGGCGAGCACCTTGCCGACCTCGAGCCAGTCGTCGAGGCGCAGTTCGTGGCGGCGCGAGCACACCGTCTCGCCCAGGTAGACGCTGTCGATCGGTGCTTCGACCATGTCGGCGTAGAAGTCGAGCACGCTCTGGTGCGGCCAGTAATAGAGCAGGGGGCCGAGGGCGAGTTTCATCGGGCGGGTCTCAGTTCGTTCGGGTGATGCGGTGCGAGGCGGCATGCGCGACGCTCACTTCCACGGGCGGTAGTAGGCGCCCAGCGTATGGCTCTGGCCTTCGGAGACCTTGTTGAGCTCGGCCATCCACGCCGGCAGCACTGCGAAGCCTTCGGTGCCGCCGGCCTTGAGCTTGTCGAGCGCGGCGCGCCACACCTTGGTGACCTGGGCGACATAGGCTGGACTGCGCTGGCGGCCTTCGATCTTGATCGCACGGATGCCGATGCGAGCGAGCTCGGGCAGCAGTTCGAGCGTGTTGAGGCTGGTCGGCTCCTCGAGCGCGTAGTAGGTCTCGTCGTTGACCTCGAAGCGGCCCTTGCACAGGGTCGGGTAGCCGGCGCGCTCACCGTCGGCGAAACGGTCGATGAGGATGCCGTTGAGGCGCGTCTCCATGCCGCGCGGCGTGTCTTCCCAGCGTACGTGCTTGCCCGGCGAGCAGGCGCCATTGCAGTTGGGTGACTCGCCGGTGGCGTAGGCCGACAGCGCACAGCGGCCCTCGACCATCACGCACAGGCCGCCGAAGCCGAAAACCTCGATCTCGACCGGTGTGTTGGCGACCACGCTCTCGACCTGGGCCATGGACAGCACGCGAGGCAGCACCGCGCGCTGGATGCCGAAGCGCTCATGGTAGTAGTTGATCGCTTCGTAGCTGGTGGCCGAGCCCTGCACCGACAGGTGCAGGCGCAACTGCGGATGCGTTCTGGCGGCGTAGGCCATCAGGCCAGGGTCGGCGAGGATCAGGGCATCGAGACCGAACTCCGCGGCGCGGTCGATGGCCTGCGTCCAGCTCGGCCAGTTGCCGGTCTGCGGATAGGTGTTGAGCGCGAGCAGCACCTTCTTGCCACGGGCGTGGGCGTAGGCGATGCCTTCGCGCATCTGCGGCGGGTCGAAGTTGAGGCCGGTGAAGTTGCGCGCGTTGGTGGCGTCCTTGAAGCCGAGATAGACGCAGTCTGCGCCGTGGTCGACGGCGGTTTTCAGGGCGGGGAGGCTGCCGGCTGGGCAGACGAGCTCGATCGTATTGGGTGCGGACATTGGCGGCCGGGCGGGCAGGGAAGAACCCGGGCACCATAGTGCGTGGTCGCGGAGGTGGCTTTGACGAGTGTCAAACGCCCGTTGTGCAGCATCGTGCGGTGCGCAAAAAAACCTTATGATTCGGGCCAATGACATTCGGCCGCGATGGCGTCTGCACAAAGTGGTGCAGGCGCGCATCGGTGTGCTCAACGCAATGGAGCGTGCGTGGATCTTGCAACACTGATCGGGCTGCTGGGCTCGCTGGGCATTGTCGTGTCGGCCATCGTGCTCGGTGCGTCGGCGATGATCTTCCTCAATGGACCATCCTTGCTCATCGTTGTCGGCGGCAGCCTGTTCGTCGTACTCAGCAAGTTCACGCTGCAGCAGTTCCTCGGCGCGTTCAAGGTGGCGGCGAAGGCGTTCAAGTTCCGCCTGCCCGACACCGAGGAGGTCATCAAGGAGGTGATGGAGGTCGCGCAGGTGGCGCGCAAGGAGGGCATGCTGGCGCTCGAGAGCCGGCCCTCTTCCATCCCTTTCTTCCAGCAGGGCATCCAGCTCATGATCGACGGCCAGGCACCCGAGACGGTGCGCGAGATCCTGCAGAAGGAGCGCCTTCTCACGCTCGAGCGCCATCGCTGGGGGGCAAAGGTGTTCAGCGCCATGGGTGACGTCGGCCCGGCGATGGGCATGATCGGGACCCTCATCGGCCTGGTGCAGATGCTGTCGAACATGGAAGACCCGAAGTCGATCGGCCCGGCGATGGCGGTGGCGCTGCTGACCACGCTGTATGGCGCGATGATGGCAACGATGATCTTCCTGCCCATGGCGGACAAGCTCAACCTGCGCATGACCGAGGAGGCACGCCTCAACGCGATGCTCATCGATGCGATCTCGGCGATCCAGAACGGCACCAATCCGCGCGTGATCGAGACCCTGCTCACGAGCTACCTGCCGCCCGCCAAGCGCAAGTCCGAAGGCGGCTGAGGGCGCGCACATGGACATGCCCGAGGAGGAGAAGGCCGGCATCCCCGCCTGGGTGATGACATTTGCCGACCTGATGTCGCTGCTCATGTGCTTTTTCGTGCTCCTGCTCTCGTTTGCCGAGATGGATGCGATGAAGTTCAAGCAGATCGCCGGCGAGCTCACCAAGGCCTTCGGTGTGCAGCGCGATGTGCCGGCGATCGAGTCGCCGATGGGGACGACGCCGATCTTCGACAAGTTCTCGCCGGGGCCGCCCAAGCCCACCCCGATAGATACCGTGCGGCAGGAGACCTCCAAGGAGGATCCCAAGCTCAAGACCTACACCTCCAACGCGAGCAACGAGGCGATGGTGCGCGAGGTGTCCGAGCGCCAGGTCAGCAAGAGTGCCGACGAGTTGCGCAAGACGCTCGAGAAGGAGCTCGGCCAGGGCACGCTCCAGCTCGACGAGGAGAGGAAGCGCATCGTCATCCGTATCGAGGAGCGCGGCGCCTTTCCGTCCGGCTCGGCTGACCTCGCGCCGGCATTTGCCGACGTGGCGCGCAGGATCGGCGAGTCGCTGGCCGATATCCCGGGGGAGATCGCGATCGAGGGGCATACCGACGACATCCCGATCAGCACTGCGCGTTTCCGCTCCAACTGGGATCTGTCGGCAGCGCGCGCCTCATCAGTGGCGAACGCGCTGCTCGCGACCAGCACCGTCGCGCCGGGACGGCTGCGTGTGCATGGCTTTGCCGAGACGCGTCCGCGGGTCGAGAACACGTCGGCAGCCCTACGCGCGCAGAACCGGCGGGTCGAGATCGTGATCGACATGTCCGGGCCGATCGAGGTGCTGGAGAACCGGGCGCGCCAGCTGATCGGTGGCGGCCATTCCGAGTTGCTGCCCTTCATGGGCTGGCAGGCGGAATAGCCCTATCGCCCTCCGAGGCCGGGCTCAGCGCCGCAGGGCCTGAGTCAGACGGGTGAACTCGGCGCCAAAGTGGCGAATCATGTGCTTGAATTCCGCATGGCGGTTGGCGTCGAGCACGGGGTCGGCGTCGCCGCCGTCGGCCCAGATCACGCCAACCGGACGATCACCGAGGTGGATGGCGCCAAGCAGGAAGCCCGCCGGTCGCACATGTGCGCGCAGGACCTCGGGGAGTTGGCGGCGACCGGCCGCGAGCCGTGTGCGGTCGATGCAGGTAGATCCCGCCGCGTGGCGGAACAGGCGTGCGAGCAGGTTGTCGTCACCCGCAGGCACCCAGAGGGCTTTCGCATTGTCCTCGGGGGCAAAACCGTAGGCGAAGTAGCAGCTCAGGCGGTCTGCGGCAGAGGCTTTCAGGAACAGCAGGCAGCGCGCAAGGCCAAGGCCTTGCTCGAGCGTGTGCGCCGTGTCGGCAAAGAACGCGCGCAGGTCGCGATAGCGGCCGTGCTGGCAGTTCTGCATGAAGGCCTCGATGATCTCGGTGACAGGCTCGCCGCCGATGCCGCCATGGGCCTTGGGCTGCGTCGCCTTGGGTGCTGCGCTTGAAGGCTCGTCCGCCTGTGTCTCGCCTTCTAGCCTCGTTGTCACCAGTCGGGTGCGGTCGTCGCCGGCGTGTTGTGAGCGAGCATGCCATCCGTCAGTGTGCGCGTCGCTGTCAGCCGGTCGCGCGGCCGCTCGGCTTGCGGGCATCGGCGCGCCGGGGCTGCGCGGTGGCGGTGGCGGCCAGAAAAAGCGCTCGCATGCGACCGGGCGATGGTCGATGAACGCAGCGGCATGGCTGATGCTTACTGCGACGCGACGCGTGCTTGCGACGATTTCGTCGAGTGGCAGGTTCGTCATCGCCGACGCAGCGTGCAGCAGTGTCGCGGTGTGGCCACCATACCAGTTGTCATGTGTCGCCCAGGCGATTAGGTGGGCAAGGACGGCATCCGCGCCGCGCTGGTGCAGATAGCGGGCGAGTGCGATCGGCAGCTCGGGGGCCATGCCCCCTTGCCAGGCGTAGCGGCCCGCGTGCGCAAGCATGGTGCCCGCCCTGTCCATGATCGTCGTCAGCGCCGGACTCGCCGGCAGGCCAAGATCCTGCAGGTGGGCGGCGTTCAGTTCGACGGGGGAGCAGCCCAGCAGTGCCTCCTCCACTCGCGCACGCCGCTCGCCGGCCGCGGCGCGCGCCTCGATCTCCTGGTGCAGTTCGGGGGCGGCGAGGGGGAGCTTCCAGCGCGCCACGCCGAGCAAAAGCGTCAGCCATTCGAGATACTCGGCATGCTCGCCGCCGTGGTGGTGCGCCCAGTCGGCCTGCAGGACACGGCCGAACTGGCTGGTTGCCATCGCCCGTACCGCCTCGTGCCGGGCAGCGGCGCTTGCATTCAGGCCCTGGTCGGCACACCGTCTGGCCAGGGCCTGGACCTTGTCGACGCCAAGCATGTTGAGCGCATGCTGAAGGCCTTGCACCTCGCCGTCGATGCGCGGTTCGCGGGCGGCGAGCAAGATGACCTCGAGCGCAAGCGGGATGTCGCCGTGCAGCATGGTGCGCAGCGTGTCCATGCCGATCCCGGGGTCGAGCAGGGTCTCGAGCGCCTGTGCTGTCGACAGCACAGGCATGCGCACGGCAGCCAGCTCGCGCCGCCAGTAGTCCAGCCCCTTGGCCGTGCCATTCATGACTGCCGCCCCCTTGGCCTGGCCTCAGGACGCGCTGGCCGTGGGGTCAACGCGCGGTGTGGTAGGTGCCTGCGGCGGCGCGATGACCACCGACCTGCGGCCTGTGGTGCGTCTTGGGTCCGATCAGGCCGCCGACCAGCATGCCGAGCGCGCTTGCCGCCAGGCCGTAGAGCTGGGGCTCGACGTCGCCCTCGGTGACGAAGATCTCCAGCAGCAGCCAGGTCGACAGGCCGAGGATGATGGCCAGCGCCGCCCCCAGGTTGTTGGCGCGCTTCCAGAACAGGCCGGCGGCCAGGGGCACGAAAGCGCCGGCCAGCGTCACGCGATAGGCGCTCTCGACCATGTGGTGGATGGTGGCCTCTGTGGTGGTGGCGTACCAGGTCACGAGGACGGTGAACACCACCACGGTGACCCGCGTGCTGAACAGGAAGGCGCGGTCGCTCATGCCCGGGATGAAGCCGCGCAGCACGTTCTCGGAGAAGGTCACCGAGGGCGCGAGCAGGGTGCCCGAGGCGGTGCTCATGATCACCGACAGCAGGGCGCCGAAGAAGATCACCTGGGCGAAGAAGGGCATGTGCTGGAGGATCAGCGTGGGCAGGATGAGCTGCGAGTCCTGCTCCATCAGGCGCTCGACCATGCCGGGGTCGATGATGTTGGCGGTATAGGCGAGGAACAGCGGCACCGCAGCAAAGAAGAAGTAGCTCACCCCCCCCAGTGTGGTCCCCCATACGGCGACGCGCTCGTTCTTTGACGAGTTGACACGCTGGAAGACGTCCTGCTGCGGGATCGAGCCCAGCGCCATGGTGGCGAAGGCGGCGAACCAGGCGATCATGTCGATGAGGTCGAGCGAAGGCAGCCACTCGAACTTGCCCTCGGCCGCGGCCTTGGCGATGACGAGTTCGAAGCCGCCAGCCTTGTCGCCGGCAAGCCAGGTGACCCATACCAGGCCGATCACGATCACGATCATCTGCACGAAGGTGGTCAGTGCCACCGACCACATGCCGCCGAACAAGGTATAGACCAGCACGACGGCGGCGCCGATCAGCATGCCCTCGTTCATGCTCACGACGTCGTTCGACAATACATTGAACACCAGTCCGAGCGCGGTGATCTGCGCCGCTACCCAGCCAAGGTAGGACAGCACGATGCAGATCGACAGCACGAGCTCGGTCGTGCGGTTGTAGCGCATGCGGAAGAAGTCGCCCAGCGTGAGCAGGTTCATGCGGTAGAGCGGGCGGGCGAAGATGAGGCCGAACAGGACCAGGCAGGCTGCTGCGCCCAGTGGGTCGGAGATCAGCCCGCGGAAGCCTTCGTCCAGGAAGGTGGCCGAGATGCCGAGCACGGTCTCGGCGCCGAACCAGGTTGCGAACACCATCGCCAGCACGATGTACATCGGCAGGTTGCGACCCGCAGTGATGTAGTCGCGCGCATTGTGTACCCGGGTGGCGGCATACAGTCCGATGCCGATGGAAATGACCAGATAGGCGACGACAAGCCAGAGCAGCATCAGGGAGCCCTTCGTTGAGGCGCACGCACGCGCACGGTTGGAAAAACAGGCGCGAGTTTAGCAACAGGAGGCGTTGCGATGGGGGGCGAATGTGGTCGATCCGTGCGCGAACACGCCTGCTTCATTGCAGATCTGCAACGCTGTCGGCGAGCCGTGTCCGTTTCGCCGCGAACGCACGCAGCGTGGTCACGATGGTGGTGATCGCCTGCTCCAGCGTCTCTTCGTCGATGATCAGCGGTGGTGCCAGGCGCAGCACGTTGCCGTTGGTGTCGCGAGTGGCGATGGCGTGTGCGAGCAGGCGCTCGGCAATGGCGCCGGCGTCGGCGAAGTTCGGCTCGAAGGCGACCCCGACCAGCAGGCCCCGGCCACGGATCGCGCGCACGCCGGGCAGGTCCGCGGCGCGCAGGGACTGGACCAGGTGTGTGCCGAGCCGCTCGGCGCGCTCCCAGGGCCGGAGCTGTTCGAGCAGCGCCAGCACTTCGGTGCCTACGGCCGCTGCCAATGGGTTGCCGCCGAAGGTCGAGCCATGGTCGCCGGGGCCGAACACGTCCATGAGCGCGCGATCGGCAAGGAAGGCCGATACCGGCAGCAGTCCGCCGCCCAGGGCCTTGCCCAGGATGAGTCCGTCGGCACGCACGCCCTCGTGGTCGCAGGCGAGCAGGCGCCCGGTACGGCCGAGGCCGGTCTGCACCTCGTCGGCGATCAGCAACACCTTGTGCCGGCGGCAGATCTCGGCGCATCGGGACAGGTAGCCAGCCGGCGGCACCACGATGCCGCCCTCGCCCTGGATCGGCTCGACCAGAAAGGCAGCAGTGTCGGGGGTGATTGCCGCTTCGAGGGCGTCGGCGTCGCCGAAGGGGATGCGCTCGAGCCCCGGCGGGAAGGGGCCGAAGCCAGCGCGATAGTGCGCATTGGAGGAGAGTCCGACGATGGCGATGGAGCGGCCATGGAAGTTGCCATCGCAGGCGATGATGCGGGCCTTTCCGGGGGCGATGCCCTTGACCTGGTAGCCCCATTTGCGTGCCGCCTTCAAGGCCGTCTCCACGGCTTCCAGGCCGGTATTGACGGGCAGGGCGCGCTCATAGCCGAAGGTCGCGCACAGGCGCTCGAGGAAGACCGGCAGACGGTCGCTGGAGAAGGCGCGCGAGGTCAGCGCCAGGCGCTGGGCCTGCTCGGTCAGGGCCTGGACCAGGCGCGGGTGGCTGTGGCCGAAGCTCACTGCCGAGTAGGCGCTCATCATGTCAAGGTAACGCCGGCCGTCGGTGTCCCACAGCCAGACGCCCTCGCCACGCTGGAACACGGCGGGGAGCGGGGCGTAATTGGCGGCGCCGTAGCGGCGTTCCTTCTCGCGCAGCCAGGCGGTCGATGGGCCGAGCGCAGCAGCGGCAAGCTCGCGTACCCAGCGCAGGCCGCTGCCGTCGGCATCCAGTTCGGGACGGTATTCGACGATCTCCAGCGCGATGAAGTCGGCGCAGGCGCGCAGACTGAACAGGCAGTCGGTGAGCGCACGGGGTGCCAGGCCGCCGGGCTCGGGGCAGCTCACCGCCGGGAAATGGCCCGGATCGAGGGCGTCGAGGTCGAGGCTGACGCCGAAGCCCGCCTGTTCGTCTGCGCGCACGATGCTCAGTGCATCGCAGAACACGGCCGCCAGACCGCGCTGCGCAATCTCCTCTATGTCGAAGATGCGCACGCCCAGACGCCTGAGCAGGTCGCGCTCCTCGGCCTCCCAGGCGCGTGCGCCGAGCACGCAGGTGCGCGCGGGATCCAGCGTCGGCCCGGGGATGTCGCACAGTTGCGGGTGGCCGACCCCCAGCAGCGCAGCCAGAGGCATGCCGTGGATGTTGCCGGAGTGGGTGCTGGTGTCGGTGTGGCTGTCGAGGTGGGCGTCGATCCACAGCAGCCCGGGGGAGCGTCCGCAGCGTCGGCCTACGCCTCGCCAGGTGCCTGCGGCGATTGCATGGTCACCACCGAGCACGAGCGGGAAGCTGCCGGGTGGCACTGCTGCCACATGGTCGGCGAGGCGACGGGCAAAACGGCCATTGTCGTCGAGGCGCCGGGCCATGTCGGCGACTTCCGTGTTCTCGGCAGTGCTTGCCGGATCGGCTCCTGTCTGAGCTGCCGCCTGTGCAGGTACGCCGGCAGCGAGGGGGCGCAGGGTCTCGAGCCAGTCGACGCCGAGTCCGATTGCGTGCAGATGGGCGCAAAGGCCACCGCTTTGCAGACTGTCGGGGCTGGCCGCCGTACCTGGGGCAGGGGCGCCGAGCGCGCTCGCGGCGCCGATCACCCGGATTATCGAGTGAGGTACGTGCGGCGCCATGCCATCCATGCGTGTCGTCGTCATTACGGCACCTCCATGCATCCTGGTCGCGCCCGCACGCGGCGGGCCGAATCATGTGTGCATGAGTTGGATGCGGGGGCGCCCGATTCGTTCAGCCTCCGCTCGGCTCAGCCCAGCAGGCGATGCAGCTCGAGGCCGAGCAGGGTGGCTGCGACCGCGCCGACCAGCAGCAGCAGGCGGGTGAGCCGCCGCTGGCCGGCTGCCAGGTCGTCCAGGCGCTGCTGTTGCGCGCTCTGCTGGCGGCCGGATTCGGTCAGCGCATGGTGCACCAGGCGAGGCAGCTGCGGCAGCGTGCCGGCCCAGGCCGGTGCTTCTTCCTTGACGCCGCGCACCAGCGCACGCATGCCCATGCGCTCATCCATCCAGCGCTCCAGGAAGGGCTTGGCGGTCTTCCACAGGTCGAGCTCGGGGTCGAGCTGGCGGCCGAGGCCTTCGATGTTGAGCAGGGTCTTCTGCAGCAGCACGAGTTGGGGCTGCACTTCCATCTCGAAACGGCGTGCGGTCTGGAACAGGCGCAGCAGGGTCTTGCCGAAGGAGATGTCCTTGAGCGGCTTGTCGAAGATCGGCTCGCACACGGTGCGGATCGCGGCCTCGAACTCGTCCACGCGCGTCTTCGCCGGCACCCAGCCGGCTTCGATGTGGGCAAGCGCCACGCGCCGGTAGTCGCGCTTGAAGAAGGCGAGGAAGTTGGTGGCGAGGTAGTTCTTGTCTACCTCGTTGAGCGTGCCCATGATGCCGAAGTCGAGCGCGATGTAGCGCCCGTCGCGGTGCACGAAGATGTTGCCCGGGTGCATGTCGGCATGGAAGAAGCCGTCGCGGAACACCTGGGTGAAGAAGATCTCCACGCCGGCGCGCGACAGCGCCGACAGGTCGGTGCCCTGGGCGAGCAGCGCGGGCGTCTGCGAGATCGGCACGCCGCGCATGCGCTCCATCACCATGACCTTGCTGCCGCACCAGTCCCAATGCACTTCGGGCACGATGAGCAGCGAGGACTCCGTGAAGTTGCGCCGCAGTTGCGAGCAGTTGGCGGCTTCGCGCATCAGGTCGAGTTCGTCGTGCAGGTACTTGCTGAACTCGGCGACGACCTCGCGCGGCTTCAGGCGACGGCCCTCGGGCCAGATCTTCTCGAGCAGCACGGCAGCGACCTCGAGCAGCGCCAGGTCGTGCTCGATCACGCGCTCGATGCCGGGGCGCAACACCTTGACGGCGACCTCGGTGCCGTCGGGCAGGCGGGCGAAGTGCACTTGCGCCACCGAGGCAGAGGCTACCGGGGTTCGCTCGAAGTCGTCGAAGACCTCGTCGATCGGCTTGCCGTAGAAGCCCTCCAGTACCGCCAGCGCCTGCTCGGTGGGGAAAGGGGGGACGCGGTCCTGCAGCAGCGCCAGCTCGTCGGCGAGGTCGGGGGGCAGCAGGTCGCGCCGGGTGGACAGCATCTGGCCGAACTTGACGAAGATCGGTCCCAGCGACTCGAGCGCCTGACGAAGGCGTGCGCCGCGCGGCTGGGAAAACGTCCGCCAGAAGAAGAACGTATGCCATATGCGTGCAAGGCGTCCGCTGCTGTCGGCGTCGAGGACCATGCGGTCGAGGCCGAAGCGCAGGCTCACGGAGACGATCTTGGCGAGGCGGAAGAGGCGCACGTTGGGAAGCCGGGCAGACGCAAACCCGGGACTTTAGCCGGAAAGCGACTGCGGGGGAACGCCGCCTGTGCGTGACGCCTGCCACGGCGCGCAATCTGCGCTCACATCCTCGACCGGGCCCGAGGCTGCCTTCCGCTATAATCGCGCGTTTCGAATCCATCCCGAGTGCCATGAGCGCCGACCCCAAAGTCCTGTTGACCGACCTGCTCAAGACCGCGCTGAAGAGCGTGGCGCCCGACCTGGTCGATACGCCCATCCTGCTGGAGCGCCCGAAGCAGGCGAGCCACGGTGATTTCGCCACCAACCTCGCGCTGCAACTGGCCAAGCCGCTCAAACGCAATCCGCGCGAGCTCGCCGGCCTGCTGCTGGCCGAGCTTCCGGCCTCGAAGCTGGTCGAGAAGGCGGAGGTCGCCGGAGCCGGTTTCATCAACTTCACCCTGGCCGCAAGCGCCAAGACAGCGGTCGTGCGCGAGGTGCTTGGCCAGGGCGCGGGGTTTGGCCGTGGCGACGTCAAGGGCGTCAAGGTGCAGGTCGAGTTCGTCTCCGCCAACCCGACCGGCCCGCTTCATGTCGGCCACGGCCGCGGTGCGGCCTACGGCGCTTCGTTGTCGGACGTGCTGGCGTTTGCCGGCTATGACGTCACCCGCGAGTATTACGTCAACGACGCCGGACGCCAGATGGACATCCTGGCGCTGTCGACCTGGCTGCGCTACCTGGCTTTCTTCGGTATCGAGATTCCGTTCCCGCCGAATGCCTACCAGGGCGACTACGTGATCGACATGGGCCGTGAGATGCGCGACGCGCATCAGGATCGCTTCGCCAGGGTCAGCGCCGAGCAGGTCCTCGCCGGCACCCCCGGCCTGCCGCCGGCCGATCGCAAGGACGACGAGGCCAAGCAGCAGCGCGAGGAGCACCTCGATGCGCTGATCGCCAACGCCAAGCGCTTGCTGGGCGAGGATTACCCCTGGGTGCATGGCTTCGCGCTCAACGAGCAGCTCGGCGATGGCCGCGAGGACCTGCAGGAATTCGGCGTGCGTTTCGACAAGTGGTTCTCCGAGCAGAGCCTGTTCGACACCGGCCTGGTCGAGCGCGCGGTCGCGCAGCTCGAGAAGCAGGGTCACATCTACCTGCAGGACGGCGCGAAGTGGTTCCGCTCCACCGCCTTCGGTGACGAGAAGGACCGCGTCGTGCAGCGCGAGAACGGTCTGTACACCTACTTCGCTTCTGACATCGCCTACCACCTCAACAAGTACGAGCGCGGCTTCGATCGCGTCATCGACATCTGGGGTGCCGACCACCACGGCTACATCCCGCGCGTGAAGGGCGCCATCGCCGCGCTCGGCCTGCCGCCCGAGAAGCTCGAGGTGGCGCTGGTGCAGTTCGCAGTGCTGTACCGCAACGGCCAGAAGACCTCGATGTCCACCCGCTCGGGTGAGTTCGTCACCCTGCGCGAGCTGCGCCGCGAAGTCGGCAACGACGCCTGCCGCTTCTTCTACGTGCTGCGCAAGTCCGATCAGCACCTGGATTTCGACCTCGATCTTGCCAAGAGCCAGAGCAACGAGAATCCGGTGTACTACGTGCAGTACGCCCATGCCCGGGTGTGCTCGGTGCTCAACCAGTGGGGTGGCGAGGCGGCCGAGCTGGCCGCGGCCGATCTCGGCCTGCTGCAGAACGAGCGTGAGCTTGCCCTGTGCGCCCGTCTGGCGAGCTTCCCCGAGCTGGTGCAGAACGCGGCTGCGGACTACGCACCGCACCAGATCGCCTTCTACCTCAAGGATCTCGCTGCCGACTTCCACAGCTGGTACAACGCCGAGCGCATGCTGGTCGAGGACGAGGCGCTCAAGCTCGCCCGCCTGGCGCTTGCCGCCGCGGTGCGCCAGGTGCTCGTCACCGGCCTGAAGATGCTGGGCGTGTCCGCGCCCGAGTCGATGTGATGCGGGGAGCGCAATCGTGAGTCGAGACCGCAAGCCGGTGCGTGCCGCCCGCGCGCCGGCCAGGAGCGCCGGCGGGACGCTGATCGGCATTTTCATCGGCTTGGTCTTCGGTGCGCTGATCGCAGCCGGTGCCGCCTGGTACTTCACCCGTGCCAACCCTTTCCAGCCCGCGCCGGTCGCGCCG
This sequence comes from Thauera mechernichensis, assembly GCF_029588855.1. Classification (NCBI taxonomy): domain Bacteria; kingdom Pseudomonadati; phylum Pseudomonadota; class Betaproteobacteria; order Rhodocyclales; family Zoogloeaceae; genus Thauera; species Thauera mechernichensis. Next base: position 169,738 of record NZ_JARQZE010000003.1, on the reverse strand, counting down.
CGCGTGCAGGCGCCCGACAACGGCCCCGCGGCCTTGCCGGGCAAGCCGGGCGATCGCCCGGTGGTCAAGCAGGATTTCGAGTTCTACCGCATCCTCCCGCAGGGTGAGAACGTGCCGGCCCAGGCCCAGGCCCAGGCCCCGACCACCCCGCCGTCCCTCCAGGCGCCGGTCGAGGATGCAGTCGCGCGACCGGTCGAGCGTCTGTACCTGCAGGTCGGAGCGTTCGAGAATCCGAGCGAGGCCGACAACCTGAAGGCCCGCCTGGCCCTGTCCGGCATCCAGGCCAGCGCCCAGCGCGCCCAGCTCGAAGATGGGCGGGTGGTGCACCGGGTCCGGATCGGCCCCTTCGCGCGTCCCGAGGACATGAACCCGATGCGCGCGCGTCTGGCCGAGGCCGGCTTCAATGCCTCGGTAAGCCGCGGCAACCCTTGATCTCCAGATGTGGCGGCCGGGAACGCCCGGCACACCGCAGCGTCTGATTGACCTGACAGCCAACGGAGCACAGCATGAATCGTCGTGATGCACTCAAACTCAGCGCCCTCGCCCTAGCCTTGCCGACCGCATCCGTGAGCTGGGCGCAGAGCCCGTTCACCGTGTTGAATCCGCCGCAGAAGGGGGATGACCCGAGCAAGATCGAGGTCGTCGAGTTCTTCCACTACGGCTGCCCGCACTGCCGTGATTTCGATCCGCTGATCAGCGACTGGAAAAAGAAGCTCCCCGAGGACGTGTCCTTCCGCGCAGTGCCGGCGATCTGGAACAACGCACAGCTCACCGGGCTTGCGCGCCTTTACTACGCGGCCGAGGTGTCAGGTCAGCTCGACGCCATTCACGGTGCGGTGTTCGTGGCTGTTCAGGAGGAAAAGCGCCCGCTGTTTACCGAGGAGCAGGTGCGTGAGTGGGTGAGTGGCAAGGTGGCCGACCCGGCCAAGTTCATGGATGCCTACAAGTCCTTCGGGGTGAATTCGCTGGTGCAGCGCGCGGACCAGCTCGCGCGGGCGATGAAGGTCCAGGGTGTTCCCACCGTGGTCATCGATGGCACATATGTGACGTCTGCCTCGCTCAGTGGCAGCCACGTCAATACGCTCAAGGTGACCGACCAGCTCATCGCCCGTGTGCGCGAGGAGCGCAAGGGTAAATGAGCGTCGTCCAGTCGGGCGTGCCCAGTCCCGCTCAGCCGTCGGCGGGTGAGTCCGGCGAGGACAGCGGCGAGCGCAGGCGCATCCAGCGCTTCCTTGCGCTGCGCCGTGGCGAGCCCTGCTTCTGGGTCGATATCGACGGCCTGGGTCGCCGGGCCTTGCGCGACATCTCGGTCGAGGGCTTCTCGGTCGGTGCCGAAGCCGGCTTGGCCGAGGGCGCCCTGTTCGGCTTCGTGCTGCATCGAGAGGGGGTGCCGGATCTGATCAGGGGGCGCGCCCAGGTCGTCAATTGCATCGCTGCGACGGCGCAGGCGGGTTGCCGCTTCGTTGCGCTCGAGGGCGGGGATCGTGAGCGCCTGCACGACTGGCTGATCGCCCTGGTCATCATGAACGCAAGCGTGCGCATCACCGAGAAGGATGCGGCGGCAATCGTGGATGGCCCTTCGCTGATCTGAGCGCCCGCGCAGCGCGCGCTTACTGCACATGAAAAGGCCGCCCGCTCCAACCGGAGGGGCGGCCTTTCTGCGTAGCGGGCTCAGGCCTCGGCTTCGGTTTCCCGGCGCCGCTGTCTGGGTTTCTGCATTGCATAGACCAGGCCCAGGAGTACGAAGGCTGGGACGAACATCCACTCCTTGGCGGGGCGCTCACCCGAGGGCAGCTCGATCGTCGTGATGGTGAAGCCCTGCTCGAGGCCCAGCTTCTCCGCCTGGCTGCCGAAGCGCACCGCGGCGATCTGGACATCGTCGCCAAGGGACATCACGGTCAGGCCCATCGCGTTGAGCCGTTCGCGTGCCGGGCCGCGCTCGCCCAGCGGTAGCAGCACACCCTTGGAGATGTCGCGGCCTTCCAGGCTCATGCCTTCGATCCATATCCGCAGCTTGCCGTTGCGCGGTGCCTCCTCCACCAGCCGGCTGAGCTCGGTTGGCGCGACCTCGTCGTAGGGCGGATAGAGCATGTCCATCCAGAACCCGGGCCGGAACAGGGTGAAGGTGACCAGCAACAGCAGGATGGTCTCGTGGATGCGGTTCCTGGCGATGAAGAAGCCCTGGGTCGCCGCGGCGAACATCATGCTTGCCACCGTGGCGGTGACGATCGTCAGCACGAGCTGGAAGCTGCTGTCGATGCCGATCAGCAGCAATTGCGTGTTGAAGATGAACATGAAGGGCAGTACTGCGGTGCGCAGGCTGTAGCCGAATGCGGTGAGGCCGGTGCGTATCGGGTCGCTCTTGGCGATGCCGGCCGCGGCATAAGAGGCCAGGCCCACAGGCGGCGTCACGTCGGCCATCAGACCGAAGTAGAACACGAACAGGTGCACCGCGATCAGCGGCACCAGCAGCCCGCTCTGCGCCCCCAGCTCGACGATCACCGGCGCCATCAGCGACGACACCACGATGTAGTTCGCCGTGGTCGGCAGCCCCATGCCGAGGATCAGGCAGATGACTGCGACCAGCACCAGCATGATCATCAGGTTGCCGCCCGAGAGTACCTCGACCAGCTCGGTCATCGCCAGGCCGATCCCGGTCAGGGTCACTGTGCCGACGATCACGCCTGCGGTGGCGGTGGCGATGCCGATGCCGATCATGTTGCGCGCGCCGGTGACCAGACCCGACAGCAGGTCGTGGAAGCCCTGGCGGGTTGCGGCGCCGAGCGCACCGGTGCCGCGGAACAACGCGAACAGCGGGCGCTGGGTGACGAGAATGAACATCAGGAACAGCGTCGCCCAGAATGCCGACAGCGCGGGCGAGAGCTGCTCGACCATCAGGTTCCAGATCAGCGCTGCTACCGGCAGCAGGAAGTGCAGGCCGGACTTGAGCGTGGGGCCGATCTCGGGCAGGTACTCCATGGTCTCGCCCGGCTTCTCGAGGTGCAGTTCGGGGTACTTCGCGCCATGGCGGACAATGAAGATGTAGGCAATGAGCATCAGCACGCCGACCACGATGAAGGCGCCGTCGCCAAAGAGGTCCTTGATCCAGCCAAAGCCCCAGTAGATCACCGCGGACAGGATCACCAGCCCGGAGAAGGTCATCAGCGTCGTGATCACCGCCTTTTGCCAAGGCAGCGGCTCGCGTCGCGGCAGGCCCTTCAGGTCCATCTTCAGGGCCTCGAGGTGCACGATGTAGAACAGCGCGATGTACGAGATCAGCGCGGGCAGGATGGCGTGCTTCATCACCTGCACGTAGGTGATGCCGACGTACTCGACCATGAGGAAGGCCGCGGCGCCCATCACCGGGGGCATGATCTGGCCGTTGACCGAGGAGGCGACCTCGACCGACGCCGCCTTGTCGGCACGGTAGCCCACGCTCTTCATGAGCGGGATCGTGAAGGTGCCGGTGGTGACCACGTTGGCGATCGACGAGCCGGAGATCAGGCCGGTGCTGGCCGATGCGACCACGGCGGCCTTGGCCGGACCGCCGCGCATGTGGCCGAGAAGCGCGATCGCCGACTTGATGAAGTAGGCGCCCGCGCCTGCGGTCTCGAGCAGCGCACCGAACAGCACGAACAGGAAGATGAAGCTGGTCGACACGCCGAGTGCCACGCCGAACACGCCCTCGGTGGTCAGCCACATGTGGCTCATGCCCTTGGCCAGCGAGGCGCCGCGGTGGGCGATCACGTCGGGCATGTACGGGCCGAAGAAGATGTAGCACAGGAACACGACGGCGAGGATCACCATCGGCAGGCCAAGTGCGCGGCGCGCGGCCTCGAGCAGCAGGGTGAGGCCGACCACGGCGGTGGCAATGTCCATGTCGGTGGGCAGGCCGGGGCGGGTCGACAGCTCGCGGTAGAACAGGAACAGGTAGGCCGCACAGTAGGCCCCTGCGCCGGCGAGGAGCCAGTCCTGGATCGGCACGCGGTCGCGTGGCGAGCGCTTGAGCGCGGGGTAGGCCGCAAAGGCCAGGAATACGGCGAAGGCGAGGTGGATTGCACGTGCCTCGGTGTCGTTGAACACGAACATGCCGAGCGAGAACGGCAGCGGCGAGGCAATCCAGAGCTGAAACAGCGACCATGCCAGCGCCACCACGAGCAGCACGTTGGCAGTCAGGCCGGTGGGCTTGCGTCCGCCGGTATCGGCTTCGGCAACGATTTTCTGCAGTTCTTCGTCGGACAGCTCGAAGTTGTCCTTGTTGTCATTTTTGCGGGTCATGAGCAGCGCCCCTCGAAGTCGGATCGGAGACGACAACGGCGGGGGGCTGGGCGCCCGCCGCCGTTGTCTGAAGAGCATCCGGCACCGCCCGAAGGGTGCCGGCCGGCGGACTTACATCCAGCCCTTCTCCTTGTAGTACTTCACCGCACCCTCGTGCAGCGGGGCCGACAGGCCGTCCTTGATCATGTGCGCGGGATCGAGGTTGGCGAAGGCAGGGTGCAGCTTCTTGAAATCCTCGAAGTTCTCGAACACGGCCTTGACCATCGTGTAGACGGTGTCAGCCGGTACCTTGGCCGAGGTCACGAAGCTCGCCACCACGCCGAAGGTTTCAGCCGGATCGGGGTTGTTGGCGTACATCCCGCCCGGAATCGAGACCTTGGCGAAATAGGGGTGCTCAGCCACAAGCTTGTCCACGCCGGCTCCGGTGATCGACACCAGCTTGGCGCCGCAGGTCGTGGTCACGTCCTGGATGTTCGCCGCCGGGTGGCCGACAACGAAGGCAAAGCCGTCGATCTTGTTGTCGCACAGCGCCGAGCCATGCTCATCCGGGCGCAGCTCGGACACCAGCGAGAAGTCCGAGGTCGACATGCCGATCGCGGGCAGCAGCATGTCCATCGTGGCGCGTTGACCCGAACCCGGGTTGCCGACGTTGAAACGCTTGCCCTTGAAGTCTTCCATCTTCGCGACACCGGCTTCCTTGCGGGCGAGGATGGTGAGCGGCTCAGGATGCAGCGAGAACACCGCGCGCAGGTCGGACACGGCGCCACCTTCGGCGAACTGTGCCTTGCCGTTGATGGCGTTGAACTGCACGTCGGACTGGGCGACGCCGAAGTCGAGCTCGCCAGCCTTGATGGTGTTTACGTTGTACACCGAGCCGCCGGTGCTCTCCACCGAGCAGCGCAGGCCGTGCTGGGCGCGGTCCTTGTTGATCAGACGGCAGATTGCGCCGCCTGCGGCGTAATAGACGCCTGTGACCCCACCGGTGCCGATGGTGACGAACTTCTGCTGTGCCTGGGCCGGTGCGGCACCGAGGGTGCCGACGAGGGCAAAGGCAGCGGCAATGGCGGTCAGTTTCTTCATGGATTCCTCCTGGGTCGTGTCAACGAGGGTGAGAGCGTGGTCGCCCGCACGTGCCGGGGGTGTCCGTCACGAGGGCGTGCGCGGCAGGACACCAGATCATGGCGTGACAGGCTGTCGATCGGCCAACGCAAGAGCCGACAGCTTTTCACAACCTGCGTGTCGGCGCTAGTCGGGTTTCCCGCAGGGCGCAGTGGAGCGCGCTTTGAGGCGTACTACAATGCGCTGCCGGATGTGGAGGACATACGTTGATTGCACAGCAGCCAGGAGTGACGGGGAGGGAGGCTTGGGACGACGATGGCGGGCAGCGCCATGAACGGGCGGACAGTGATGCGCGCATCGTGTCGCTGGTGCCCTCGCTCACCGAGCTGCTGTTTGCGCTCGACCTTGGCGGGCAAGTGGTCGGTCGCACGGGGTTCTGCGTGCACCCGCGCGAAGCGCTGCGTGCGGTGCCGAAAGTAGGGGGCACCAAGGACGTCCGGTTGGAGCGAATTCGCGAGCTCGAGCCCACCCATGTGCTGGTCAACATCGACGAGAACAGGCGTGAGACGGTGGACGAGCTTGCCGCCTTCGTGCCCCACATCGTCGTCACGCATCCCTGCTCCCCGCAGGACAACTTGCGCCTCTTCGATCTGCTGGGCGGGGTGTTCTCGGCCGCGCAGCGTGCCGCGCTGCTTGCCGCCGAGTTGCGCGCAGCCCTCGACGAGGCCGCTGCGCTGCGTGCGGAGCTCGATGACGAGCGCGTTCTTTATCTGATCTGGCGCGAGCCGTGGATGACGGTGGCGCGTGACACCTATATCGCGGCGACGCTCGCCGAGGTCGGTTGGGAGACCCTGCCGGCGCGCCATGGCGGTGCGCAGGGCGCAGCGCGCTACCCCGCCTTCGAGTGGGGTGAGCCCTGGCTCGCGCAGGTGGAGCGCGTGCTGCTGTCGAGCGAGCCCTACAGGTTTCGCGACCTGCATGTGACCGAAGTTGCCGGTCTGTCCGCCCTCCCGGCCCAGCTCGTCGACGGCGAGATGGTTTCCTGGTACGGCAGCCGGGCCGCGGAGGGGCTGCGCTACCTGTGTGCCCTTCGCCGCAGCCTCAGGGAGCGAGCTGGCGGCTGAACGCCTCGGGCGTGACGATGGCGAGAAGGCCCGAGATACCGCGCCTGCGCGCCATCTTCAGCAGTGCGCGGTCACGCGTGAGCAGGTGGGTCGCGCCGGCGCCCACGGCCAGTTCGAGGAACTTCTGGTCATCGGGATCCTTGCAGGCCGGCAGTGTCGGGGCAGGCGGCATCGCGATCTCGCGAATCCGTCCGCGGTAGGCCGACAGCAGTGCTTCGCGGGCCTCGAGGCCCTGGCCGAACTGGGCGTAGCCGAGCACGGCACGCAACTCGCCGAGCGTGTCTGTGCACGCCAGCAGAGGCGGCCGGCTGCGTTCGATCCAGTCGCGCAGCGCGGCGAGCGCTGGGTCGCGGAACATCCACAGTGCGAGCACGGTATTGGTGTCGAGTACCAGGCGGACGTCTGGATGCGTCATCGGGTCGATCGTCAACGAAAAAGGGGAGGGTTTCCCCTCCCCGGAGTGGCTAGGCAAGGCTCAGGCGGCAGCCTTGGCGTCCACGCGGATCTTCACGAAGCTGCCAGGAGCGTCCTCGATCGGCTTGATCTTGCCCTTGGCCGGATCGCGCGCCTCGACCTGTTCGCCGTCATGCGACGTGACCCAGGCTTGCCAGTCGGTCCACCAGGAGCCCGGGTGCTGCTGCGTGCCTTCGAACCAGGCGTCCGCGGTTTCGGCCAGCTTGGCAGCCGGGTTGATCCAGTAGCCGTACTTGTTGGCGGCGGGCGGGTTGACGATGCCGGCAATGTGGCCGGAACCGCCGAGCACGAAGCGCACCGGGCCACCGAAGCGGCGCGCACCCATGTAGGTGCTCTTCCACGGTGCGATGTGGTCTTCGATCGTGGAGATGAAGTAGCACGGCACCTTGATCTTGCTGAGGTCGATCGGCACGCCGTCGATCTCGATGCCGCCCGGCTCGATGAGGCGGTTCTCCATGTACATCCTGCGCAGGTAGAAGCTGTGCATGGTCGCCGGCATGCGCGTGGAGTCGGAGTTCCAGTACAGCAGATCGAACGGGAACGGGTCCTTGCCCATCAGGTAGTTATTGACCACGAAGGACCAGATGAGGTCGTTGGCGCGCAGCATATTGAAGGTGCCGGCCATCTCCGAACCTTCCAGATAGCCGCGCTCGAACATCTTCTTCTCGAGGCTGGTGACCTGGCCTTCGTCGATGAACACGCCGAGCTCGCCCGGATCGGTGAAATCGGTCATCGTGGTGAAGAAGGTCGCCGAGGCGATGCGCTTCTGGCGCTTGCCGGCAAGGTAGGCCAGGGTGGTGGCGAGCAGGGTGCCGCCCAGGCAGTAGCCGGCGGCGTTGACTTCCTTCTCGCCGGTCTGCTTCTCGATGGCTTCGAGTGCGGCCACGACGCCTTCCTGCACATAGGCGTCGAAGCTCTTCTCGGCCAGGCGCTCGTCCGGGTTGACCCAGGAGATCACGAATACGGTGTGGCCCTGGTCCACCGCCCACTTGATGTAGGAGTTCTTCTCGCGCAGGTCGAGAATGTAGAACTTGTTGATCCAGGGCGGAACGATCAGCAGCGGCTTCTTGAGCACCTTGTCGGTGCTCGGCGTGTACTGCAGCAGCTGCATCATCTCGGTCTGGAACACGACCTTGCCCGGCGTGGTGGCGACGTTCTTGCCCAGCTCGAACGCCGTGGTGTCGGTCATCTTCACGCGCAGGTTGCCGCCGCCGTCCTCGACGTCGCGCAGCAGGTTGTTGAGGCCCTTGAGCAGGTTCTGGCCGTGGCTCTTGACCGTTTCGCGGAAGACCTCGGGGTTGGTCATCGCGAAGTTCGACGGCGACAGGGCATCGATGTACTGGCGGGTGTAGAAGTTGACCTTCTTCTGCGTCTGGTCGTCGAGACCATCGACACAGCTCACCGTGTCATGGATGTGACGGGCGGCGATGAGGTAGGACTGCTTGATGAAATCGAACAGGAAGTGCTGTTCCCACTCCTCGTCCTTGAAACGCTTGTCGGACTTCTCGGGTGCGGCGACCGGCGCGGCATTGAGGCCGGCGAAGCGCATCATCGAGTGCTGCCACAGCGAGAAGTAGTCCCACACCAGGTTCATCTGCGCCTGGGCGAGCTTGTAGGGGTTCGACAGCAGCTTGGCCATCATGTCCATGAAGGCCTGGGCGATGCCGAGCTCGTCGGCTGGCGCAGAGACGCCTTTCTTGAGCTGGCGTTGCACATGGTCGCTGATCAGGTGCGAGGCGCGGCGCGCCACCTCGGCGTAGGTCTTGGCGACTTCTTGCGGATCGGGCAGTTCTGCCTTCTGGGGGTCGTTGCTGGGTGCAGCCATGTTGTTTGGGCTCCTGTGGTCGCGCGGGGCGGGCTAACGGCAAGTGGTGAAGCGGACCAGGCCGCTCGCATCGACCTCTCTCGAGAGTGCTCCCTGCCTCTCGAGATGGTTGAGGTGGGCAATGGCCTCCCCCATGGCGAACATGACCTGATGGGTATCGAGTTCGCGGGGAAACAGCGTCCCGAGCAGGTCGCCCGCGCTGCTGGGCGTGCTGCAAGCATTGAGCAGCGCGCCACAGCGCTCGCGGTGATGCTCGATGAGCTGGTCCACGCGGACCCTGATGCCCTTGAAAGGTTTGCCGTGCGATGGTAGCACGAGCGTGTATTCGGGCAATGTGCATAGTGCCCGTAGCGAGTCGATGAACCAGCCCAGCGGGTCGTCGTCCGGCGTGGCCGCGTAGACGCTGATGTTGGTCGAGATGCGCGGCAGCAGCATGTCGCCTGAAATCAGGATGCCGAGTTCGGCACAGTGCAGGCTGGCATGTTCAGGGGCATGACCGTGGCCGACGATGACACGCCAGTTGTGGCCGCCGATCTGCAGCTCGCTGCCGGCGAACAACCGGCTGAACGTGCCGGGCAGTTCGGGCACGCCGCGCCGGTAGGCGTTGCCACGTGCGCCAAGGGCTTCGAGCCGTGCTGCGTCGAGGCCATGGCGGCGGAACTGAGCGACCATGTCCGGTACACAGTAGCCCGGCAGCTGATGCCAGATGGCGTGGGCGGCGAGGAATTCCCCCTGTGTCATGTGGATCGTGGCACCATCGCGCGCCGCCAGCCAGGTCGCGAGGCCGAGGTGGTCGGGGTGGTGGTGGGTGACGATCACCCTGCGCACCGGGCGCGGGTCGGCAGCGAAGATCGCCGTCCATGCGGCACGCGTGTCGTCCTGTCCGTAGCCGCAGTCGATGACGGTGAGCGCGTCGCCGTCATCGAGCAGCCACAGGTTGATATGATCGAGGGCGAAGGGCAGCTTCATGCGTACCCAGCGCACGCCGGGTGCAATTTCGAGCGTGTGGCCGGCGTCGGGAAGTTGGTCGATCGGGTAGCTAAGCATGGTTCGCGTTCTTGCGCTCAGGTTGTGGTCGGGGGGCGTGGCCGGTGGGTGCCGATTGAAGAATGGCCCGGAATCTGTTTAACTTTTGCGATTGTGTTGTTATTTTCAGACAAAACAAGGGTTTGATGTCGGTCTGCGCAGCTGTTGCCTGCGCCGCGGGCTTAACTGAACATGGGTAACGAAGAAACCTATTCCATCACCGAACTTGCGCGCGAGTTCGACATCACCCCGCGTGCCATCCGATTCTACGAGGACCAGGGTTTGTTGACCCCGGCTCGCGCAGGCCGGGCGCGCGTCTATACAAAGGCCGATCGCACCCGTCTCAAGCTCACCTTGCGTGGCAAGCGGCTCGGCCTCTCGCTTGCCGAGATCCGCGAACTGCTCGACATGTACGGCGGCGTGCGCAACTCGAGCACGCAGCTGCAGCGCTTTCTGGGCGTACTTACTGTGCGCCGCGCTGCACTCGAGCAGCAGCGCAAGGACATCGAGGCAGTGCTGGACGAAATCGACATGCTTGAGCAGCAGTGCCAGGCATTGCTCGGCGACAACGCGGAGGGCGCCGCCGCTGCACGCGCCGAACTCGCGCGTCGCATCCAGCGGGCAAGCGTGAGCTGAAAGCGCTCGCCCGCTTTTTTTGCGCTGGAGTTTACGTTAACGTAAACGTCAAGCACGGGAAAGAGCCCCCAATCGACTGAAGAGGTGACGCATGAGACCGGAGATGCCCCAGTTCCAGCCCAAGGACCCGGGCTACGCTGCGCGTGTGCGTGCCAGCTTTGGCCTGCAGCAGGCAATGCAACTGATCGGTGCAGAGCTGGCGATCGTCGAGCCCGGCTACACCGAGATCCATCTGCCGTTCAAGGCCGAGATCTCGCAGCAGCACGGCTATATCCATGGCGGGGTGGTCGGCATGATCGCCGATTCGGCCGCGGGCTATGCCGCCAACACACTGACCCCCGCTGATACCAGCGTGCTCACCGTTGAGTACAAGCTCAACCTCGTTGCCCCTGCAGACGGCCAGCGCCTGGTAGCACGCGGTGAGGTGATCAAGCCGGGCCGCACGCTGATCATCACGCGTGCCGAGGTGTTCGCCATCCGTGACGAGCAATGGACCTTGTGCGCGATCATGCAGCAGACCATCATGGCCATGCAGGGCAAGAGCGAGCGATCTGGCTGAGGGCAGCCGGGCGTAGCGCCGCCTGAAGAAACCCAGGGGGAAAGTTGAATGAGCAGTCGCATCATCGCACTCGGCGCGTCGGATACCGTCGAAATCGGCCATGTCCGCCAGTTTTTCCGCAACTATGCGGCCTGGCTGGGCGTTGACCTGAGCTACCAGGGCTTTGCAGACGAGGTTGCCAACCTGCCCGGGGCGTATGGAGAAGCCGATGGCCGGCTGTTCTACGCCGAGCTCGATGGCCGGCCGGCCGGTTGCGTAGGCGTTCGCCGCTTCTCGGAGGGCGTGTGCGAGATGAAGCGGCTCTATGTCGATCCCGATGCGCGTGGTCATGGCCTTGGCCGCCAGCTCGCGATGGAGGCGATCAAGGCGGCCCAGTCCTTGGGCTACCGGCGCATCCTGCTCGACACCCAGCCGGCGATGCGCATTGCGCTGAAGCTTTACCGCGAGCTCGGCTTCACCGAGGCGCCTGCCTATTACCCCTCACCGATCGAAGGCACGATCTTTCTCGCCCTCGACCTTGCCACCTGGTCCGAGGACGAGGTCCGCAACGAGAACCTGTTCCACCTCTTCGACTACAACCAGGCCTGGTCACGTCAGGTACAGCAACTCGACCCCGGCTTCTTCGAGAAGCTGTCGCATCTGCAGACGCCGGACTATCTGTGGATCGGCTGTTCCGATTCGCGTGTGCCGGCAAACCAGATCGTCGGCTTGCTGCCGGGCGAGGTCTTCGTCCATCGCAATGTCGCCAATGTGGTGGTGCATACCGACCTCAACTGCCTTGCCGTGGTTCAGTACGCGGTCGATGTGCTCAAGGTCAAGCACATCATGGTCGTCGGCCACTATGGCTGCGGCGGCGTCAAGGCCGCGCTCGAGCGTGCCCGCGTCGGCCTCGTCGACCTCTGGCTGCGGCACGTGCAGGACGTCCACGTCCGCCATCTGGACGAGGTCAACGCCTTGCCGCCCGAACTGCGCCACGACCGCCTGTGCGAGCTCAACGTGCTCGAGCAGGTGCTCAACGTTGCCCAGACCGTGGTGGTGCAGGACGCCTGGCAGCGCGGCCAGCCACTCACCGTCCACGGCTGGATCTACGGCCTCAAGGACGGCCTGATCCGAGATCTCGGCCTCAACGTCAGTCGTCGCGAAGACCTGCTGCCGCGCTACATGGCAGCGCTCGAGACGCTCGGTAGCTGAGCGTATCCACACTTCATTCGAACAGCCTCAACAGGAGAACTGCATGTCCGATCCCGTCGTCATCGTGTCCGTCGCCCGCACGCCGCTGGGCGGCTTCCAGGGCGAGCTGTCCAGCCTGACCACGCCGCAGCTCGGCGCTATCGCCATCAAGGCAGCGGTGGAGCGCGCCCGCCTGGCACCCGAGCAGGTACAGGAAGTGATCATGGGCTGCGTGCTGCCTGCCGGCCTCGGTCAGGCGCCCGCCCGCCAGGCCGTGCTCGGTGCAGGGCTGCCGCTGTCGGCCGGCTGCACCACCATCAACAAGGTGTGCGGTTCGGGCATGAAGGCCACCATGCTGGCCCACGATCTCATCCTCGCCGGCAGCAACGAGGTGATGGTCGCCGGCGGCATGGAGTCGATGTCCAACGCCCCCTACCTGCTGCCGAAGGCGCGTGGCGGCTACCGCCTCGGTCATGGCCAGATGTTCGACCACATGTTCCTCGACGGTCTGGAAGACAGCTACTCGAAGGAAAACAAGGGGCGCCTGATGGGCACCTTTGCAGAGGACTGCGCCAGCCACTTCAGCTTCAGCCGCCAGGCCCAGGACGAGTTCGCGATCGCCTCGACCACCCGTGCCCAGGCAGCAATCAACAACGGAGACTTCACCTGGGAGGTGGCACCGGTCACCGTGCCGGGCCGCAAGGGCGATGTCCTCGTCGACAAGGACGAGCAGCCGCTGAAGGCGCAGATCGACAAGATCCCGGGCCTCAAGCCCGCATTCAAGAAGGACGGCACGGTGACCCCGGCCAACTCGAGCTCGATCTCCGATGGTGCCGCCGCCCTCGTGCTGATGCGCCGGTCCACCGCCGACAAGCTCGGCCTCAAGCCGGTCGCCACCATCGTCGGCCATGCCACTCATGCGCAGGAGCCGCAGTGGTTCACCACCGCGCCGGTGGGGGCCATGCAGAAGGTGCTGGCGAAGGCTGGCTGGAGCGCCGACGACGTCGACCTGTGGGAGATCAACGAGGCCTTCGCAGTCGTCACCATGGCGGCGATGCACGAGATGAAGCTGCCTCACGACAAGGTCAACGTCAATGGTGGCGCCTGCTCGCTCGGTCACCCGATCGGCGCCTCGGGTGCGCGCATCCTGGTCACGCTGATCGGCGCGCTGCGCAAGCGCGGCCTCAAGCGCGGTGTGGCCAGCCTGTGCATCGGCGGTGGCGAGGCCACGGCGATGGCGATCGAGGTCGATGCCGCGGTGGCCTGCGGCTGATTCCGAACGGCGGCAGTGGGGACGCCCACGAGGTGGCCCTGCTGCGCTCCCAGCAGAGATTTCTACAAGGACAGCAGTGCAATGATTCTTACCCCGGAACAGGAACTCATCCGCGACTCGATGCGCGCCTTTGCGCAGGAGCGCCTGGCCCCCTTCGCCGCCGAATGGGACCGCAACCACACCTTCCCGCGCGAGGCGCTGAATGAGCTCGCCGAACTCGGCGCGCTCGGCATGGTGGTGCCCGAAGAGTGGGGCGGCGCCGGCATGGACTACATGAGCCTGGTGCTGACGCTGGAAGAGATCGCGGCTGGCGACGGCGCCACCTCGACCATCGTCAGCGTGCAGAACTCACTGCCCTGCGGGATCATCAACCGCTTCGGCAACGATGCGCAGAAGGAGGCCTGGTTGAAGCCGCTCGCCCGTGGCGAGAAGCTCGGCTGCTTCTGCCTTACCGAGCCGCATGTCGGCTCCGATGCCTCGGCGATCCGCACCAGCGCGGTCCGCGAAGGCAACGAGTGGGTGCTCAACGGCGTCAAGCAGTTCATCACCACCGGCAAGCATGCCGATGTCGCCATCGTGTTCGCGGTGACCGACAAGAGCGCCGGCAAGAAGGGCATCACCTGCTTCCTGGTGCCGGCTGATGCGCCTGGCTACCAGGTCGGCCGCATCGAGGAGAAGATGGGCCAGAAGGCTTCCGACACCACCCAGATCCTGTTCGAGAACTGCCGCATCCCGGCCGACTCGGTGATCGGTGCCGAAGGCGAGGGCTACAAGATTGCGCTCTCCAACCTGGAGGCCGGCCGCATCGGCATCGCCGCGCAGTGCCTGGGCATGGCGCGCGCCGCGCTCGAGGCGGCGGTCAAGTATGCGCAGGAGCGCGAGAGCTTCGGCAAGCCGATCTTCGAGCACCAGGCGGTCAACTTCCGCCTCGCCGACATGGCGACGCAACTGGAGGCCGCGCGTCAGCTCGTGTGGCACGCAGCTACCCTCAAGGACGCCGGCCGCCCCTGCCTCAAGGAGGCTTCGATGGCCAAGCTGTTCGCCTCCGAGATGGCCGAGCGCGTCTGCTCGGATGCCATCCAGGTGCACGGCGGCTATGGCTACGTCACCGACTTCCCGGTCGAGCGCATCTACCGAGACGTGCGCGTGTGCCAGATCTACGAAGGTGCGAGCGACATCCAGAAGCTGGTGATCGGACGCGCGCTGACGAGCTGATCGCGGCGCCGTCGGCGGCGCGGAGCAGGGGAGCGGGCAGGCCTGGCCCGGAGGGACTCGGCTGCCCGCTCCCCATTCCAGCTAGAGCACCACCTGCAAGCGGTCGGGCTGACCGATCGCGATCTTGCGGTATGCGCATTGACCGTGTTGGCGCATGAAGAGCGAGTTCGCGATCAGCCAGATCCTGACGACGCGGGTGGCCTTGCCACCGACCAGGCGCTGATAGTCGCGGAACAGGTCGCAGCGCTCGTGTAGTTCCTGTCCCAGCGTGTCCGTCCCGCTGCGCTGCACGACGTGCGTCTCGATGGCGTTCCAGCCCGGGATCGGGCAACGGAAGGCCGTGCCGACCGGCAGGGTCGAGCTCCACATGTAGGTGATGTCCTGGCCGTCGTCGAACTCGACGGCGATCGACAGATAGTCGTGGTTCAGCAACGCGTCCTCGGGCAGGGCCGAAGGCAGACGGTCGACCACCCAGGTCCATTCCAGCTGCAGCCCGGGGCGTAAAGGCTGGTCGGCGAGCGGGTATTGCAGGATGCCGACGTTCTTGTGTGTTTCGCATGCGATGTCGCCCCTTGGCGCCTCGCTGAAGATTCCGCCATCGCCAAAGGCGAAGAAGTTGTGCCAGCCCTTGGGCATCAGGCGTTCCTGGCGCATGCGCTGCAATTCGGAACGAATCATGCCATGCGCGTCGCCGCGCGCAGACAGGGCGAGCAGGCCTTCATGCGCGTCGCCGCTCCATACGATGGCGACGCCTTCCACCTGGCCTTGAGCCGCGAGGTACTGTTCGAGCGGCACCCACAGTTCGCCCTGCGGGTTTGCAAACTCGCCGACGGAGCGCGCGATCTGCAAGGTTCCGGCCCTGTCCGCGGTCAGTGTTCCAGTGTTCTGCATGCAGTTGTGGATGGCGCTGTTGCCCGTTGTTCCAGCTACGCGGGCGAAGAACACGAAGCCCGGCTCCAGCCAGCGTCCATGATCCTTGCTGAACCACCACAGCCCGTCGAGGAAAAAGGACACCTGTTGCCCGGCATCAAGCAGCCCCAAGGCCTGCGTCCAGGGCAGATCGGCTGGCGTGATGGTGAACGGCTCGATGCGTGCTACGGCGGAAAGACCCTCGGCGAGGCTGGTGAAGCGGGCCGCCATCGCCGCTGCGCTCAAGGCGGGCCCCTCTTGAGGCTCGAGGCTGCCAGCATAGGCTTGCACGCAGGGCCCGGCCAGGAGTGGCGCGGCGACCAGCCCCTTCGCCCATTGGCGGCGGCTCGCACTGACGAGGCCGTGGCGGGCATGGTCGTGAGTGCAGGGCTCATGCGCGCGCCCATGTGTCTGGGCGGCTGACGGCGGGGCGGTGTTCGCGTGCAGTGGCATCATGTGTCTCCTGGGCGTGGGCTCGGTCCTAGTCGATATGCATCCGAGGTGGCGCTGATCATAGCGTCGGGCCGGTGGACCGTGCCCCGCACGGCCTGCGGGCGGGCAATTTGCCTGTGCTGCGCCGGAGGCATTGGGCGCCGATGCCGATCAGGGGGAAAATGACGCACCATGCCGCCCGAAGCCGAATCCACGAATCGACTCGATAGGACACCGCCGCCTGCGCCTGATGCGGCCAGGCCGCTTGTCGGCCCCACCCGGGCGGCCCTCGATCTGCAGCGCAGCCTGCTGCAACGGCTACTGGCCTTCGCCTGCCTTTTGACGCTGCTGTTGCTGGCAGCGCACGGCTGGCAGATCCGGCAACAGGCGCTGGCGGACACACCCGACACTGCAGCCGTCATCCAGCAATTGCTGAACCAGGATCAGCCCCGCCAGGCCGACGTGTTCAACCGAGAATCCATCCGGGTGGATCTTGCCGTGCTGGAACCCCTCGCACGTCGGCTGGCGTTCTGTGTGCAAGTGGAAGACCTGTGGTCGCGGCAGATTGGTGCTGCCTGCGTGCGCCCCGCACCCCCTCGCTCAGGCGCCGGGGTCGTTGCCCGCTGGCTGGAGGCCCTGCACACACCAGCCGACACCAGCGTCCGCCCCTTGCTGCGTGCGCCCGGCGTCGCGGTGGGCCATATCCATGTCCGCCCGGACTGGCACACCGAAGCCTCACACTGGCTGTCGTCGATGTATCTGGTGCTGGTCGGCTGGGCGGCATTGGCGATGCTGGCAGCGGTGATCGTGCGCCCCGTCCGCCGCGCCTTGCGCCCCGCCGACCAGATCCTTGCCGCCATCGGCCGGCTCGAGGGCGGCGACACCACGGTGCGCCTGCCCGCCTTCGAGCTCGATGAATTCCGCCGGATCGCAAACGAGTTCAACAGTCTTGCCGCCCAACTGGCCACGACCCGAGCCGCCGAGCGCAGGCTTGCAACACATCTGCTCGATGTCCGCGAGGACGAGCGCCACTACCTGGCCCGCGAACTGCATGACGACATGGGGCAACACCTGACCTCGCTGCGTGCCGACGCCGCCTACCTCAGACAGTCGCTAGCCGCGTCGACCGCTCACGCCCCGCTGACGTCCGTGCTGGACAGCCTGGGCGAAACCCTCGCCCGCATGCACGAGAGCATCCAGAACATCGTTCACCGTCTGCGCCCGCCAAGGCTGGAGGCCTTCGGTCTGATCGCCGGACTGGAGCAACTGATTGCCGACAGCAAACGCATGCACAGTGGCACGCCCAGCATTCAATTCCATCATCAGGGCCTGTTCGACACGCTCGAACCGACGCTGACCATCCACCTGTACCGCATCGTTCAGGAAGGGCTGACCAATGCCCTTCGTCACGCCGATGCCAGCCAGATCGAGATCGATCTTCAACGCAATGGCGGCCGCTTGCGCCTGTCCATCCGCGATGACGGCAAAGGCGACACCGCTGCTCCCGCACCGGAGGGACATGGGCGACTGGGTATCCGCGAACGGGCTTCCGCGCTGGGTGGCACGGTGGAATGGATCAGCGCGCCGGGACAAGGCACGCAGTTGCGGGTCGAACTCCCGGCAGGCACGTGGGGCGCCACATGATCCAGTTGCTGCTGATTGACGACCATGCCGTCGTCCGGCAAGGGTATCGCCGCTTGCTGGAGCTGCAAGGCACGATGACGGTAATTGGTGAGGCGGGTACCGGCGAAGACGGCATGCGCCTGTGGCGTGAGCGCCAGCCCGACCTCTGTATTGTCGACCTGGCGCTGCCCGATCTTGGCGGATTGGAAGTGATCGCGCGTATCCGCCAGCGCGACCACACAGCCCGCCTGCTTGGCTTCAGCATGCATCGTGATGCACTGTGGGCACTCCGGGCGCTGGAGGCCGGCGCTCTGGGTTATGTCACCAAAAGCAGTCCGCCAGAGGTATTGCTGCAGGCCGTCAACACCGTGGCCGGACGGCGCACCTTTATCAGCCCCGACCTTGCGCAGGAAGTTCGCCAACTGCGCGGAGAGGGCGAACGCGGCCCTTCAGACCAACTGACACCACGCGAAAGCGAGATACTGCGCCTGCTGCTGGACGGCCGGTCGGTTGCAGACATCGCCACCACCCTGTCACTCAGCCCCAAGACCGTGCATAACACCCACTATCAGATCAAGGCCAAGCTCGGCGCTGCCAACGACTTCGAATTGGTCCGCCTCGCCCGCCGCATCGGCTTTGGCAACTGACGGGCAGATCACGCGGATACCGATCCGACCGCGCTCAATCCGCTTCGCCCCAGCGCAGCAGGGCGTCTGCGGCCAATACATCGCCCTCGTCCGCGGCGCGCTGCAGCCAATGTCTTGCGCGTGCCGGGTCGGCATCCACGCCTCGTCCCTGCGCCAATGCCATCCCCCAGTGATAGCGCGCCAGGGTCGCATAGCCACCGACCTCATCGCTCATGGCCCCGCGCTCCATCAGCCGCGCGGCACGGGCTTCGTCGCGCGCGACCCCTACGCCCGATTCCAGCATCTGTGCCAGCCAGATCATCGAATACACATCGTTCCAGCGCGCAATGCAGTCCTCGAAAATCCTGACTGCAGATACGTGGTCGCCCGTTTTTTCAGCGACGTAGCCATACAGACACTTGATCCGACGTGGGCTGTCCACGAAGTGGCGGTAGCTGAGATCCCCCTCATCCTCCGCCAGTGCGACGGGCCCCTGCAGCAACAGCAACAGCAACCACGCAAGCACGCCACGCAGGGCAGCGGTTTTCATGGCCGCAGCTCTACGAAATCCGGGTCACGGAACAGGCGTCCATCGATGCGTCGCCACGCTGAATGCGTGCCGGTTCGCAGAAACTCGTCCGCCGCACTGTCACCAAGACTTGCAGCCGTTTGGAACAAGGCCAGCGCGCGGGGCCGATCCACCGGCACGCCAACACCAAAATACAAGGCCGTGGCGTAAAGCGTCTTGGCACTGATGTGATACTCGGTATTGTCCGCCGAGGCCGCCCGCGCCAGAAAATGCGTCGCACGTTCCGCGCGCCGGGGCACGGCGGCACCGATCTCGTATAGCTGGGAAATACGCACCAGACCACCTGCATGATTCTGATGCGAACACAGGCTGAGCAGCTTCAGCGTGGTCTCATGATCGCCACATTTCTCCAGTTCGAGCAATGCGGACGAAAAATTGCCAGTGCTCAGCCCGCAATCGGTCGCGGCCTCGAGGCTCGGTTCCGGTACCTCGTCATGACGCGGATCAGGCTGCAGACCACGACAGTAGCGGTTACGCTGCACCTGCTCCAGCGCGACCCGCTCAACCCCCTCGACCCACCGTCGGAATCCGTCGGAATCTGCGGACGCCCCCATCCCCGCCAGGCGCGTGCCTCCGTCCACCTCATCCCAATCCACCGATACGCTTACTGGCAAGGCGTCGTCCAGGACAATGGTTGCCTCAAAACGCTCATGATCGACCGCCAGCACGGGCACCCCGCTGCCCAGGACCGCAGTCCACACACGCGCCGGTCCGGCGCTCAGCGTACGCTCCACCGTTGCCGCGCCAACCGCCTGCGTCAGCATGGACAACATCGCACCCAGCACCCCTGCCACCCTGATTGCCTTCATCGCCACCTCCCTGGATCGACGCACCGATTCTAGGAAGCCGCACCGCGTCACGTCCCGGGCAAATCGCCCGCACAATACCTCCCGGCTTCTGGCCCCGCTTCATGGCGTGGATAGGTCATGGCCCTGACGGAGCCAGCCTTTTCGTCGTCATGCCGCCAGCAGCATTTGTTCGCCGATCGCGTCGAAATACACCTGGTCGGGAGTGCGTCCCTGGTGAGCGCCGTGACGCCGCCCATCCGAACCGCTGACAGCTCGTGCAGTGTGGTATAGAGTGGGTTTCGCCATTCCATGCGCACAAGGATGCCACCGATGAGCAGATCTCGAGACAACGCCGTCGTTTTCGGTACCGAAGACCTCCTGAAAAGCCTGTGCGATTCGGTCGCCAAGGTGCTCACGGCGGCGACGCAAAGCGAGATCCGCTACTCCGGGATGGTCCAGCGCATTTCCAAGACCTGCCTGAAGCCTGACATCGGCTGTTTCGTGCTCTTCGATGGCGGTTTTTCCGGTTTGGTCGTCATTAATTTTTCGGCTCCGGCAGCCATGGAGCTGTACCAGAAGTATCTGCTCAGCATGGGAATGGCGTCGAGCGAACTCGCCGCATCGCACACGTCGGACGAGGTCAGCAATGTCATGGGTGAGCTCATGAACCAGATCGTCGGCGACTTCACCGGCAAGGTGGGGCGCCAGCTCCAGACCCATATCACGCAGAACCAGCCCAAGATGCTGGTGCTCAACAAGCAGGTCATCCTCAGCGTCGACACCAAGCTCGACAACCCGGAGGCACGCCGGGTCACCTTCTACACCGGTGGGCACAACGTTTTCTACCTCGAGCTTGCCGTCGATCGTGCGGAGTTCATCCAGCTCAACGACTTCGATGCCCACGAGGTTCTTGATCCGGATGCGCTGCTCGAGCAGGCTGCGCAGCCTGCCCGCGTTCCGGTTGCGCCCGCGAATGATCACGACGATTTGTTGAAGTCGCTGGGCATGTAGTGCGCAGTGACCGTGACGCCCTTATCGGTCACGGGCGTTCGCGATATGTCACACTAGCAACACATGTTCCTGGGCGCGCGCCTGCCACGAGCGGGCCGGGCATTCGAAGTGCAGGGAAGCAGACCACAGGAGGGGGTAGGCCATGGATGCGATCAATACTGCGACGGGACTCGCCGTCCGCGATGCTGCACGGCTACCCGAACTGCGCCAGGCGCAAGCTATGCCGCAGGAAGGGCAGGCTGGGCGTGCCGCCGATGCCGCGTTGGCAGATGCCGCCAGAGCCAGTTCCCCAAGCGCCGTCGTGTCCCTCAGTGCCGAGGCACGAAGCGAGGCTGTTCGCCAGTCGGCGCCCAGCCCGGACAACGGCACCCAGGAGGCACGTGCGGTTGAGCAGGCGCGCGCCGCCGCCGCGAATGCCGATATCCGCAACAACTACTCGGCCCAGCGGGCGTTGTCCAGCTATGAAGCGATGGCGCAGGTCGGTGCAAACGCGGCCGCGCGCCCGGCTCCGCCCGAGCAGACGACGGCGCCGGGTCAGCAGGACCCGAGCGTGCTGCGTACCTGATTCCTGCGCCTCCGGGCGGTACGCCTGGCCCTGAGTGCGGCCATCCTTTGCCCGTCGCCGCAGACGCTTGAAACGCAATGCCGCGCCCTTGGTGGCGCGGCATTCTTGCGATCAGGCTGGCGCGTCCCTCAGACGGGGCCGCCCGAGCCTTCGCCGCCCGAGCCTTCCCCACTCGGCGCGGCGCTGCGGCGCTTGCTGCGTGTGTCCACATAGCCGCCGCTGACGACCGGCGATTGCAGCAGCACGTCATAGCCCACGATTGCCGCCGCATCCTTCCACTGATAGCCGACGCCAACCGGCAGTCCAACCTTGCTGCCGGTGGCGAACGGGTGGTAGCTGAGGCCGGCGGCCAGGATGCCGCGGTCCTGCTTGCGCGTCGAAGTCGCCTGCACGGTAAAGCCAATACCTTGATTCGAGCCGAAGGCATAGGTGATGCCGACGAACGCCCCGACATCGGCTTGCGCCGTCCCGGTGGCGAGAACGAATGCGCTGGCGAGGAAGACTCTTTTCATGATCACTCCTTGTCATGGTCGATGGGAAACACCGCTGGCCGCCACTACGCCATGGTCGTGCCCAGAAGGCCCCCAGGCGTGCCGGCAAATACCTAAGCTCTCATGTCCAGCATAGACCTGCCGTCGCCCCATGTCATTGCCTGGCCGCTTTGCACTGCGCCGTCTTACTGCTCGTGCTGACGCGGCGCCTGGGCGGGCCTATATTGGATCGAGGCGCGGGCGCCTGCCGAGCGCTGCAGCCAGGAGGGGACGGAGATGAGCAGGGGAGACGAAGCAAGGATGGGGCTCGCCCTATCGGGCGGGGGGTTTCGCGCAACGCTGTTCGGCCTCGGCAGCCTGTGGAGGCTCAACGAAGCAGGCCTGCTCGGGCGCCTGGCGCGGGTCACGAGCGTTTCGGGCGGGTCGATCCTCGCGGGCGTGCTTGCCCACCGCTGGCGCGCGCTCGCGTTCAGCGAGGGGCGCGCGGACAACTTCGAGGCCGTGATCGCGCAGCCGGTGCGTGCCTTCTGCAGCCAGTCCATCGACGTCAAGACGGCCGCGCTGGGCCATCTCGTACCTTTCGTCACCTCGGGAGACTTCCTCGCCCGTCGCTACGCCAAGGACCTGTTCGGCGACACGCTGCTCAGGGAGCTGCCGGATCCAGCGCTGGAGGCTGCGCCGCGTTTCATCTTCTACGCCACCAACATGCAGACCGGGCGGAGTTTCCGCTTTCGCCAGGACTACATCGCCGACTACTACCTCGGTCTGTCGCGCAGTACCGACGTCAGACTGGCGGAAGCCGTTGCTGCATCGAGCGCCTTTCCGCCGATCTTCTCGCCGGTGGTGCTGAAGTCCGACCCTGCCACCTGGGTGCAGCCCGAGCGCGAGCTGCCGAACCTTGAGGCACTGCGGCGGCGAATTGTGCTCGCAGACGGCGGGGTGTACGACAACATGGGGCTGGAGGCCCTGCTGCGCGAGATCGACCTCATTCTCGTGAGTGATGCCGGGGCGCCGTTCGAGATCGACGAGTCGCCGTTCGAGGACGATCTGCTGCAACTCGGTCGCGTGCGCGACATCCTCATCGACCAGACGCGCGCGCTGCGCAAGCGCTGGCTGGTGGAAGATTTCCAGGCCGGTCGCCGCCGTGGTGCCTACTGGGGGATCGGTACCCGGATCGGCGATTACAAGGATCCAAGGGCATTGGTTGCCGACAACACCCTCACCACGACGCTCGAGCACATTCCTACCCGGCTCAAGAAGTTCGAGCCTCGCGACCAGGGCCGCCTGATCAACTGGGGTTATGCGCTGGCCGATGTTGCCCTGCGCATGCGGGCAGGGCTCGCCATTCCCGCCGCGCAGGGCTGGCCCGTACCGGAGTGGCCGCTGGGCTGAACGCGGCGGCCGGTGCGCCCGGTGGCGCCGGTCGCATTGCAGTTACTGACAGGAGCGCGCCGCCATGATCGATCGCGATCGCCTTGCCGCCTGGGGCTTGGGGCTTGATGACGACGACTTTGCGCGAGCGTGTGCGGCCCTCGGGGCGCTCAACGCCGCGCAGCGCCGCTTGCGTCGCCGCGTATCGGCGCAGCGCGTGTCCGCGGGCGGCTCGTTTGCGCGGCCGAGGGCGGCCGAATGGTCGATTGCCCAGGCGGCGGACCGCCGCGACGGTGCGCCGCTGGTGGCGTGGGAGCTGCCAGCCCTGCAACGCCTGCCCGCCTTCCCGGCGGCGCTCGAGCTTGCGCAAGCCTGGCAACGCTACCTCGACGACGCGCCCTGGGGTACTCGGCTCGCGGTGTATGGCCGCGGACGGAACTGGCAAGCCCTGCTGCCCTTGCTGCGCGTCCTGCAGCAGCCCGCGGTGAGTGCCGCGGCAGTCTTCGTGGCCGACGCCTTCGCGGCCGACGGCCGCGTGGACTGGGCCTTGCCCTTCCGCCTCTGTGTGCTGGCTGATGATCCGCTTGCCAACGCCTTCGGCGCGTTTCGCGCGCACTGGAGGGAGCCGTGGCCCTACCGTTTCATGCGTGCGGATCGCGCCGTACCAAGGGTGGAGGTGATGGTCTTCAGCGGCTCGCTGCGTGCAGTGGCGGCTCGACTGCTGGCCCGGGGGGCGCCCTGTCGTGCGGCGTTTGCGCTCGTGCTTGGGGGCACGGATGTCGAGGGCGGACAGGACGGAGGCCAGCTCGAGCGTCTGGTGCGCGTCGTGGCGGACGTGCTGGCGGCCGAGGGGGTCGCCTGCGTGCGCGCGCTCGGCACCGCCGGCGTGGATGTCGAGCAGCGCATGCATGCCCTGGTACGCCTGGGCGATGAGCTCACCCACAACCTGCCGCTCGATGTAGCGCTGCGGCAGGCCTTCGGTGCCGATGTCTTGGCCTTTCTCAATCGCGACCTGATCCGACTCAGTCATCTTGCCAGCGCAGTCGACCGCCTTGCAGGGCGGCTGAAGGCGGCTCCCGCCCAGGCCTCGCTGGCGCTCAGCGAGCGTACGCTGGCCCAATTGATCGGTACGCCGGGCGTGGTCGAAGCGCTGGAGCAGGTTCGCCCCAGCCAGGCCCGCGGTCTGGGGCGGGTGGCGCAGGCTGTTGCGAGCGCGGGCGAGAACTTGCGCAGCGTGGCGCCACGGGCGCTCGCGCGTGGCATCGATGCGTCGCGCGAGCGCTACCGCTACGTCCGTGAGTCCGACGAAGCTTCATCCCTCACCGAAGCTGTGGCTGCGCTGGCTGCCGTGGAAGCCGTGCAGGCGGCCGAGCAGCCCGAGACACGCTACGTCCAGCACGGCTTCTGGCGCCGGGAGGGTGAAGCTCTCGTCGAGGAGCACGAGTGCCTCAGGGTTGGCGAGCAGGTGCTGCTGCGGCTGCGCATCGGCCCGCCGGGCGAAGGCTGGCAGACCGCTTCCGAGGCCTTTCCCGCACATGAGCTGCCGCCCCGGCGACGGCGCCACCGCCTGCAGGTGGTCTTTCACGAGCCGCTCCAGCTCGATGCGCCGCTGACGGGTGTGCTTTGGTTGCCCCGTTCCGGGCCGAGCAGCGTGCTCGAGTTCGTGCTCACGCCGCGCATGGCGGCGGCGTTCGAAGGCCGTATCAGCGTGCTGCATCGTGGGCGTGTGCTGCAGACGGTGCTGATCCATGCCCAGGTGGTCGAGCAGGGGGGGCTGGCCGGTCCCCGCCCGGCAATCACCCAACAGGTCGAGGCGCGGGTGCGCGAGCATTGGAGCGACCTCGGTTCGCGGCGGCGCTTCGATGCGTCGTTCGTGCTCAACCACGCGCATGGGGCACGCCCGCTGCTCACCGGCATCGCTGGCCGGCGTGCATGGGCGACCGACCTCAGCGGCATCCAGGAGCCGGTCGATGCCATCAACCGTCTACTCTCCGAAGTTGCCTACAGCGTGGCCGACTACAGCGCCGGACTGACCGCGGGTGACAACCTCACGCTGTTCTTCAGGCTTGCGCGGCTCGGGGGCGACCTCTACTCCGCGCTGGTCATCGACCATCTGCAGGCCCTCAATAGCGGTGGCATGGATGTGGACGAGGCGACCCACATCCAGATCGTCAGTACGCGCGCAGATGCCGTGGTGCCCTTCGAGTTCATCTACCAGTATCTGCCGCCGGACGATGAGAGCGATGTGC
This sequence comes from Thauera mechernichensis, assembly GCF_029588855.1. Taxonomy (NCBI): domain Bacteria; kingdom Pseudomonadati; phylum Pseudomonadota; class Betaproteobacteria; order Rhodocyclales; family Zoogloeaceae; genus Thauera; species Thauera mechernichensis. Next base: position 144,445 of record NZ_JARQZE010000003.1, on the reverse strand, counting down.
GCTTCTGCCCCGACGCGCTCGAGGCCCTGGCCGCGGGCGCCTGTCCGGGCCATTGCGCGGGCCAGCAGGACCCCCGCCGGCATGTATGCCCGATGGGCTTCTGGGGGCTGCGCAAGGTGATCGAACGCCATGTCTTCAATCCCGCGCTGGGCCGGCCGGGAGATGCCGAAGTGCTCGTCCAGGCCGAACCGGCGGGTGACCGCCTGCGCCTGCAGCTCGACCGCTCGGCGCTGGTGGGCTATAGCGCGGAGCTGCGGCAGGAAGAGGTGGGGCCGCTCATCCGCCTGCTCGAGGGCAGGATGCAGGGCGCGGTGCGCGAGGTGAAGGACTGGGACGAGTGGCGGGCTGCGGTCGGCGGGGAACACCCAACATTGCTGGTGGCGTTTCCTCACAACACGGGCGACAAGCAGGATGTCGCGCTCGAGATTGGTGGCAAGCCGTTCAAGACCTTGCGCCTGCCGCGCGAATACGTGCACATCGATGGACCCTACCCGCTGGTGCTGCTGCTGGGGTGCGATGTCGCCAGTACGGCGCAACAATACGCCAGCCACATACGCTATTTCCGTCAGGCCGGTGCGGCGGCCGTCGTGTCCACCATCGCTACCGTATTCGGTCCGCATGCCGTCAAGGTGGGCGAGAAGATCCTCGAGGGCCTGCTGGCCGCGGCCGCAGGGCGGGATGAGGACGGGGGTGCCGAGGGCTCACGCTGCCTTGGTGAAGTGCTGCGCGCGGTCAAGCGCCAGGCTCTGCTCGACAGTTTGCCGATGGCGCTCTGCGTGGTGGCGTTCGGCGACGCCGACTGGCGCTTGTGAGCCTGTAATCCATGAGCGCCGCACCATTCTTTCGCATCGAGATGCTGCCGGCACGACACGGTGATTGCCTGTTCGTCGAGTACGGCGATGCGTTGCGCACACGGCGCATGTTGATCGATGGCGGCCCGATCGCGACCTATCGTCACCTGGAGGCCCGCCTGGATGCGCTGCCGCAGGGTGACAGGCGCTTCGAGCTGGTCGTGATGAGTCACGTCGACACCGACCATGTCGAGGGGCTCGTGCGCCTGTTCGCCAACAAGCCCGTACCGGTGCGCGTGGTCGACATCTGGTTCAACGGCTGGAGTCATCTGCAGGCAGGCGGCCGCGTGCTGGGCGGCAAGCAGGGCGAGTTCCTCAGTGCGCTGATCGTGCGACGGTTCGACGCCGGACAGTGGAACAGGGCGTTTGCTGGCAATGCGGTGGTGGTGCCCGATACGGGGGTGTTGCCGGAATACACCCTGGCTGACGCGCACGGCATGCGTCTTACCCTGCTGTCGCCCACCCGGGCCAAGCTCGACCGCATGCGGGAGCGCTGGAAGAAGGATCTCGGCGCCGACATCAACCCCGGCGACCTCGAGTCGGCGTGGACGAGCCTGTCCAGGCGCAAGGCCTACCTGCCTGGCCAAGGCTTGCTGGGCACGACCGCGGAGCTCGACGCGGTGCTCAGGCGCCAGCTCAAGGTCGACAAGGCTGCCGCCAACGGCAGCTCGATTGCCTTTCTCGCCGAGTTCGGCGGCAAGTCCTGCCTGTTTCTCGCCGACGCCCATCATGATGTGATCACCGCCTCGCTTCGTCGCCTGCTCGCGCAGCGCGGCGAAGCGGTGTTGCGCGTCGATGCGGTCAAGGTCTCGCACCACGGCAGCGCGGGCAACATCAGCGACGAGCTGCTCGCCCTCATCGACAGCCCGCGCTTCCTGTTCAGCACCAATGGCAGCCAGTTCCGCCACCCCGATGCCGAAGCCGTGCAACGCATCATTGCGCGTTCGGTGCATCAGCCGCCAACGCTGTGCTTCAACTACGAAAGCCAGACGACGCTACGCTGGGCTCCGGCGGAAAGGCAGGCCGGGCTCGGCTACATCGCCGAGTACAACCCGACCCCAGGGGAGCCCTACGTGATCGAGCTGTGAGGGGGCAGCAGGCGCTGATCGGGCTGATCTCACTCTCCGCCGCGTACCTCGGCGAACTTGCGCTCCATCTCGCGCCGCATCGCGCGGCGCACTTCGGCTTCGGCGAAGCGGCGGCGTTCGTCCGGCGTATGGGGTTCGAGCGCCGGCACCTTGGTCGGCCGGCCTTCGTCGTCGACCGCAATCATGGTGAAGAAGCAGCTATTGACGTGGCGTACGACCTTGGCGCGGATGTCCTCGGCAACGACCTTGATGCCCACCTCCATCGACGAGTTGCCGGTGTGGTTGACCGAGGCGAGGAAGCTGACCAGTTCGCCAACCTGGATGGGCTGGCGGAACATCACCTGGTCGACGCTGAGGGTGACGACATAGTGGCCGGCGTAGCGCGCAGCACAGGCGTAGGCCACCTGGTCGAGCAGCTTGAGGATGGCGCCGCCGTGAACCTTGCCCGAGAAGTTGGCGGTGTCGGGCGTCATCAGGACGGTCATGGTGAGCTGGTGGGCGGGGAGGTCCATTGCAATGTCTCGCGCTTGAGTGGCTGATCGGGTAGGGGCAGTGTCGGCTTCGGCGAAACAGGGTGCAAGGCTAGAATGCGTGCACCGAGCCAGCTCGTCCGCACCGATGCACAAGACCCTCACTGCTTTCGCCCACGCTGTTCGTGAGGCGAGGCGAGGCGAGGCGAGATGGGCTGCGCGCTGCGTGCCCGCTATGCTGCGGAGCCTGCGCCCGTTCGATAGGCACTTGGCGCAGCCCCTGTCCACTCGCGGAATGCCCGCGCAAAGCTCTTCTCGCTGTCGAAACCGACGGCCGCCGCGACCTGCTTGACCGGTTTGCGGGTCTGCAGCAGCAGCCGGGTCGCGTGCTCGCGCCGGGCTTCGTTCTTGAGCTGTTGCAGCGACACGCCTTCCTCCTTCAGTTGCCGGTGCAAGGTTCGTACCGACAGGTTCAGCTGTGCAGCGACGTCCTCGGCGGTGTGTGCGGCCGCTGGCGTGGCAGCAAGGAGCTGGGCGACGCTGTGCACGAGCAGGCGGTCGCGGCGGTATTGCAGCACGGTGAGCGGGAGCGCGCGTTGCAGCATGGTCTGCAGCGCCTTCTCGTCGCGGCGTACCGGCAGGGTGAGGTAGCGGGCGTCGAAGCTGATCGCTGCAGCAGGGGCCGAGAAGCTTGCAGGCCCGGCGAACAGGTAGGCGTAGGCGTCGGCATGCGCCGGGGCGTCGAAGGGGAAGGCGGCTGCGGTCAGTGCGATACGCGAGTCGACCAGCCAGCAGGCGTAGCCGAGCAGGTAGCGCAGCGTGCTGACCAGGCAGAACTCGCGCAATTCACCCAGTTCGGTGTGTTCGGCAACCCGGATAGTCGCCACGCCGCGCTGGGGCACGAGCTCGAACACGATGTCCTCGGTCAGCAAGCGGTGGTGGCGGCACCAGCGTTTCAGCGCCACCTCCAGCGTCGGCGAGGTGAGTGACGCCCGGCACAGCATGCCATAGCTGCCCCAGGGCAGGCGGCGCGAGAACCAACCCAGCGCTTCGTCGTCGAGCGCCTGCATGGCGATTCCCGAGAGCAGTTCCATCTGTGCAGCGGTGACCCGTGCTGCAGGGTCTTCCAGCACTGCTGCCGGGATCTGCGCCTGCGCAAGTGCGCTGGCCGGATCCATGCCCCGGAGCCGGTACCCGAGGACGATCGCACGGATAAAGGCGATCGGCGTGGCGGCGCGGCCCCGAGTGAGGTCGGCGGGTGAGGGGGCGAGGATCTTCATGTGCTGGAATGCTAGCGGGCATGGCACGAATTGCAACCACGATGGCACTCGGCGGGCGCACGCTGCGCTTAATCTCGTCCTATCTTCGGGCATGCGCCGTCCATAATGGATCTGCGCACTGCCCGCCGCGCCAGGACAACCTCGAGAAGGAGACACCCCATGAACGTGCCCAGCCTGAACTTCAACCTCGGCGAGACCATCGACGCCCTGCGCGACACCTTGCAGGCTTTCTGCGCTGCCGAGATCGCACCGCGCGCGGCCGAGATCGACCGCGTCAACGAGTTCCCCGCAGACCTGTGGAAAAAGCTCGGCGACCTCGGCGTTCACGGCATGACGGTGAGCGAGGAGTACGGCGGTACCGACATGGGCTACCTCGCCCACATCGTGGCGATGGAAGAGATCTCGCGTGCCTCGGCCTCGGTGGGGCTGTCCTACGGCGCGCACTCCAACCTGTGCATCAACCAGATTCGCCGCAACGGCACCGAGGCGCAGAAGCAGAAATACCTGCCCAAGCTGATCTCGGGCGACCACGTCGGCGCGCTGGCGATGTCCGAGCCCAACGCCGGTTCCGACGTGGTGTCGATGAAGCTGCGCGCCGACCGCAAGGGCGACCATTTCGTGCTCAACGGCGCCAAGATGTGGATCACCAACGGCGGCGACGCCGACACCCTGGTGGTCTACGCCAAGACCGACATCAACGCCGGCCCCAAGGGCATCACCGCCTTCATCATCGAGAAGGGCATGAAGGGCTTCTCCTGCGGCACCCACCTCGACAAGCTCGGCATGCGCGGCTCCAACACCTATCCGCTGTTCTTCGACGACGTCGAGGTGCCGGTCGAGAACGTGCTCGGCGGTGAGGCCAACATCGGCCGCGGCGTGCAGGTGCTGATGTCGGGCCTGGACTACGAGCGCGCCGTGCTGTCGGGCGGCCCGCTCGGCATCATGGCGGCGTGCATGGACGCGGTCGTGCCCTACATGCACGAGCGCAAGCAGTTCGACACCCCGATCGGCGAGTTCCAGCTCATGCAGGGCAAGATCGCCGACCTGTACTCCACCTGGAGCGCCTGCCGCGCCTACGCCTACGCCGTGGGCCAGGCCTGCGACCGCGCCGACCACGCGCGCACGCTGCGCAAGGACGCCGCCGGCGTCATCCTCTACACCGCCGAGAAGGCGACCTGGATGGCGGGCGAGGCGATCCAGGCGCTGGGCGGCGTCGGCTACACGAACGAGTATTCGGTGGGCCGTCTGTGGCGCGACGCCAAGCTGTACGAGATCGGCGCCGGCACCAGCGAGATCCGTCGCATGCTGATCGGCCGCGAGCTGTTTTCCGAAACCCGCTGAGCGGAGCGTCTGCGATGAGCGTGATCAAGTCCAGCATCAACACCCGCAGCGAAGACTTCCAGGCCAACGCCGCAAGCCTGCGCGCCCAGGTCGAGGATCTGCGCGCCAAGGCCGCCCAGGTCAGCCTCGGCGGCGGCGAGGCCGCACGTGCCAAGCACACTGCGCGCGGCAAGCTGCTGCCGCGCGACCGTGTCGGTCACCTGCTCGACCCCGGCACCCCCTTCCTCGAAGTCGGCCAGATGGCCGCGTACGGCATGTACGACGACGAGGCGCCGAGCGCCGGCGTGATTACCGGCATCGGCCGCGTGCAGGGCGTCGAATGCATGATCGTGGCCAACGACGCTACGGTGAAGGGCGGCACCTACTACCCGATGACGGTCAAGAAGCACCTGCGCGCGCAGGAGATCGCCGAGCAGAACAACCTGCCCTGCATCTACCTGGTCGACTCGGGTGGCGCCTTCCTGCCGAAACAGGACGAGGTCTTCCCCGATCGTGACCACTTCGGTCGCATCTTCTTCAACCAGGCCAACATGTCGGCCAAGGGTATCCCGCAGGTCGCGGTGGTGATGGGCTCGTGCACCGCAGGTGGCGCCTATGTGCCGGCGATGTCGGATGAGACCGTCATCGTCAAGAACCAGGGCACCATCTTCCTCGGCGGCCCGCCGCTGGTGAAGGCGGCGACCGGCGAGGTGGTGAGCGCCGAGGACCTGGGCGGCGGCGATGTGCATACGCGCCTGTCGGGCGTGGCCGACCATCTGGCCGAGAACGACGCCCACGCGCTCTACATCGCGCGCCGCATCGTCTCCAACCTCAACCGCACGAAGCCGATCAACATGGCGCTCGGGCAGGGCGAGGCGCCGCTTTACGACCCGGAAGAGATCTACGGCATCATCCCCACCGACACCCGCAAGCCCTTCGACGTGCGCGAGATCATCGCCCGCGTGGTCGATGGCTCGCGCTTCGACGAGTTCAAGGCGCGCTACGGCACCACCCTGGTGTGCGGCTTCGCCCAGCTCCACGGCTACCCGGTGGGTATCGTCGCCAACAATGGCATCCTGTTCGGCGAGTCGGCGCAGAAGGGCGCGCACTTCATCGAGCTGTGCGGCCAGCGCGGCATCCCGCTGCTGTTCCTGCAGAACATCACCGGCTTCATGGTTGGCCGCAAGTACGAGAACGGCGGCATCGCCAAGGACGGCGCCAAGATGGTGACCGCCGTGGCGACCGTGCAGGTGCCCAAGATCACCATGCTCATCGGCGGCTCCTTCGGTGCCGGCAACTACGGCATGTGCGGCCGTGCCTACTCGCCGCGCTTCCTGTGGATGTGGCCCAACTCGCGTATCAGCGTGATGGGCGGCGAGCAGGCGGCGAGCGTGCTGTCCACCGTGCGCCGCGACGGCATCGAGGCCAAGGGCGGCAGCTGGAGCAAGGAGGAGGAAGAGGCCTTCAAGGCGCCGATCCGCGACCAGTACGAGTTCCAGGGCCATCCCTACTACGCCACCGCGCGCATGTGGGACGACGGCGTGGTCGACCCGGCGCAGTCGCGTCGCATCCTCGGCCTGTCGCTGTCGGCCGCGCTCAATGCACCGATCCAGCCGACCAAGTTCGGCGTGTTCCGGATGTAAGGGGGCGAGATGAGCTACGAGACCCTGGAGATCGTCCGCGCTGGTGGTGTGGCGACGATCTGGATGAACCGTCCGGACGTGCATAACGCCTTCAACGCGCAGCTGATCGCCGACCTCACCGCCGCCTGCATCGAGCTCGATGCCGACAACGCGGTGCGCGCGGTCGTGCTGGCGGGACGCGGCAAGAGTTTTTCGGCCGGCGCCGACCTCAACTGGATGAGGGCTGCCGGCGAGGCGAGCGAGGCGGAGAACTTCGCCGATGCGATGAAGCTCGCCGGCATGCTGCGCACCCTGGCGGAGATGAACAAGCCCACCATCGCCCGCGTGCATGGTGCGGCGCTGGGTGGCGGCATGGGGCTGGCGAGCGCCTGCGATATCTGCATTGCCGGTGACAAGGCGGTGTTTGCGACTTCGGAGGTCAAGTTCGGGATCATCCCGTCGGCGATCAGCCCCTACGTGATCCGTGCCATCGGCGAGCGCCAGGCCTACCGCTACTTCCAGACTGCCGAGCGCATCAATGCGACACGCGCGGCCGAGCTGGGGCTGGCCCATGAGGCAGTCGCCGCCGAGGCGCTGGATGCCAAGGTCGAGGAAGTGGTCGATGCGCTGCTGCAGGGCGGCCCCAAGTCGCAGGCTGCGGCCAAGGATCTGATCCGTGCGGTGGCCAACCGGCCGGTGAGCGATGCGCTGGTGATGGATACCGCAGGCCGCATCGCCAGCCTGCGCGCAACCCCGGAGGCCAAGGAAGGCCTGGCTGCCTTCCTCGACAAGCGCCCTGCAGCCTGGATCGCGCAGGGCTGAATGCCGGAATTGGGCCGAAATTGCGCCTGGCCTCGCGCCGAACCGACACAAGACACGCTGGAGACAACATGTTCGACAAGATCCTGATTGCCAATCGTGGAGAGATCGCCTGCCGGGTGATCAAGACCGCCCGCCGCATGGGCATCAAGACCGTCGCGGTGTATTCCGAGGCCGATGCCAACGCCCGCCACGTACGCCTGGCCGACGAGGCGGTGCTGATCGGCCCCGCGGCGGCGCGCGAGAGCTACCTCGTCATCGACAAGATCATCGCTGCGGCCAAGCAGACCGGCGCCCAGGCCATCCACCCGGGCTACGGCTTTCTGTCCGAGAACGAGGACTTCTGCCACGCCTGCGAGCGCGAGGGCATCGTCTTCATCGGCCCGCCGGTGTCGGCGATTCGCGCCATGGGCTCGAAGTCAGAGGCCAAGAAGCTGATGGACGCGGCCGGCGTGCCGCTCACCCCCGGCTACCACGGCGACGAGCAGGCGCCGGCTTACCTGCACCAGCAGGCCGACGCCATCGGCTACCCGGTGCTGATCAAGGCCGCGGCCGGCGGTGGCGGCAAGGGCATGCGCCTGGTCGAGAAGTCGGAGGACTTCATCGATCTGCTCGCCTCCTGCAAGCGCGAGGCCATCTCCAGCTTCGGCGACGACCATGTGCTGGTCGAGAAGTACATCACCAAGCCTCGCCATATCGAGATCCAGGTCTTCGGTGACACCCACGGCAACGTGGTGTACCTGTTCGAGCGCGACTGCTCGGTGCAGCGCCGCCACCAGAAGGTGCTGGAAGAAGCGCCCGCGCCCGGCATGACGCCCGAGCGGCGTGCGGCGATGGGCAAGGCGGCGGTCGATGCGGCCAAGGCGGTGGGTTACGTCGGCGCCGGCACGGTGGAGTTCATCGCCAACCAGGACGGTTCCTTCTACTTCATGGAGATGAACACCCGCCTGCAGGTCGAGCACCCGGTCACCGAGATGATCACCGGGCTGGATCTGGTCGAGTGGCAGCTGCGCGTCGCCTCGGGCGAGAAGCTGCCGCTGGAGCAGGAGCAACTGCAGATCCGCGGCCATGCACTCGAGGCGCGTATCTACGCCGAAGACCCGGCCAAGGGCTTCCTGCCCTCCACCGGCAAGCTGGTGCACCTGGCGCCGCCCGCCGAGTCGCTGCATGTGCGCGTCGACACCGGCGTCGAGGAGGGCGATGAGATCAGCCCGCACTACGACCCGATGATCGCCAAGCTGATCGTATGGGACATCAACCGCGACCGCGCGCTCGCCCGCATGCTGCAGGCGCTGGCCGACTACCGCGTGGTGGGTGTCGCCAACAACATCGAGTTCCTGTCGCGCCTGACGGCCTGCCCGGCGTTCTCGGGCGCCGACCTCGACACCGGCCTGATCGAGCGCGAGAAGGCCTACCTCTTCCCCGCCGACGCCGGGGTGGCGGACGAAGTGCTGCAGATTGCCGCGCTCGCCGAGCTGCTGCGCGAAGCGGCCCTGGCCGACAAGCGCGCGCAGCGCACGGCGGATGCGCGCTCGCCCTGGCATGCGCGCGACGGCTGGCGGATGAACGCCACTGCACGTCGCACCTTGCTGTTCCGTCATGCGGATACCGACCACGCCGTCGATGTCGCCTACCTGCCGGGGGCCTGGCGGCTCTCCATCGACGGTCGCAGCGTCGAGGCGCGCGGCGAGCTCAACGAGCGCGGGCTGCTGCGCGTCGAGCTCGACGGCACGCGCATGGACGCCACCGTGATCGCCGCCGCCGGCCGCCGCCACGTCTTCGCCAAGGGACGCGCCTGGCAGCTTGCTGCAGTCGATCCGCTGCACCACGGCGGCGAGGGGGGCGGCGCCGAGGGCGGCCTGCTGGCGCCGATGCCCGGCAAGGTCATCGCGCTCGTTGCCGCTGAGGGTGCCAAGGTAGAGAAGGGCGCGCCGCTGCTGATCCTGGAGGCGATGAAGATGGAGCACACCATCACCGCGCCCGCCGCCGGCACGGTCAAGGCCTTCCGCTTCGGCGTCGGCGACCAGGTGGGCGACGGCGCCGAGCTGGTGGATTTCGAGGCCACCGCGGCCTGATTCACGCAAGGCCGATTGCTGTAGGAGCGGCGACAGCCGCGAGGGGGTGAAGGCGCAGGCGTGCGGGTCAGATGCTTTAAAGGTTCGCGGCTTGCGCCGCTCCCACAGCAAGCCCCGCACGCCTGCGCCCTCCCTGCAGGAGCGGCGCCAGCCGCGAGCCTTTTGTAGTCGAAGTGGTACGCACACAAGAACAGGAGCGAGGACGACACGATGAGCAGCACCGCAAGCTATGTGCACGGCGCATCCGAAAAGCAACTGATCGGCCAGACCATCGGCCGCTTCTTCGACGAGGCCTGCGCCTCCCATGCCGAACGCGAGGCGCTGATCGTGCGCCACCAGGACGTGCGCCTGACCTACGCCCAGCTCAAGCTCAAGGTTGACGCGCTGGCCTGCGGATTGATGCGGCTTGGCCTCGAGCCGGGCGATCGCATCGGGATCTGGTCGCAGAACAACATGGAATGGGCGCTGACCCAGTTCGCCACCGCCAAGGCCGGGCTGGTGCTGGTGAACATCAACCCGGCCTATCGCCGCTCCGAACTCGAGTACGCGCTCAACAAGGTCGGCTGCCGTGCGCTGATCCTGTCGCCCGCTTTCAAGACCAGCAACTACCTCGAGATGATCGCCGACCTCGCACCCGAGCTCGGCCACTGCGAGCCCGGCCTGCTGCGCAGCCACCGCCTGCCCGCGCTCGAGATGGTGATTCGCATGGGCGCGGACAGGTCGCCCGGCATGCTCAACTTCGACGAGCTGCTGCGTGCGCCCGCTCGCGAGGAGTTCGCTGCGCTGGCTGTATTGTCCGAGAAGCTGCAGTTCGACGACCCGATCAACATCCAGTTCACCTCCGGCACTACCGGCCATCCCAAGGGCGCGACGCTGTCGCACCACAACATCCTCAACAACGGCTACTTCGTCGGCGAGGCGATCAAGCTCGTGCCGGGCGACCGCCTGTGCATCCCGGTGCCGCTGTACCACTGCTTCGGCATGGTGATGGGCAACCTCGGCTGCCTGACCCATGGCGCGACCATGGTGTACCCGGCCGAGGCCTTCGAGCCGCTGGCAGTGCTGGAGACGGTCGCGCAGGAGCGGTGCTCCGCGCTGTACGGCGTACCGACGATGTTCATCGCCGCGCTCGACCATCCGCGCTTCGCCGAGTTCGATCTCTCCAGCCTGCGCACCGGCATCATGGCCGGCAGTCCGTGCCCGATCGAGGTCATGAAGCGCGTGATCGGCAAGATGAACATGTCGGAGGTGACCATTGCCTACGGCATGACCGAGACCTCGCCGGTGAGCTTCCAGAGCGGTACCGACGACCCCATCGACCGCCGTGTATCGACCGTCGGCCGCGTCCAGCCCCATCTGGAAGTGAAGATCGTCGATACCGACGGCCGCATCGTGCCGCGTGGCACGCCGGGCGAACTGTGCACGCGCGGTTACTCGGTGATGCTTGGCTACTGGGGCGACGAGGCCAAGACCAGGGAGGCGATCGACGCTGGCGGCTGGATGCACACCGGCGACCTCGCGGTCATCGACGACGAGGGCTATTGCAACATCGTCGGTCGTATCAAGGACATGGTGATCCGCGGTGGCGAGAACATCTATCCGCGCGAGATCGAGGAGTTCCTCTACGCTCACCCCAAGGTGCTCGATGTCCAGGTGGTCGGCATTCCCGATCAGAGGTTCGGCGAGGAACTGTGCGCCTGGATCATCGTGCGCGAGGGCGAGGGCCTGACCGAGGACGAGGTGCGTGCCTACTGCCAGGGGCAGATCGCGCACTACAAGATCCCGCGCTACATCCGTTTCGTCGACAGCTTCCCGATGACGGTGACCGGCAAGATCCAGAAGTTCCAGATCCGTCAGAAGATGAAGGAGGAACTCGGCCTCGACGAAGCGAAGACCGCCTGACCAGGAGCATGCATACATGACCACACCGAAGCTGCCCAACGCCGTGCGCATTGTCGAGATGGGGCCGCGCGACGGCCTGCAGAACGAGAAGCAACTGGTTCCCACCGAGACCAAGGTCGAACTCGTGCGTCGTCTTGAGCGTGCCGGGCTCAAGGCGATCGAGACCACTTCCTTCGTGTCGCCCAAGTGGGTGCCGCAGATGGGTGACAACGCCGAGGTACTCGCGCGCGTGCTCGCGCAGCCAGCGGCCGGTGTCGCGTATCCGGTGCTGACGCCCAACCTCAAGGGCTTCGAGGCGGCGCTTGCTGCCGGGGCGAAGGAGGTGGCGGTGTTTGGCGCCGCCTCCGAGTCCTTCAGCCAGAAGAACATCAACTGCTCGATCGCCGAGTCGCTGGCGCGCTTCCGTCCGGTCACCGAGGCGGCGCACGCGGCCGGCGTGCGCGTGCGCGGCTACGTGTCCTGCGTGGTCGGCTGCCCCTACGAGGGTGCAGTGGCGCCGCAGGCGGTGGCCGAGGTCGCGGCCACCCTGCGCGACATGGGCTGCTACGAGATCTCGCTTGGCGACACGATCGGTGTCGGTAACCCGGCGAGCATCCAGCGCATGCTCGAGGCCGTGGCGATGCGTGTGCCGGTCGAGCTGCTTGCCGGCCACTATCACGACACCTACGGCATGGCGGTCGCCAACGTGCATGCCTCGCTGCAGATGGGCGTGGCGGTGTTCGACGCTTCGGTTGGTGGCCTGGGCGGCTGCCCGTATGCAGCGGGGGCATCGGGGAACGTTGCGACCGAGGATGTGGTCTGGCTGCTGCACGGCCTGGGCATCGATACCGGCATCGAACTCGACGCCCTCGTCGACACCGCAGCCTGGATCAGCGCTCAGCTCGGCCGCGAGCCGGCATCGCGCGTGGCGCGTGCGGTGCTCGCCAAGCGTGCCCAGCGCGCGCCGGCTGGTCCATAATCCTGGCTTTGGATCATGAGCTTGCCCGCACGCACGGGCAGCCGACCTGCCAACAGAGAGCTTCGCATGAGTGTTCCTTCCCCCTGTATCAACATCTGCCGCATGTGTCCGGACACCGGCTGGTGCGAGGGCTGCCAGCGCACGATCGACGAGATCACGCGCTGGAGCCGCAGCAGCGACGACGAGCGCCGCACCATCCTGGCCGCGGTTGCCGAGCGCCGTGAATGGCTGGGTGCGACTGCGCCGATAGCGGAGACACGTGCATGAGCGGCGACGCCCTGTGTGTCGGCGTGTGCATGATCGACTGGGATTCCGGCGTCTGCCTCGGTTGTGGGCGTACCGCCGACGAGATCAACGGGGTGCCGGTCGCACCGCCGCCGCCGGCACTCAAGGCCGATGACGCGGCGGTGCCGCTGCCGGCCAATGTCGCCGCCGAGCTCGGGGAGGGCAGCGATTGACCCAGCGCCCCCGTCTGCCGCGTACGCTGCAGGTGCTCGAGCGTGGCTGGCTGTCGGCGAACAACGTGGTGCTGGTCGACGGCGACGAGGCGACGCTGGTCGACTCAGGCTACGTGAGTCATGCCGCGCAGACGGTAGAACTGCTGCGCGACGCGCTCGATGGGCGCAGGCTGGGTCGGCTGCTCAACACGCACTCGCATTCGGACCACATTGGCGGCAACGCCAGCGTGCAGCGTGCCTTCGGCTGCTCGATCACCGTGCCTGTCGGCATGGCGCCGGCGGTGAATGAGTGGGACGAGCAGGCCTTGCTGCTGAGCACCGCAGCGCAATCGGGCGAGCGCTTCCATGCCGATGCCACGCTCAGCCCGGGCGAGCGCTTCGTCGCCGGCGAACTCGAGTGGGAGGCGATTGCAGTCCCTGGGCACGACATGGATGCGCTGGCCTACTACAACGCCGAGCGCCGCATCCTGATGTCGGGGGACGCGCTGTGGCGCGACGGCTTCGGCATCCTGTTCGCGGACGTGCTCGGCACCGGAGACGGCCTTGGCGAGGCGCGGCGGACGTTGGAGGAGATAGGCCGGCTGGCGGTGGATGTCGTCATCCCCGGCCATGGCGCACCGTTTGCCGAGTTCGACGATGCGCTCGGACGCGCCTTCGCCCGCTTGCGCGCCTTCGAGGCCGACAGCGCGCGCATGGCGCGCAACGCCATCCGCGCATGCATGACCTTCAAGCTGCTCGAGGTGCGCAGCATGGCGCTCGACGAGTTGCCGCGGCATCTTGCCGAGACGCCGCTCTACCGCGAGGCCAATGCGCGTTTTCTTGGACTGGACCCGGATGCGCTTGCTGCCTGGCTGGTGAAGGAGCTGGAGCGTGCCGGCGTTGCCCGTCGTGAGCATGGTGAGCTGGTTGCGCACTGAGCCATGCTTGCCCGCCTGATCCGCTCCGATCGGCCCGACGAACTGCAGCGCGGCCTGCGCTGGCTCTACGGTTTCGTGCGGCCGCAGCGACGCGCGATCGCGGGCCTGCTGTTGCTGTCGTTCGCCGCGACGCTGCTCGTGCTGCTGCAGCCCTGGCTGATCAAGCTGCTCATCGACGAAGGCCTGCTCGCGCGGGACTACGGCATGCTGCTGGCCGTCGCCGGGACGATGGTCTTGGTCGGCATCGTCGGCACCGTCCTTGCCGGCATCAACCGGCTGCTCCACACGCGGCTCTCCGGCACCATCCTGTTCGCCTTGCGCAGTGATCTCTACGGCCACCTGCAGCGCCTGTCGCCCGCATTCTATGGTCGTCAGCGCATGGGCGACCTGATGTCGCGCATCGATGGCGACGTCGCCGAGATCCAGCGCTTTGCGGTCGATAGCCTGTTCGCGGCCGTCAGCAGTCTGATCGGCCTCGCCGGGGCGGTATTGCTGATGCTCAGCCTGTCCTGGGAGCTGTCCTTGCTTGTTCTGGTGCTGGTGCCGCTCGAGGTGGTGTGGCTGCGCTGGATGCGGCGCAAGGTGGAGGTCGATACGCGGTGCGTACGCGAGCGCGCTGCCGATGTGTCGAGCTTCCTGGTCGAGACCCTGCCGGCGATGAAGTTCATCCAGGCCTCCAGCCGCGAGGCCGACGAACGCGCACGCCTGGACGCGCTGGGCGCGCACTACCTGGGCGGGCTGCTGCGCCTGCAGCGCACCGAATTCCTGACTCATGCCGTGCCGGCGACGCTGACCTCGCTGACACGCGCTGCCGCATTCGTGATCGGCGGCTGGTGGGTGATCAACGACGCCTGGCAGCTCGGCGCGCTGATTGCGTTCTCGACCTACCTCGGCATGGCGACCGGCCCGGTCAACAGCCTGCTCGGCCTGTACGTGGCAGTGCAGCGCATGAGCGTGAGCCTGATGCGGGTGAGCGAGTTGCGCGAGGCGCCGGTGGACGTCGAGATGCGCGTCGGGCTGCATGCGCCGGACGCCGCATGGCGGGGCGGGATCGAGCTCGACGATGTGGTCTTTCGCCACCCTGGGCGTCAGGAGGCCGTGCTCGATGGCGCTTCGGTGAGCATTCCGGCCGGCAGCAAGGTGGCGCTGACCGGTGCCTCGGGCGTGGGCAAGTCCACGCTCATCGATCTGTTGCATCGCCATTACGATCCTGCCGCCGGTGCAATCAGGATCGACGGCGTGGACCTGCGCGCGCTCGCCCTCAATGAGCTGCGTCGCGCAGTGGCGGTCGTCAGCCAGGACATCGTGCTGTTCCGCGGCTCGCTCGCGGCCAACATCCGCTATGCCGCGCCGCAGGCCGACGATGCCGCTGTACGCGAGGCGGCGCGGCGGGCGCAGCTCGATGTGCTGATCGCGCAGTTGCCGCAAGGGCTCGATACGCCCTTGGGCGAGCGCGGCCAGCAGTTGTCGGGCGGCCAGCGCCAGCGTATCGCGATCGCCCGTGCGCTGTTGCAGGACCCCTGCGTCCTGGTCCTCGACGAGGCGACCTCGGCGGTCGACGAAGCGACCGAGGCCGCGGTGATCGCCGAGGTCGATGCCCTGTTCGCTGGGCGTACGCGCATCCTGATCAGTCATCGTGCAGCCACGCTGTGCGGGTGCGATCTGCGCCTGCGCCTGGAGGGCGGCCGGATCGACGTCCTCGACCTGCCTGCGGAGCTCGCCTAGGTGGCGGCCGCGGCGCTGCGGGTGGCGTTCGTCGATAGCGGCTGCGCCCCCAGACACCAGAATTGCGTTGCGGCCGCGGCAGCCTTCGTGCTCGATGACCGCGGCGTGCGGCGCACCGAGGCTGCGCCCGACGCGCTCGGACATGGCAGCCGCGTCGCCGATATCCTGCTGCATTGCGCACCCCGGATCGAACTCCTGGTCGCCCAGGTGTTCCGCGAGCGTCTCGGTACCACGCCGCTGCAGGTGGCTGCCGCGATCGACTGGGCGGTCGAGTGCGGTGCCGGCCTGATCAACCTCAGCCTTGGCCTGCGTGAGCCGCGCCCCGTGCTCGCCGCCGCCTGTGCGCGCGCGCGCGCCGCGGGCGTGGTGCTGTGTGCGGCTGCACCGGCACGGGGCCCGGCGGTGTATCCCGCGGGCTTCGCGGGCGTGCTGCGGGTGACCGGCGATGCGCGCTGCGCGCCGTCCGAGATCGCGGCCCTGGGCGCGGAGCATGCCGATTTCGGCTCCCATGTGCGGCCGCTCGACGGCACACTGTCCGGCGCCGGCGCCAGCATGGCTTGTGCCTGGCTGAGTGGCCTCGCTGCCCGTCATCTGGCGGTGGCAGGCCGTGCCGACCAGCTGCATGCATGGTTGCGTGCGCAGGCTCGCCACCATGGTGCGGACAATCCGGGGAGCAGGACGCATGAGCAATGAGGGAATCGTGGTCATCGGCGCCGGGCCGGCGGGTGCGGCGACCGCGCTGGGGCTGGCCCGGCTCGGCGAGCCCGTCGTGCTGGTCGGTGAGCCGCGCCGGTTTGCCGCTGTCGAGGGGGTGTCGTCGCGGGTCATCGAGGCCCTCCGCAGTCTGGGTTTCGAGCGCGCGCTCGATGCCTTCGCGCCGCCCTCCCCGCGGCGAGCGAACTGGAACGGGGTGCATGCCGAGGCCAACTCCGAGAGCCTCGTCGATCGGCAGTGCTTCGATCGCGCCATGCTCGTGGATCTGGAGCGCCTGGGGGTGCAGGTGGTGCGCGGGCGCGTTACCGCCGTGCACGCGGAGCAGGGGCGCTACCGGATCGGCGTGGACGCCGCCGATCGCCGTCTTGCCCTGGCTGCGGACTTCGTGGTCGAGGCCCGTGGCCGTGCTGCCCCTGCGGGCGGGCGGCCGCGGCTGCGCGGGGTGGAGACGGTGTCGCTGCTGCAGTACTGGAGAGGCCCGGAAACCTCACCGGGTTCGACGGTGCAGAGCTGCGAGGATGGCTGGATGTGGATGGCTGCACTGGCAGATGGGCGGCGCTATCTGCAGCTGACCCTGGATGTCGCCACCGCAGGCCTGCCTGCCAAGAAGGCGCTCGGCGACTACTGCCGTGCGCGCTTCGAGGCTGTCGACGCGGCTGCAGCCTTCATGGCCGATGCGGCGCCGGTCGGCGAGCCCCATGCGCGTACCAGCACGGCCGTGCTCGGTGGCGAGGTCGCCGGGGACGACTGGCTTCGCGTCGGCGATGCGGCGATGGCGGTCGATCCGCTATCGGGCAACGGCATCTTCCAGGCGCTGTCTTCCGCCTTGCAGGCGCCGGCGGTGGTGGCGACGCTGCGCCATGACCCCGAGCATGGCGGACTTGCCCGGCGCTTCCACCAGCAGCGCATCGAACACCTTTTTCACCGCTTCGCCCGCATCGGCCGGGACTTCTACGCGCAGGAGTCGCGCTGGTCCGATGCGCCATTCTGGGCGGCGCGGCGCAGCTGGCCCGACGCCGCACCAGTGCACGCGGCGGTGACGCCGGAGACGGTGGGCATCGACAGCCGTCCGGTGGTCAAGGACGGCCGCATCGTCGAGCGGACGGTGGTGGTGACGCCCGAGCAGCCGCTCGGCGTGTGGCATCTGGACGGGGTGGAGCTTGCGCCGGCGCTGTGCGCGCTGCGTGCGGCCGGCGCGGGGGTGTCTCCTGAGGCGGTGCTGGAGGCCCGGCTGGGCCTTGCCGCGCCGCGGGCTTCGCAGATCGTGGGCTGGATGAAGGGTCAGGGGTGGATTTCCTGAGGCTGCGCGTTGCCAATTTGGGCTAATGGGCGTAGCAAAAAAACTAATTGACGCGCAACCAGAGTCAGATCCGGCGCTTGAGCGTTTCGGAGGGCAGTTCGTCGAACATGGCCTTGTACTCGGCGGCGAAGTGCGACAGGTGCCAGAACCCCCAGCGTGCGGCAATGTCCGCGACCGTCTCGCGGCCGTTCGCGTCTGCGCTCTTGAGTGCCCGCCGCACGGCGTTGAGTCGGATCGCGCGCAGGAACTTGACCGGGTTGAGGTTGAGCACGTCCTGGAAGCTGTACTGCAGGGTGCGGCGCGATACTCCGAGCTCGATGCACAGGTCGGCCACCGTGATCGGCTCGTCGATGTGGGCCTCCATGTAGGCGCGTGCTTGTGCGACCACGAGCTGGCGGGTGCGACATGATGCGGGGCTGGCCGATGCGGTGGTGGCGGACGCAAGGGTGTCGAGCAGCGTGGCGAACAGGGCTTGCTCCATCGCCTTGCGCATCTGCGCGTGGTGGAGGAGCGCAGGCGTGGCCCGCAGGCTTGCCATCATCGTCGCCAGCAGCTTGCCGAGGGCGGTGACCTGCTCGGGGCTGGCGGGCGCAATGCTGCGTGCCGCGAGTTCGGCCTCGATGTTGCGGTGATCGACCTGCTGCGCGTAGTCGCACAGTGCCCTGGCGTCCGCCGTACAGGCCAGGATCTCGAGCCGGCGGGGAGTGCGGAAGTCCAGTTCGTCGGAGCCGCCCAGCGTCAGCATCGAATGCGCGTCATAGACCTCGCCGCCAAACCAGCCCGTGCCTTCGATCGCAACCGGTACCGCGAAGGTGCGCGACCCAGGCCAGGCGATCCCGGATTGGTGAACGGACTGGTTCAGTCCCTCGCGGAACAACTGAACGTTGCCGAAGCAGAATTCCTCGAACACGCCGGAAAAGCTGCCGGCGCTCAGTTGATCGTAGCGCTGTTGCCAGTTGCTCAGGCATGCGGCGTGATCGTCCGCGTCTTTCGTTTCGCGTGAGGAATGCGAGTAGGGGAGGCGGTCCGTCCTGGTGGCGGCCGGGCTCATTGCCGGTACTCCCCCGGGGGGCTCCCGGTGGTGCTGGCCAACATGTCTCTTCCTTGTCCGATCGGTGTGCGATCGCCATTGTCGTTATGTGATCCAGTCAGGGGCGGGCGTGGCCTTCACCGCAGCCTTGCCCCCGGTCTGTGCCTGGAGCATGGCACGTCGGTGTCCGCGATGGCAAGCCGGAGCCCGAGCCTGCCCTTGCCGTTTTCGGATAACAGGACCGGCGGTCCGACGCCTAGGATGAATCGAACCCTTCACAGGAGCCCGGCGGCGATCGGGTGCGGCAAGGGCTTCATCAGAGGACACAAGAGGAGATCCGGTCTTGAAGATCAAAACGATTACGGCTGCGCTGAGCAGCCTGGCGGCCCTTGGTGCAGCGCTGGCGCCGGCGCCGGCCCTGGCATCGGCCGAGGCGCTGATACGTGCGAAGTGCCTGCCCTGTCACACCGAGGGCGATGAGGGAATCAGTCGCATCAGTCAGCAGCGCAAGAGTCCCGAAGGGTGGTTGATGTCGGTGGCACGCATGCAGATCGTCCATGGCCTGAAGGTCACGGACGACGAGCGGCGCACCGTGGTCAAGTATCTCGCCGACACGCAGGGCCTGGCGCCCTCCGAGACCGACGGCGTGCGTTACGCGCTCGAGCGACGCTTGAATACGGTCGAGCAGTTCGAATCCGAGCAGTTCACCCAGATGTGCGCGCGCTGCCATTCCGGCGCCCGGGTGATGCTGCAGCGCCGGCCTGCGGAAGAGTGGGAGCATCTGGTGCATTTCCATCTCGGTCAGTACCCGACTACCGAGTACCAGGCGCTGGGGCGTGACCGCGACTGGTTCGGCATCGCGCTCAAGGAAATGGTCCCCGAACTGGCGCGCACCCTGCCCTTGCAGGCGGAGGCCTGGACGCAATGGCAGGCCCGTGCACCGCAGGTGGTGAAGGGCGAGTGGAGCATGAGCGGCCACATGAGCGGGCGCGGCGGTTTCTCGGGTGTCATGAAGGTCAGCGCCGCCAAGGGCAAGGACCTGTACGCGCTGAGCTTCGACGGGCGCTGGGATGACGGCAGTGCGATGAGCGGCAAGGGGCAGGCGCTGCTGTACACCGGTTATGAGTGGCGCGGCGATCTGGTCGTCGATGGCACGCCGATGCGCCAGGTGTTTGCGCTCGAGGACGGCGTGCTGCGCGGACGCATGTTCCTGCGGGATCAGGACGAGATCGGCGCCGATGTCGTGGCCAGCCTGCAGCAACCCGGCAACAGCCGTGTGCTGGCGGTGCACCCGGCCCACCTCAAGGCCGGCATGGCGGCCGAGTTGCGCATCGTCGGTTCCGGCCTGCAGGGTGAGGTGAGCCTGCCCCCGGGGGTGCGCTTGCTGGAGACGATCCGGCGCTCCAATGCCGAAGTCGTGTTGCGCGTGGAGGCGGCGGATGACGCGCGTGGCGTGCACCAGGTCGCAGTGGGTGAGGCGCGTGGCGGCACGCTCGCTGTGTATGACAGCATCGCGGCGGTGAAGGTGATGCCGGCGTTCGCGGTGGCCCGCATCGGTGGTAATGGCACACCGACGGCGAAGGTGGAGGCCCGCTTCGACGCCGAGGCCTGGGCGGCCGGGCCGGATGGACAGATCGGTACCGAGGACGACTTCCGCATCGGTTTCGTGCCGGCGAACTGGTCGGTCGAGCCCTTCGACGAGGTTGCCGTGCGCGACGAGGACGTCAAGTTCGCCGGCCTGATGGACGCGGCGAGCGGCGTGTTCGTGCCGGGTGACGCCGGGCCCAATCCGGCGCGCCGGATGTCGGCCAGCAATGTGGGCAATCTCAAGGTCGTGGCCGAGGTGGCTCAGGGTGCCGAGCGCCTGCGCGGCGAGGGCCAGGTGATCGTGGCGCCGCCGCGCTGGAACAACCCGCCGATTCCGTGAGCGGGTCCGCTGTCCGTGCCTGCAGGCGTTCGCCTGCACCCCGAAACTCGCGATTCACGAGGAGTTCCCCATGAGTGCGGTCCTGAATCTCGTGCATGACAACCTGCACGAAGTGCGCGTCGATGGTACGCGCATGCTGTTCCATATCCCGAGCAGTTCGCTGTTCGCGCTCGACACGCTGACCGCGGCCTTGCTCGACCGTATCCGCCGCCAGAGCCTGAGTGCCGAGGCCCTGATCGACGGCCTGCGTACGGAGTTCGAGGCCCATGAGGTGGCCGAGGCGATCCGCGAGCTGGTCGCGCTCGAGCTCATCGACGACGGCCGCCCGGCCGGCGCCACCGCGCTCGCGCACACCTTCGAGCGTTTCCCGCTCACCACGGTGGTGCTCAACGTCAACACCGGCTGCAACCTGAGCTGCACCTATTGCTACAAGGAAGATCTCGACAAGCCCTCGGCGGGTCGCAAGATGGCCTTCGAGACCGCACGCGACGCGATCGAGATGATGCTGCGCGAGTCGCCCGACGAGCCCCGCTACACCGTCGTCTTCTTTGGCGGCGAGCCGCTCAGCAACCTGCCGCTGATCAAGGACGTGGTGGCGTACTGCGAGACGCGCTTCCCCGAGCTCGGCAAGCAGGTCGATTTCGTCATGACGACGAACGCCACGCTGCTTGCAGACGACACCATCGACTGGCTCAACGCCCACCGCTTCGGCCTGTCGATCAGCATCGACGGTCCCAAGGCGATCCATGACCGCAACCGGCTCACGGTCGGCGGTCAGGGCACCTACGAGACCGTGCGCCGCAAGGCCGAGCGCCTGCTGTCGCGCTATCGCGCGCGGCCGGTCGGCGCGCGTGTCACGCTGACCCATGGCACCACCGAAGTCGAGCGCATCTGGGATCACCTGTTCAACGAGCTCGGCTTTGCCGAAGTCGGCTTCGCGCCGGTGACCTCGGGCGACATCAGCACCTTCAACCTCACGGGCGAGGAGCTGGTCGAGGTCTTCGCTGGGCTCAAGCGGCTTGGCCAGCGCTACCTGGAGGCAGCGCTGGAAGGTCGCAACATCGGCTTCTCCAACATGCACCAGCTGATCACCGACCTGCACGAAGGCCACAAGAAGGCGCTGCCCTGCGGCGCCGGGCTGAAGATGCTGGCGGTCGATCACAAGGGCGAACTGAACCTGTGCCACCGCTTCACCGGCTCCACGCTGCCGACTTTCGGCGATGTGAAGAACGGTATCAAGCGCGAGCAGCTCGGCGACTTCCTGTCCCAGCGCCTGGATCGCACCGATACCGGCTGCGCCAGCTGCCGCATCCGCAACCTGTGCTCGGGCGGCTGCTACCACGAGAGCTACGCGCGCTACGGCGATCCGGCACACCCCACCTACCACTACTGCGATCTGATGCGCGACTGGGTGGACTTCGGCATCGAGGTCTACAGCCGCATCATGGCCGGCAACCCGGCCTTCATCGAACAGCATATTTCCCCGAGGAGGGCGTCATGAAACATCTCAAGGCGATCAATAACAAGGCGCGGCTGCTGGACAAGGCGGTTGCGGAGGACCGGATCGAGGAGGTGGTGGCGATGAGCGCCCTCGCCGGCTGCACGGCGACGGTGGACCCGGGCTGGGAAGTAGACGCCTTCGGCGGCGTGGCCTCGCTGTGCCAGCCGATGGAGTCCGACCTCTACGGCTGTGCTGATCCGTGCTGGTGGCCGGCCCAGGTGCCCGATGTGATGAACACCTACCCGGACTGGAACAAGGACGCGGCCAACACCCGCGAGGACTGGCGCAATCTCGGCTCGGTCTTCCCGGGCGACAAGCTGTAAGGGGGCGGACATGAAGACAACGATGACCGGCGGCGCGCTGCGCCGCACCGCGGCCGCGCTCGCCTGCCTGGCCGCCAGCACCCTGCCTGCGGCTGCAGGCAACGAGGCGCTGGCGCTCAAGCCCGGCAACGAGTACCTGATGGTGGCGAACTATCCGAACAACCTGAACGTGGTCGACCTGGCCAGCGACAGTGTCTACAAGACCTGCAAGCTGCCCGACGCCTTCGGGCCGGGGATCACGCAGATCGCGCCTGACCGCCGCACGGCCTATGTCCTCAACAACCGCTTCGGCACGATCTACGGCGTAGACCTCGATACCTGCAAGGTGACTTTCCGCGCCGAGATGTCGCAGGGCGAGAACGAACGCGCCAAGTCGATCGGGTCGTTCACCATCAGCCCCGACGGCAAGGAGCTGTACGCGGTGCAGAACCCCACCCGGATCAACCGCGACCACTATCGCGTCGGCGAGCCGCGTTTCGTCGCCTATGACACCCAGGCCGGTCTTGAGGCCAAGCCGGTACGTACGTTCCCGGCGCCGCGCCAGCTCAACATCATGCTTGCAGGCGACGACGGTGCCGTCTATGTGGCGGGTCCCAACCTCTACAGGGTGGATGTGAAGACGGGCGAGATGACGGTCGCGCTGCCGATCCGCGACTGGCAGCGGCCCACCCATGCCCCGCTCGACGTGCTCTACCTGTGGCCGGTACAGACGCCTACGCGCGACTTCACCATCCTCTACACCACGGCGAAGTTCCAGGATGACAAGCAGGACATGGAGACGGCCGAGTACCAGTACGGCTTCCTCAACGTCGACCTCAAGAGCGGCGAGACCGAGGCGCGCGAATTCGGCCCGCTGACCGAGATCTATTTCACCGGGATCCGCTCGCCGAAGGATCGCAACATCATCTACGGCCTGCTCCATCGCCTCACCAAGTACGACATCGCGCAGCAGAAGCTGGTGGAGGCGGCCGAGCTCGATCACACCTACTACACGTTGCTGACCAACCAGGCGGGGAGCCGGCTGTATCTCACCGGAACCTTCAACGATATCTCCATCCACGACGCCGACACGCTGGCGAAGGTCGGCCAGGTGAAGCTGCCAGGCGGCGACATGTCGCTCGGCACCGGGCAGGTCTTCGTGCGCTGAGTCCGCACACCCAAGCACTGATCCGCTGATCCGCGTGGCGGGGCGTTCATCGGGACCTTACGGGTCCTGAGGGGCCCCGCACGCCAAAACAATCAATCAGGAGACGAACATCATGCGCATTCACACGACCGTGGTCGCCTTGCTCGCAGGGCTGGCCACACTGGGCAGCGCACAGGCCGCCGACTTCTACGAGCGCGACGGCACCACCCTGGGCTTCAACGTCGACGGCATGGCGGGTGCCTTCTCGACACGCGAGGACTACCTCGGCGAGGGCGGCAAGAAGTGGCGAGAAGCCTTCGTGCACGGCGTCCTGGTCGGCAAGACTCGCGCCGGCAACGGTGAACTGTACGGCGGGTTGGGCGCGATCGCCCAGGGCTCCTGGGGCGACGGCGATGCTGGCGGCTATACCACCGGGCGTGAGCGCGACATCGACCTCGAGGATGCCTACCTCGGCTGGCGCAGCGCCGGCGGCCTGCTCGACTTCTCCTTCGGCCGCCAGCAGTTCCAGCTCGGTGACGGCTTTCTGATCGCGGGCGACCGCATCAACCTCGGCAAGGGCCTCGACGTGCTCGGTGTCGATGTCGATCGCGGCGGCGCCTACTACCTTGCTGCGAAGAAGAGCTTCGGCAATACCGCCATCCTGCGTGTCGACCCCGACGGCCCGTTGCGCGGCGACGCGTTCTGGCTGCAGTCGGACAACCCCTATCACCAGGACACCGAGCTTGGCGGCGTGAACGTGGAGTACGTGTCGGAGACGCACGGCACGCTTGGCCTGAGCTGGATGAAGGTGCTCGATGTGGACAAGGGCACGGGGCTGGGCATTTTCGACCGCCGCGATGGCATGCGCATCACCAGCGTTCGCGGTCAGGGTAGCCTGGGGGTGGAGAACCTGTTCCTGTCCTTCGAGTACGTCGACCAGCGTGGTGGCAGCACGGATGTGAAGAACGACGCCGACGCGTGGACCGTCGAGGGCGGGTGGACCTTTGCCGATCTGCCGTGGAGTCCGACGCTCAACTACCGCCATGCGCGCTTCTCGGCCGACAAGGCCGGGACTGCCCGCAACGAGGCCTTCGATCCGCTGTTCTTCGGTCTCAGCCGAGGCCTGGGGACCTGGTTCCAGGGCGAGGTTGCCGCCAACTATGCCGGACCGGCCAACAGCGGCAACAAAGTGGACCGACTTGAGCTGACCCTGTCGCCGCGTGCCGATCTGTCGGTGACCCTCCAGTACTGGGACATCAAGTCCATCGGTGATGGAGCCGAGCTCGACGGGCGCGAAATCGACCTCTTCGCCTTCTGGCAGATCAACGACAACTTCACCTTTGTGCCGCTGCTCGGCCTCTATGAGCCGCGCGGCGGGGACGTGAAGGCGCTGCAGGGCAACGCCCGCCGCAATGTCTATCTGCAGGCCGTACTGCTGTTCAACTTCTGAGCGCGCCGCAGTTCGCGCCCAAACCGATACCTGATCAAACCAGACCCAAACCTACATACGGAGACGAACGATGGATCGATACAAGGGTGAGTTGCTGAGTGCCAACACGCGCCGCTTCCTGGCCCAGCCCAAGCGCATGCTGATTGGCAGTGAGTGGCTGGAGGCCGTCGGCGGTGGTGTGCTGGAGGTGGTCGACCCGGCCAGCGCACAGGTGTTTGCCAGCGTGCCGGCCGGCGAGGCGGCCGATATCGACCGCGCAGTGGCAGCGGCGCGCAAGGCCTTCGAGCAGGGGGAGTGGCCGCGCATGCGTCCGGTGGACCGCGAGCGCCTGCTGCTGCGCCTGGCCGACCTGGTCGAGGCGAACGCGCAGGAGCTGGCCGAGATCGAGGCCCTCGACAACGGCAAGCCGGTGACCATGGCGCGCGCGGTCGACGTGGCGCTGGTGGTGGATTTCCTGCGCTACATGGCGGGCTGGGCGACCAAGCTGGAAGGCTCGACGATGGAAGTCTCGGTGCCTCTGGTGCGCAACCGCGAGTTCTTCGGCTTTACCCGGCGCGAGCCGGTGGGGGTGGTGGGCGCGATCATCCCGTGGAACTTCCCGCTTCTGATGGTGGCCTGGAAAGCGGGGCCGGCGCTGGCCTCGGGCTGCACCATGGTGCTCAAGCCGGCCGAAGAGACCCCGTTGTCGGCGCTGCGCTTTGCCGAGCTGGTGCTGGAGGCGGGCTACCCGGCCGGCGTGTTCAACGTGGTCACCGGTCATGGCCATACCGCGGGCGCAGCGCTGGCCTCGCACACCGGCATCGAGAAGGTTGCCTTCACGGGCTCGACCGAGATCGGCAAGCTGGTGGGTAAGGCGGCGCTCGACAACATGACGCGGGTGTCGCTGGAACTCGGTGGCAAGAGCCCGGTGATCGTGCTCGACGACGCTGATCCGGCGGCGGCGGCGGCGGGTGCGGCGCAGGCGATCTTCTTCAACCAGGGCCAGGTGTGCTGCGCGGGTTCGCGCCTGTATGTGCACAAGAGCCGCTTCGAGCGCGTGGTCGAGGGCCTGTCCGAGATCGCCGCCGGCATGAAGCTCGGTGCCGGCATCGACCCCACGACCCAGATCGGCCCGCTGGTGTCGGCCACCCAGCAGCAGCGTGTGCTCGGCTACATCCGCAGCGGTTTCGAGCAGGGCGCGCGCGCCCTGGCGGGCGGAGCGGCAGGCGAGGGCGAGGGCTACTTCGTCAAGCCCACCGTACTGGTGGACACCCGCGACGACATGAAGGTGGTGCGCGAGGAGATCTTCGGTCCGGTGGTGGTGGCAATGCCGTATGACGACCTCGACGAGGTCGCCCGCCGCGCCAACGACACCCCGTTCGGCCTGGGCGCCAGCATCTGGTCGAACGACCTGTCGCGGGTGCATCGGCTGGTGCCGAAGATCAAGGCCGGAACGGTGTGGGTCAACTGCCACAACATCCTCGACGCCTCCATGCCCTTCGGCGGCTACAAGCAATCGGGCATCGGTCGCGAGATGGGGCGCGCGGTGCTCGATCTTTACACCGAGAGCAAGTCGGTGATCATGGCCCTGTAAGCACCCCGTGCGCCGTCGGCCTTGCCGCGGCGCACAGGACGGGGGCCTGCGGGCTGGTGGCCCGCGACCCCTGCGGCCGCGAGGAGGAACGGGAATGAATGCCCCTGAACTGGCGGTGGCGGCCTGCCATGCGCTCGACCTGGCGTGGACAGCGGCCGCGACTGCGGAACGCGCAGAGCACTGGCAGCGTCTCCATGGCGATGCGGAGCTTGCGACCTGGCTGGCGCCGCTGCAGCCCACCCATCTGTATTTCGGCAGCGAGTTCTGCGAGCACCTGCTGCCCTCCGCACGGGCGTTGCGTGAGGCCCTGAGCCAGGCTAGGAGCGCCGGGATGCGTCTGGTCCTGCTCACTCCGGTGGCCTCGCCCGAGGTTCTGGCGCAGCTCGATGTGCTGCTGCCGACGCTGCCCGCCGGCAGCGAGGTGGTGGTCAATGACTGGGGTGTCGCACACGAGCTGGCGAGCCGGTTCGGGGACTTGCGTCCGGTGGCCGGGCGCGTGCTGTGCCGCATGACCAAGGATCCCCGGGTCGATGCGGGCTGGGCGGGGCGCTGCGGCCATGGCCTCGCCGCACCGACGATGCGCGCCCTTTTCTGGCGCCTGGGCATTCGGCGACTGGAGATCGACGTGCCCTTGTTCGCCGATGAGGGAGTATTCGCCGACCTGCCGCTGCCTGCCGCGGTACATCTGCCCTACGTCTATGTGGCCAAGGGCCGGATGTGCCGGGCGGGTTCGCTGTCGGTGACAGGAACGGAGCGCTTCGCCGTCGGGCGGCGCTGCCAGAAGGAATGCCTGCGCTTTTCGGCGCTGGCGTCGCGGCCCGGGCGGGCGGATGCGGCTGCCAGCGTGCAGCTTGGCAATACCTTGTTCAGCCGCCATTCGGCGGCGATGGCGAGCAGTCTGCGGCAGGCGGTCGACAGCAAGCGTGTCGCCCGCCTGGTCGTTCCGGGAGCGCCGCTATGAGGATCGTTGCCCCGGTGTCGCGCGTCGCCGAGATCGAGCCGCTGGCGCAGGCGGGCGCCAGCGAGTTCTACTGCGGCCTGGTGCCGCCCGATTGGCTCGGCCGTTTTCATGCCATCAATGCCAATCGTCGCCCGTCGGGCAACCTGACGCGCTACGAGGATCTGGCGCGTGCGATCGACATTGCCCACGCCCATGAGGCCACCGTGTCGCTCGTGCTCAACGCCCAGCACTATTCCGCCGCCCAGATCGGCGCCGCGGAGGATATCGCCGGGCGCTTTGCGGCGCTGGGCGGCGACGCGCTGATCGTCAGCGATCTCGGCCTGCTCCATGCGCTGGCGCTGCGCTTTCCGGCGCTGCGCATGCACGTCAGCTCGGTGGCGACCTGCCGCAACGCCGGTGCGGCGCGGCTGTGCCGCGAGCTCGGCGCGCAGCGCCTGATCCTGCCGCGTGACGTCACCCTGGCCGAGGCCGCCAGCATTGCCGCCGAGGTCCCCGACATCGAGATCGAGGCCTTCGTGCTCAACGACGGCTGCATCTTCGAGGAAGGCGCTTGCCACACCATTCACCTGCCTGGCCAGCTCGGCGGCCCGATCTGTCTCGACCGCTTCGAATACCGCTACCGCCGCCGCGATGGCGGGGCGGTGTCGCCGCGGCTGGCGGCGCGCCTGCAGCAGAATGACGCAGAGTACGAGCGCTGGCTGTGGTACCGCTTCTCCTGCGGCTTCAGCACCACGCCCGAAGGCCTGCCCTACGGGCCGTGCGGCCTGTGTGCGGTGCCGGTGCTGCGGCGCGGGCAGGTGGCGGCGATCAAGATCGCGGGGCGTGAAGCGCCCACCGCGCGCAAGCTGGCGAGCGTGCGCATGGTCCGGTCGGTGCTCGAGCGCGTGCGTGCGGGCGAGGACGATGCGGCGGTGCGCGCGTTCGCAATCGGGCTGCGGCCTTCCGAGTCGCACTGCGCAACGGGCTACATGTGCTATTACCCCGAAGTGCTGCGCGCGGAGGGGCGCTGAGATGGACGCCATCTCCCGCCACACGCCGAGCGGGGCGGTCATGGCACTGGCCGCGCTCGCGGTCGCGATCTGGCCCGAACTCGGCCAGCCGGTTCTCGCACTAGTGGTGGCGCTCGTCGTACATGCCGCGCTGAGGCCGCGTGGGCGGGCTCTTGCGTTGACGCTGTCGGCGGCGCTGGCGTGGGCGTGTGTGTTGGCCCTCGGCTGGCATTTTGCCAGCGACCGTTTCGAAGTGCGCTATGTCTGGCTGTACAGCAGCGCGGAACTGCCGCTCCACCTCAAGCTCGCCAACCTGTGGGGCGGTGATGAGGGCACGACGCTGCTGCTCGCAGCCCTGTGCATCAGTCTCGCGGCAGGCGGTGCGCTGCGTGCGCGGGTCGGGCCCAACCTGTCGCCGACCGCGGCGATCGCGGCGTGGCTTGTGCTGACCGCGCTGTGGCTCGCGCCCTTTGCGGAGACACCCCCGGAATGGTTGATGCAATCGGCATCGCAGGGCATGAATGCGCATCTGATGAAGCCGTGGATGCTGTTCCATGCGCCCCTGGTGCTGGCGGCCTACGCCTGGACGCTCGCACTCGCGGAGCCGGCGCTCGAGGCGCTGTGCGGTCGCCCGGCGCCATGGCCGATGCTGGCCAGAACGCGGGCGCGGCGGGCGTGGGTGGTGCTTACCGCCGGCATTGGCTTCGGCATGCTGTGGGCGTTCGAGGATGCGATGTATGGCCAGGTCTGGCACTGGGATCCGGTGCAGACTGCGGTGTTCTGCACCTGGTGCCTGCTGGGCGCTCACCTCCATGGATTCGGCGGCTGGGCGGTCGGACGGCGGCGCTGGCAGGTCATGCCGTGGGCGGCGGTGCTTGCCGCAGTCACGATACCGCTTGCGATGGCCGTGACGCGCAACCCGCTGCTTGCGAGTTCGCACCGTTACGTGGGCGCAGACTCGTGGGTCAGCCATGTCGTTCTCGCTTCGATCCTGCTGCTGGCGGCGGTCGGGGCGGGGTTTGCGGGCAGGCGGGTCCGCGCCGTCCGCCTGCCGGCTACCGACCGTGGCACGCAGCGGCTGGGAATGTGGCTTGTGCAGATCTGCTTTCTGGGTGCGGCCGCGATTGCCGCCGCGCAACTCTTGCTCGCCTTCGGCGCTACCGCGCTTGATCTGCCACGAGCGGAACATCACAAGCCCTTCCTCGCGATGCTTGCCAACCTGACTACCGGTGCCGAGCTCGCAGCCCTGCGCGCGGCCTTCGAGCAATGGGATGTCGACGGTCACGCCGTTGGGCGCATGCTGTCGCTCCCGCTCCCGCTCGTGGCCGTGGGGCTGATCGGCGGCTGGTACTTCTGCCGCCGGGCATCTGCGCGGGTGGCTGCGGTGTCCTTGCCGCTTGCGGTCGCGGTGGTGGCAGGAACTGCAGTGTCTGGCGGTCTGCTGACGGGGGGCTACCAGGGCACGGGTGTCCTGTCGCAGCAGATCGTCGCCGTCCTGCCCTTCCTCGATGCCGGATTGGCCAGTGGCGCCTACTTCGCGCTCGGGTGTGGCGCCTGGCTGCTGGCGAGTCTGCGCCGGCAGGGGGCAAGGGGGGTGTCGGCAGCATTGCCCGTGGTCGCGATCCATGCCGGGCTGGTACTTGCACTGTGGGGCGGGCTGCTGGCAACCGCGCTCAACAGCTACACGCAGCATGAGATCGCCTTCGCTGGCGAGCCGACGGAGTGGGTTCGGGATCGCCATGGCTTTGCCTTGCGCCTGACCGGCCTTGACATGGCACCGCTGCGCGATGGCGGGGTCGGAACGACTGGCGGTGTGCATGCGCTTACCCGCATTGAGCTGCGCGAGCCGGCAGGTACGCTGGTGGATGGGCAGACGCTGTATCGGGACAGTCGTGCGCCGCCCGAGCGCTACGATGGCCCCCTGCGCCAGGTCTGTGAATTGCTCGACTACCGCTATGCGCGCCATACGGCAACGCCGGGTTACCTGTTGCAGCCCCTGGTCGACCAGGGCGTGTGGCGCACGACCCAGTTCTGGATTGCCCCGGGTGCGGTGGTCGAGTCGCTGGCTGCGGGCGGCAGCGGCGGGGAGGTCATCGTCGTGGTGAAGACCTTCCCCTTCCTGTCGCTGCTGTGGGGAGGGCTGTTGATCATGCTGGCGGGCAGCGCCTGGCTCGCCTTCCGCACCCCTGGCAGGGGTGGTCTGACGCCACAGGCGCGGCCGAGGTGATCGCATCGTCGTAAGCGCCGTCGATAAGAAGCCTTTTCATTGACCTGCAACAAGCGGATACAATCGAGCCTTCAATTTTTGGCAAGCGTGGTCATGCAAGAATCCGTCGATTGGATCAATGGCTGGGTGTGGAGCCCGGCCCTGGTGTATCTGTGCCTTCTGGTCGGGCTTTACTTCTCGATCCGCACGCGCTTCATGCAGGTTCGCCATATCGGTGAGATGGTGCAGGCGATGTTCCGCGGCAAGAGCTCTGCAGCCGGGGTGTCGTCGTTCCAGGCCTTGACGATCGCGCTGTCGGGCCGTGTTGGCACCGGTAACATCGCCGGCGTGGCGACGGCGATCGGTTTTGGCGGCCCGGGAGCGATCTTCTGGATGTGGATGGTAGCCTTCCTGGGCGCGGCGACTGCCTATATCGAGTCGGCGCTCGGCCAGATCTACAAGACCGAGCAGCATGGGCTCTACCGCGGCGGACCGGCCTACTACATCGAGAAGGGGCTGGGCTGGCGGGTGTATGCGATCGTGTTTGCCGTCGCCACGCTCTTTGCCTGCGGCGTGCTGCTTCCTGGGGTGCAGACCAACAGCATCGCAGCGGGCATGCAGAACGCCTTCGGCGTTGCGCCTGCAGTGACCGGCACCATCATCGTCATTCTGCTCGGCCTGATCATCTTCGGTGGCGTGCGTCGTATCGCGCAAGTGACCCAGGTGGTGGTGCCCTTCATGGCGCTGGGCTACATCCTCGCTGCAGCAGTGGTGGTCGCACTCAATGTCGAGAAGGTGCCCGAGGTCGTGCGCCTGATCGTGTCCTCGGCCTTCGGTCTGGAGGCTGGGTTCGGCGCCATGATCGGCCTGGCGATCCAGTGGGGCGTCAAGCGCGGCGTGTATTCGAACGAGGCCGGCCAGGGCTCCGGCCCGCACGCCGCCGCCGCGGCCGAGGTGCCCCACCCGGCGGCGCAAGGCCTGGTGCAGGCCTTCTCGGTCTATGTGGATACCTTGTTCGTATGCTCGGCAACCGCCTTCATGATCCTCGTGACTGGCACCTACAACGTGATGGGAGCGGACGGCCAACCGGTGTTCACCGGGCTTGCCAACATCGCCGCCGGTACCGGCTACACCCAGGCCGCGATGGAAGCCGTACTGCCCGGCTTTGGCGCGGTGTTCGTCGCCGTGGCGCTGTTCTTCTTCGCCTTCACGACGGTGCTTGCCTACTACTACATTGCCGAGACCAATCTCGCCTACCTCACCCGCAACCTGCGCTCGGATGCACTGATCTTCGTGCTCAGGGTCGCGCTCATCGGCTCCGCCCTGTACGGCTGCGTGCGCACCAGCGACCTGGCCTGGGGGCTTGGCGACATCGGCGTGGGCATCATGGCCTGGCTCAACATCGTTGCGATCCTGGTGCTGCAGAAGCCGGCCCTGCTTGCGCTCAAGGACTATGAGTCGCAGCAGGCCAAGGGCCGGCTCGTGCCCGAATTCGATCCGCGCCCGCTCGGTATCGAGAATGCCGATTTCTGGGTGCGGCGTGCGGAGCGGCGCAAGCACGAGGGCTGACACCCAGCCTCAGGTTCAGGCCCGCCCTCACTGCGCTATAGTGTCGGCGGGCCTTTTCACATGTGCAGGACCATGCAGATCGTACTCATCAGCGGCTTGTCCGGCTCGGGCAAGAGCATCGCGCTCAACGTACTCGAGGATGCGGGCTATTACGTCGTCGACAACCTGCCCGCAGCATTGCTGCCGCAGTTGGTGGCACACCTGCGCGGAGCAGGGTGGCGGCGGGTGGCGGTCGCGGTGGACATGCGCTCCGGCGCCAGCATCGCGGCGCTGCCGCAGCAGGTGGAGGCACTGCGCGCCACGGTGCGCGACCTGCGGGTGATCTTCCTGGAGGCACGTGACGATGCCTTGATCGCGCGCTTTTCCGAAACGCGGCGCAGACACCCGCTGGCAATCGACGACGTCAGTCTCGAGGAGGCCATCCAGCGCGAGCGCGATGCCCTCGAGCCCATCGCCGCGCTTGGTCATCGTATCGATACCAGCGAGCTGCATCCCAATACCCTGCGTGCCTGGGTGAAGGATTTCATCCAGATGCCGGCGGGCGAGGGCATGACGCTGATGTTCGAGTCCTTCGGCTTCAAGTACGGCATTCCGCTCGATGCCGACCTGGTGTTCGACGTGCGCTGCCTGCCCAATCCCTACTACGATCCCAGGCTGCGCCCACTCACCGGGCGTGACCAGCCGGTGGTGGATTTCCTCGAGAAGCTGCCCGAGGTCGAGTGCATGGCGGGTGATATCCGTCGGTTCATCGCCGACTGGTTGCCGGCATACATGCGTGACAACCGCAGTTATCTCACAGTGGCGATCGGCTGTACCGGCGGCCAGCACCGCTCGGTGTATCTTGCCGAGTGGCTGGCCGTACAGTTTCGTGACCAGGTGGATGTGCTCGTGCGCCATCGTTCGGCGGCGCGCCGCGCCGCGGATCGCGCGGCGGGCAGTGTCCATGACGCGGCGTCTGGCGCAGGCGATGCCCCGGGAGGCGGGGCGGCCGGGGCCGTACGCGGCGCCAGCGTGTGAAGCGCAAGCTTGGCGACTGGTGGGCGCTGCTGCGTCCGGGCGATGTGCTGGTCGTGCTTGCCGGCCTGATGGTATGCGGGCTCGCAGTGCGCAGCCTGTGGCAGGGCGGTGCGCCGGATGGCGCCGTGGTACGCGCCGGTGGAAGGGTCGTGGCCGAGGTCGACCTCGGGCGCGAGCGCTTGATTGAAGTGCCCGGCCCGCTCGGAGTGACGGTGATCGAGATCCAGCCCGGCCGTGCCCGCGTGGCTTCCGACCCGGGGCCGCGTCAGTACTGCGTGCGTCAGGGCTGGCTGACCCAGGCCGGCGCTGTTGCGATCTGTGCGCCCAACGAGGTCAGCCTGAGCCTTACGGGGCGCTCGGCAAACTATGACTCCCTCAACTATTGAACTGACGCCGACGCCGGAAGATCGACGGATCGCGCGCCATGCTGCTGCCGCGATCGTGCTCACCGTGGCCGAGGCCGCCATTCCGCTGCCCCTGCCGGGTGTGAAGCCAGGGCTGGCCAATATCGTCACCCTGGTGGTGCTGGCACGCTGGGGTTGGCGCGAGGCGGTGTGGGTGTCCTTGCTGCGCGTGCTCGCCGGTAGCCTGCTGCTCGGGCAGTTCCTTGCACCCGGCTTTTTCCTCAGCCTGTCGGGTGCAGTCGCCAGCCTGCTGGTGCTGGGCATTGCAGTGCGCTTGCCCAAACGGTGGTTCGGGCCGGTGAGCCAGAGCATCCTTGCCGCTTTCGCCCATATTGGCGCCCAGCTCGTCGTGGCCCGTCTGTGGCTTGTGCCCCATGATGGTGTGTTCTATCTGTTGCCCGTCTTTGCGCTCGCAGCGGTCGTGTTCGGCTTGGTCAATGGCCTGATTGCAGCTCGATTGCTCAGGGAACTGGAGGCGCGCTCGAGCAAGGGTGGGGCCGGCGCGACGGGCGAGGACGTGGAGAAATAGCCGGAACGCTGCCGCCGCGTTTGCGTCCAACATCGCGTCTGAGCCCCTTGCGGGCGAAAACCATGGGCGCGGAGGAGAGATGCGGGGAAGCTGGTGGCGATGGCTGAGTGCGCTGCTTGCGACGCTATGCGGGCTTGCCTTCGGCTGGGTTGCCGGCATGGGGCTGGTGAATGCCGCCGCGCATGCCGATCACCCGTCCGGGACCGTAATCGGCGCTGCGATGGGGCGGCCGCTGCCGCCCGTGGGGTGTGATGCTCAGCCGAGGTGGGAGGAAAGCCACTCGAGCAGCCGTTTCCAGCCGTCCTCCGCCTCTTCCCGGCGATAGCTCGGCCGGTAGTCGGCATGGAAGGCGTGGGGTGCGTCCGGGTAGATGTGGATCGTGCTCGGGCTGCCGGCCTTGCGCAGCGCTTCCTGCATCATCTGCACGCCCTCGAGGGGAATGCCCTGGTCCTGTCCGCCGTAGAGGCCCAGCACCGGTGCGTTCAACCTGTCGGCGACGTCGATCGGTTGCAGGGGCGTATTTGACGACGGGGTGCCGACCAGGCGGCCGTACCAGGCAATGCCCGCGCGAACGCGGGCGGTATGCGCCGCGTATAGCCAGGTGATGCGGCCGCCCCAGCAGAAACCGGTGATCGCGAGCTTTTCAGGGTCTCCGCCCTGAGCTGCAACAGCCCAGTCAGCGCAAGCGTCGAGGTCGGCCATGACCTGGGCGTCTGGGACCTTTGCGACGATTTCCTGGAGAATCTCGGCCACGCTCTCGAGCTTGCTCGGATCGCCCTGGCGGAAAAAGAGTTCGGGAGCGATGGCGAGGTAGTCCTGATGTGCAAGCCGGCGGCAGACGTCGCGGATGTGTTCGTGGACGCCGAAGATCTCCTGCACCACGAGCACGATCGGGAGCCTGCCAGTGGCCTCCGCCGGGCGGGCGAAGTAGATTGGAAGGCGGTCACCGTTGACGTCGATGGTTTCGTCGCCGGTCGTGAGCTTGCTGTCATCGGTGGTGATCAGCGTGCTTGCGTGCACCGGCTGAACCGCGAGCGCAAAGCCTGCCGCGGCAAGCGTGGTGACGAAGCCGCGGCGGTCGAGGCGGGCGGCCGGAAGCAGGCTGTCGAACTGCGGGTTGTCGTGTCGGGTGTCGGGCGTCGTCATGCTCTCGTCTCCTGAGTCCGGGGGGGGCTGTCAGGTGGGCGGCGGGGCAGGAGGCTCCGCGCTACGCAGCCTGGTGAAAGGAGACAACGCATCGAGCTGGCATGTTCCGCACGGTCGAGCGCATCTGCAGATGCAACAACGCCCGCTGCGGCCTTATGGCACGGAGCGGGCGTGTCGTGCGATGCGCTGTCGCGCTTCAGCGGCGACGGGGAGGCGGCGCAGCCGCTGCGCCGGCCGGCCGGCCAGGCAGGTGGCGGAAGGTGATGCGGCCCTTGGACAGGTCGTAGGGCGACATCTCGAGCGAGACGTTATCGCCGGCGATGATGCGGATGTGGTGCTTGCGCATCTTGCCGCCGGAGTAGGCAATGAGGTTGTGGCCGTTGTCGAGGGTTACGCGGTAGCGGCCGTCGGGCAGCACCTCGGTAACGGATCCGTGCATTTCGATGAGTTCTTCTTTGGCCATGTTCGGGCTCCTTGTCGTTGTTCCGGCGCTGCACGGTGAGCAGGGTCGGGCTGTTTCGCCTCCGCCGGGAGCGAATCGGGGACCAGGGCGTAGCGCGCAGCGTGCGCAAGGGCCTGGAGAAATCGGCGCGATGTTCGGCGGACCGGTGGGTGGAACTCGCAGTGACGATCCTGCGCGCAGGGCGAAGTGATCTGGGCGAGTACGTGGCGTGGGGGCGGAGGCGTGTCGGCGGTGACGGGGGAAAGCCCCTGTCCGGACGCAAGCGTGCTGCTCCTGACCCATGAGTGCCGAATCAGGACCGCGAACTAAAGGACCGTGAGCGCAAATTCGGCGAAACGTCAATCGGAGACTATACGCGATTCGATGGGGGGCGTCCATCGTTCAGACGTCTGCTCCGTCAACGTCGTACTTGCAGCAGGCGATCGAGGCGGTTTGCGAATGCTTTGCTGTCGGCGCTGCTGAATGCTGCAGGCCCGCCGGTGTCGATGCCTGTGCTGCGCAGCGTATCCATGAAATTGCGCAGGTCCAGCAGCTCGCGGATGTTCTCGCGGCTGTAGCGCTCGCCGCGTGGCGAGAGCGCCTCGGCGTTTCGTTCCACCACGGCAGCGGCAAGCGGAATGTCGGCCGTGATCACGAGGTCGCCGGGTTCGACATGCGCAGCGATGTACTTGTCCGCCTCGTCGAAGCCGCCCGGCACCTGCACCATGCGGATCAGCGGCGATGGGGGCGTGCGCAGGAACTGGTTGGCCACCAGGATCAGCGGTAGCCGGGTGCGTTCGGCGGCACGGAACAGGATGTCCTTGATGACGACAGGACAGGCGTCGGCATCGACCCAGATCTGCATGGAAACGCATCCTGTAGAAAAGGAAATGCCCCAGCCGTGGCTGAGGCATTTCCCCGTTTTCTTGGTAGGCCGTGCTGGATTCGAACCAGCGACCAACGGATTAAAAGTCCGCTGCTCTACCAGCTGAGCTAACGACCCGAAAAGCGAGGCAAAATTTTAGTTCGGCTGGCCTGTCGCGTCAATAGTGGCTCGCAGTTGTGGCGTTTGTCCCGGGGCGGCATGTGACTCAGGCTTCGCGCATCAGCAGCCAGTACTGGATCTTCAAAGTGACGGCCGAGCCGGCGATGATGGCGATCGTGGTGAGCACCGAGCCCAGGGCGAGGGTGGACAGCCCGGTGATGCCCTGGCCGATCGTGCAGCCCATGGCCGTGACCCCTCCGAAACCCATGAGCAAGCCACCAGTCATGTGACGTACCAGGTCGCCGCTGTCGCGGAAGCTTTCGATGCGAAAGCCGCGGCTCGCCACTGCATGGGCCGCCGAGCCGACGATTACGCCGAGTGCGCTGGCGATGCCGAAAGTCACCACGCGGCTGGTGTCGCTCCACAGCATCAGGAGCTCGAGCGTGTAAGCGAGGGGGGCTACGAAGGTCAACGATTCGGCACGCCCGCTGTTGGTGGCTATGAAGGCCTCCTCCAGCGTCTCCGGGTGTTCGGCGACATAGCCGAGATGGGCGGAGACATACCAGCCGGCCACCACCGTTGCGCCGACGACCACGCCGCCGACCAGGACGTCGCTGCGCCAGGCCTCCCGGTCGGCCAGCGCCCAAATCAGCAGGCCGCCGCCCACCACCAGCGCGCCCACGAGCAAGGCTGAAGCGGGCGCCATGCCGGAAGCCGCGCTCAGGAATGCGGGGATATCCTGAGTGTGGGGCAGCACGGTGGACACGGTGTCGATGTGGCGTACCCGCCAGACACCGAACAGGCCCCGCATTGTCATGTAGGCCCCGATGGCGAGGAAGACGAAGACCACGATCGATTTGAGGTTGCCGCCACCGATGCGGATCAGTGTCTTGCTGCCGCAGCCCGACGCCAGGGTCATGCCGATGCCGAACGCCAGGCCGCCGACCAGATTCGACAGCCAGATCAGGCGATTGCCGGTATAGAAGGACTTGCTGGCATCGAATAGGCCAAGGGCCTGCAGGGCCGTCGTGCCGAGGATGGCGATGGCGATGGCAAGTGCCCACATCCGCATTCGGCCCCAGTCGCCCATATTGACGACATCCGCTACCGCGCCCATGGTGCAGAAGTTCGTGCGGTTGGCGACGAAGCCGAACACCGCGCCGATGGCGAAGGCGAGCCAGACGATGGTCGAGGCGGAGACCAGGGGTTCTTCCATGATTTTGGCCAGGGGGCGAGGGGGAGGCCGAATTCTAACTGCAAAGCGCGATGTGGCCGGGTTGTCGCCGCGGGAGGCGTCAGTGCGCGTGCGCCTGATAGGGCGTGGGATCGGGTACGCCTGCAGCCTCGAAGCCTGCGGCACGCAGGCGGCAGGCTTCGCAGCGGCCGCAGGCCCGGCCACCATCGTCGGCCTGATAGCAGGTTACGGTAAGGCCGTAATCAACCCCCAGTGCGATGCCGCGGCGGATGATGTCGGCCTTGGTGAGTTCGATCAGCGGGGCGTGGATGCGCAGTCGTGCGCCTTCGACGCCGACCTTGGTCGCCAGGTTGGCCATCGTCTCGAAGGCCTGGATGAATTCGGGGCGGCAATCGGGGTAGCCCGAGTAGTCCACTGCGTTGACGCCGACGAAGATGTCATTGGCGCCGAGTACCTCCGCCCAGGCGAGTGCGATGGACAGCATCACCGTGTTGCGGGCGGGGACATAGGTGACCGGGATGCCTGTGTTCTCCTCATCGACCGGCACGGCAATGCCCGGGTCGGTGAGCGCCGAGCCCCCGAACTGGCCCAGGTTGACCCGTGCCAGGCGGTGCTCGCGTGCGCCAAGCGCTTCGGCGACCCGTTTCGATGCGGTCAGCTCGGCCGCGTGGCGCTGGCCGTAGGCGACCGAGAGTGCGTAAGTCTCGAAGCCCATGTCACGGGCGATGGCAAGGCAGGTGGCCGAGTCGAGGCCACCTGAAAGCAGTACGACGGCGCGGGCGGTGGAGGTCATGGGCAATCCGGTTCGAGACGGGGTGGTCTGCGGGCGAGCAGTGCTCAGCGCCCGCGGGCGTCGTTCCACAGCACCTTATGGAGCTGGAGCTGGAAGCGCACGGGCAGGCGGTCGCGGACGATCCATTCGGCGAGCTCGGCCGGGTCGAGCTCACCCGCCACCGGGGACAGCAGCACGTTGCAGCGTTGGTCGAGTCGATGGCGTGCGATGTGCTCGCGCGCCCAGTCGTAGTCGCCTGTGTTGGCGAGCACGATCTTGAGCTCATCGTGTGCGGTGAGCTCGGCGAGGTTCTCGTAGCGGTTCTTGTCGACCTCGCCGGATCCGGGCGCCTTGAGATCCATGATGCGCGACACGCGCCGATCGACGCCGGCAATGTCGAGCGCGCCACTGGTCTCGAGCGAGACCTCGTGGCCGGCGTCACACAACGCTTCCAGCAGTGCCAGACAACCCTTCTGGGCGAGCGGTTCGCCGCCGGTCACACAGACATGGCGCAGGCCATGGCTAGCCACCTCGGCGAGGATGTCATCGAGCGCGCGCGTGTGGCCACCGGTGAAGGCATAAGCGGTGTCGCACCAGGTGCAGCGCAGCGGACAGCCGGTGAGGCGGACGAACACGGTGGGCAGGCCCACTCGGCTCGATTCGCCTTGAACGGAGGCAAAGATTTCGGTGATGCGAAGGCGGACGGTCGCGGCCGTCCGCGTGGCTTGCTGCGACATTGCGCTCAGCGCGCGTTCAGGCGCTGGCGTGCGACCTGTGCGGCGTTGCTTTGCGGGTACCGTTCGACGAGCCCCTGCAGGGTGCGGCGGGTGGCGGCTGCATCGCCCAGTGCCTGTTGGCTATTGGCCAGGCCGAGCATGGCGTCGGGGGCGACGTCGTCGTTGGGCCACTTCTGCAGCACGGCATTGAAGTGCTTGGTCGCGGCGGCGACATCGCGCGCCTGGAGCGCAGCGTTGCCGGCCCA
This sequence comes from Thauera mechernichensis, assembly GCF_029588855.1. Lineage (NCBI taxonomy): Bacteria > Pseudomonadati > Pseudomonadota > Betaproteobacteria > Rhodocyclales > Zoogloeaceae > Thauera > Thauera mechernichensis. The sequence continues at coordinate 104,819 of NZ_JARQZE010000003.1, read as the reverse complement.
GAAATGGGCGCCTGCAGTGAAGCCGCCCGCGGGGTAGCGGGTCACGAAGGTTTCGAAGGCGGCGAGGGCGTCCTTCTGCTTGCCGTCCTTGAGCAGGCCGAGTGCGGCCTGGTAGTCGGCCGACTCTGCGGCAGGATCGCCGGAGGCGGCCACCCCGGGGGCGCCGCCGCCAGTCTCGATCTGGCGCAGACGTGCGTCCAGGTCGACGTAGAAATCCCTCTGCCGCTGCTTGAGCGTCTCGACCTCGTTCATCAGCAGTTCGATCTGGCCACGCAGGCGCGCCACTTCGGCGCGCAGTTGCTCGTTCTGCATGGCCAGTTCGAGCTGGCCGCGACCGGCGGTCTCGAGCTGGCCCTGAACATCCTGCCTGAGCTGGATGATCTGGTTGCGTGCCTCGGTGTCACCCCCGAAGAGTTGGGCGTGCGCCGGTGTTGCGGCGACGAGGGCAAGCGATGCTGCGAGCGGCAGAAGGCGTTTCATGACGTCTCTCTCTTAGAACTCGCCCGAGTAGAGCATGTCGCCGCGACGGTTCTCGGCGTAGCAGGTCTCGGTGCGGTCGTCGCAGCGCGGCTTCTCTTCACCCAGGCTGACCGATTCGATCTGCGCTTCGCGCGCGCCCAGCAGCATCAGCGCCTGCTTGACGACGTCGGCACGCTTCTGGCCCAGGGCGAGGTTGTACTCGCGGCTGCCGCGCTCGTCGGTGTTGCCCTGGACGAGCATGCGCATCTCGGGGTTCTGCACCAGGAAACGGGCGTGGGCTTCGATCAGCGGGCGACCTTCGGGCTTGATCACGTAGCTGTCGAAGTCGAAGAACACGCTGCGCTTGGACAGGATGTTGTTCGGATCGGTCAGCGCGGCGATGCCGCTGCCGCTCATGCCGGGGGCAGTGACGGTGGCCACGCCGGCGCCACGATCTTCAACCGATGCGCCGGCGGTGTCGGTGCCGGTGCTCGAGCACGCGGCAAGCGTCAGGGCGATGAGGGCGGGGAGGACGAGTTTCTTCATGGGTATAGCTCCAGTACTTGTGTTGAAGACAGCAGAGAGGATTGCGGCGTTTGCGCCGCGTTGTGTTTACCGGATCTGCGGGCCCCAGGCGGGCTCGCGGACATCCGCAGCCTGCACCGTCAGCCGCTGTCGGATGCGCCCGTCCGTCGACACCGCGGACAGCACGCCCCTGCCACCGCTGTCGGTGGCGTAGAGGATCATGCGGCCGCTGGGTGCGAAGCTGGGCGATTCGTCGCGTGCCGAATCGGTGAGGATCGTGGTCTGCCGCGTGGCGAGGTCCTGCACGGCGACCTGGAAACGGCCGGCATTGCGGGTGATGAACGCGAGCAGCTTGCCGTCGAACGAGAGTCGCGGCGAGACGTTGTAGTTGCCGTCGAAGGTGACGCGCTGTGCGCTGCCTCCGGCGGCTGGAATACGGTAGATCTGCGGGCTGCCGCCACGGTCGGACGTGAAGTAGATATGGCCGTCGCTGCCCCAGAAGGGCTCGGTGTCGATGCCCGAGGATTGCGCCAGGCGGCGTACGCCGGAGCCATCCGCATTGATGACGTAGAGCTGGGACTGGCCATCCTTGGTCAGTACCACGGCAAGCTGGTTACCGTCGGGAGACCATGTCGGCGCCGAGTTCGAGCCCTTGAAGTTGGCGATGACCCGACGCTGGCCGGTGGCCAGCGTGTGCACATAGACGATCGGCTTCTTCTGCTCGAACGACACGTAGGCCAGGCTCTGGCCGTCGGGTGACCATGCCGGCGAGATGATCGGCTCGCGCGAGCGCAGCGCGGTTGCGGCGTTCATGCCGTCGGCGTCGGCGACCTGGAGTTCGAAGTTGGGGCCGGACTTGATGACGTAGGCCACGCGGGTGGCGAAGTAGCCCGGCAGGCCGGTGAGCTTCTCGAACACAAAGTCGGCGATGCGATGGCCGACAATGCGGTTCTGGGCCGGGCTCATCGGTAGCGCCATGGCCCCCAGTTCGAGCTGCTTCTGGGCGTCGAAGAGGCGGAAGCGTACCTCGTAGCGGCCATCGGCCATCGGGATCAGGCTCCCGGTGAGGACGGCATCGGCGCCGCGCGCGCGCACTGCGGCGAGATCCGGCATCACCGACTCGGGCATCGGCAGCGGCCCCATGTCCACCAGGTTGAACAGGCCGCTGCGTTCGAGGTTGGCGCGCACGACGTCTGTGACGCTCTGCGGCAGCCGGCCTTCGTTCTCGAAGATCGGGATGATCACCGGAAAGCGCGTGGCACCGGCTCCGGTGATCTCGATCGAGAGCTGGGCGTGCGCGCCCAGCGCGAGGCTGGACAGCGCGGCGGCGAGGAAGAGGCGGAAGGCGGTAAGCAGTTTCGTCATGGCGGGCGGACTCCAGCCGCGGATTATAGACAAGGCGGGCTCAATCGTCGGCCAGCGGGCGGAATTTCAGTTCGAGCGAGCGTTGGAACAGACTGCGGTTGTCGGGCAGAGGCAAGGGGCTCGAGCGCCGGATTGCACGCTCGATGGCGTCGTCGAGCGCGGGTACGCCGGACGAGCGCTTCAGGCGCACGTTCAGCACCTCGCCGCTGGGCAGTTGGTCGACCTCGAATACCGCCTCGGGGTTTCCGATCAGGCCGGGCGGACGCAGGAGGTTGCCGCGCACCTTGGCCGCGATGGCTGCGCGGTAGCGATCCACATCGCCTGCTGCCGCCGCGCGTGCGCCTTCCTGGCGCAACAGGTTGTCCAGCTGCGCCTGCTCTGCGCGCCGGGTTTCCTGCGCCAGGCGCTGGGCCATGTAGTCATCCTGCACCGGCTTGGGTTCCGGCTTTGGCTGAGGCTTCGGCTCGGGCTTGGGGGCGGGCTTCGGGGGCTCGGGCTTCGGTTGCGGCTTTGGCGGTTCAGGTTTGGGTTCCGGTTTTGGCTCGGGCTTCGGCTCGGGCTTCGGCGCGGGCTTGGGTTCCGGCTTGGGTTCCGGCTTGGGGGGCTCGGGCTTCTTCTCCGGCGCCTTGGTGGCGATCTCCGGCTTGGGGGCCGGTTGCGGCTTGGGCGGCTCAGGAGCCGGCTGAGGTTTGGGCGGCTCGGGAGCGGGTTGTGGCTTGGGCGGCTCGGGAGCCGGCTGCGGTTTGGGAGGCTCAGGCTTCGGCGGCGCAGGCCTGGGCTGGGGAGCCGGCGCAGGCGCGGCGGCGAGTTGAACTTCAAGCGCGGCCGGCGGGCTGCTTTGCCAGCGCACGCCGAAGAACAGGAACAGCGCCAGCCCGAGGTGGACGGCCACCGTCAGGGCCAGCGATGCCCACTTGCCCGGGAGCTCGCGAGTGCGGACGACGCGTTCGTTCATCGGCCGCTGGTGCCCGACTGGGTCTGCAGGCTGATCTTCTGCACGCCGGCGATGCGTGCGGTCTCGAGCACGTCGATCACCTGTTGGTAGTTCAGGCTGCGGTGAGCGGCAACGAGGAAGGTCTGCTCCGGGTTCTGGGCAAGCAGGTCGGCCAGTGTCGTTTGCAGACGTACAGCGGGTACGTCCTCAGGCTTGGCGCCGGCGGTGCGGATGATCGAGTAGGCGCCCTTGTCGTCCACCTGGATCACCACGGCCTCGCTCAGCGGTGCAGCCACCGGGGCTGCCGAGGGTACGTTGATGTTTCCGGTCTGGACCATGGGGGCGGTGACCATGAAGATCACCAGAAGGACCAGCATCACGTCGATGTAGGGCACGACGTTGATCTGGTTCATCAGGCGGCGTTGGCGCATGGCAGGCTGCTCCGGTCCGTTCAGCGCAGGTTGCGCTGCAGGATGTTGGAGAACTCTTCCATGAAGCTCTCGAAGCGGATGCCGACGCGGTCGATGTCGTGCGCGAAGCGGTTGTAGGCGACGACCGCCGGGATCGCGGCGAACAGGCCGATCGCGGTGGCGACCAAGGCCTCAGCGATGCCGGGCGCCACCTGTGCGAGCGTGGCCGAGCCGACGCTGGCCAGGCCGCGGAAGGAGTTCATGATGCCCCAGACCGTACCGAGCAGGCCGATATAGGGCGACACCGAGCCCACCGAGGCGAGGAAGGCCAGGTGAGCCTCGAGGTCGTCCACCTCGCGCTGGTAGGTCGCGCGCATTGCACGGCGAGCGCCGTCAAGGGTGGCGCCGTGGTCGTGGCCCTTGGCGCGCAGCTTGGTAAACTCGCGGTATCCGGCCTCGAAGATGCGCTCCATGCCTTCGGCCTGACCGCGGCTTGCCGAGTCGTAGAGCTTGTTGAGGTCGCCGCCGCTCCAGAAGTCGCGCTCGAAGTTGTCGGTGGCGATGCGTGCCTGGCGAATCTGGAAGCGCTTGCGGAAAATCCAGTACCACGACATGACCGACAGGCCGGCGAGCAGCGCCATGACGAGCTGCACCAGGATGCTGGCCTCGGCGATGAGGCTGATGATGGAAAGGTCTTGGGTGACGGTCATGCTTGGCTTTCGAGGAGAGCGTACAGGGGAGCCGGAATGGCGGTGGGTTTGTGGCGGTTTACGTCTACGCAGGCGACGATGACACTGCTCGAGAACAGAAGTTCACCGTCGCGCAGCGCTTGTTGCTCGAACTGGATGCTGGCACGGCGCAGTGTGCCGATGCGGCTGACGATCTGCAGCGTGTCGTCGAGCCTGGCCGAGCCGCGGTAGTCGGCCTGCAGCGAGCGCACCATGAAGGCAATGCCGCTCTCTTCGAGCAAGGCCTGTTGCCCGACGCCGAGCGCGCGCAGCCACTCCGTGCGGCCGCGCTCGCAGAATTTGAGATAGTTTGCGTAGTACACGACGCCCCCGGCGTCGGTGTCTTCGTAATAGACTCTGATGGGTAGGACATGGCTTGCCTGTGCCCGGGCTGGCGCGCTTGAGCTGCCGGGGCTGCAAGTGATATTCGGTTGCATTGCAGCATTCTAGCCGAGCCCGAGCGTACGGTGCGCGCCTGTTGCAAATGTTGGCGATTGTCGCTGCAGGTGCTCCTTAATAGTTGTTTGAAAAGCTTTTTTACCTAAATATTGTTTTTGCCGGTGACGCGTCGTTTGCACCCTTTCGGGCGTGGAGCGGGCGCTCCGGAAATGCAGGAAATCCGCACGTGGCTCTCTCCTTCTTCGGCAAGAAAGTGCCGTCCGTGACTCCTGTGCCAGAGATCGAGCGGGCGCCGGCTGCGGTCGAGTTGCCGCCGCCGACGGAGCTGTCCGGCCTGGATTTTTCGGCAACAGATCACGGTCGCGCGCTCGGGCGCGCCGCAGGCCTGGTCGAAGTGCAGGAAGTGGGGGCGGGAATTGGTGCTGCCTACGAGGAGGCGGCAGTGCTCTACGCCAATGGCAGCGATGCCGAAGCGCTGGCTCTGCTCGAGGCCACCGTGGGCGATGAGCGCGCCAATGTCGGCGAGGGCATCTGGCTGATGCTGCTCGATCTCTATCGCCTGGGGGGGCACAAACAGCGCTTCGAGTCGAGTGTGCTCGACTACGCGACCCGCTTCGAGCGCTCGCCGCCTGCGTGGCTTGACCTGTCGGGTCGGCTGGTGCGTCCCGGGCAGCCTCTGCCGCCTCTGGTCAATCTCACGGGCCAGCTTGGCGCCCAGGCCGGCAAGCAGTTCGAGCAGGTGGCGGCGATCGCGCGCAGGGCGGGCGCCGTGCGTATCGACGTCGGCCGCGTCCGCGGTGTGGATGACGCGGGCTGTGGCGTGTGGCGGCGCCTGCTCGCCGAACTGGCCGCAGATCGGGTCAAGGTCACCCTGCTCAATGTGGCTGCGCTGGCAGACATCCTGGGGGGGCGTCTGGCGCCGGGCAAGGCCGAGGAGCGCGATACCTGGCTGATGATGCTCGAGTTGCTGCAGTACGCCGGGGACCAGGCACGCTTCGAGGACATCGCCGTCGACTACGCCGTGACCTTCGAGGAGTCGCCGCCGTCCTGGGAGTGCCGCGGCGCAGAGCCGCGTGCCGCATTGCCCCAGGCGGCCTCGGCGCCGGCGTCGGTCACCGATCCGGATGTGCTGGTGCTCGAAGGGGAGTTGAGCGGCGCGGCCAATGATGCGATCAAGCGGCTGGCAGCGTTTGCGACCGAGCGCCGGGTGCTCAAGGTCGATTGCGCGCGCCTGCGTCGAATCGACTTCGTCTGCGCCGGGACACTGTTCAACATTCTCGCCAACCTGCAGGCTCAGGGTACACTCGTCAGCCTGTTCGACGTCAACGCCATGGTCGGCGCGCTGCTGCGCGTCATGAGCGTGGATCAGGTTGCGCACGTCACCCTGCGTCAGTGATTACTTGAAACGCCGGCCCTGCGCCGGCGAGGAATCGTCATGGAACAATATCGCGGCACTACCATCCTGTCGGTGCGGCGCGGCAATCGCGTCGCCCTCGGCGGGGACGGCCAGGTCACCCTGGGCAACATCGTCATCAAGGCCTCGGCGCGCAAGGTGCGTACGCTTTACAACGGCCAGATCCTCGCCGGTTTTGCAGGTGGCACGGCCGATGCCTTCACCCTGTTCGAACGCTTCGAGGCCAAGCTCGACAAGCACCAGGGCAACCTGCTGCGCAGCGCGGTCGAGCTCGCCAAGGACTGGCGTACGGACCGCATGCTGCGCCGTCTGGAGGCCATGCTGGCGGTGGCCGATCGCGATCATTCGCTGGTCATCACCGGCAACGGCGACGTGCTCGAGCCCGAGCAGGGCATCGTCGCCATCGGCAGCGGCGGCGCCTATGCGCAGTCGGCGGCGCGGGCCCTGATCGAGAACACCGAGCTCGACCCGAAGGAGGTCGTCTCCAAGGCGCTGTCGATTGCCGGCGACCTGTGCATCTACACCAATCACCACCACACCATCGAAGTGCTGGATTGAGAGCGAACGCATGACCCAGATGACCCCGCCGGAGATCGTCTCCGAACTCGACAAGCATATCGTCGGCCAGGACAAGGCCAAGAAGGCGGTCGCGATCGCGCTGCGCAACCGCTGGCGGCGCGCGCAGGTCGATGAGCCGCTGCGCAGCGAGATCACGCCCAAGAACATCCTCATGATCGGCCCCACGGGGGTCGGCAAGACCGAGATCGCCCGCCGCCTGGCGCGCCTGGCCAACGCGCCCTTCATCAAGATCGAGGCAACCAAGTTCACCGAGGTGGGCTATGTCGGGCGCGATGTCGACACCATCATCCGCGACCTCATGGAGATCGCCATCAAGGACGGCCGCGAGCGCGCGATGAAGCGGGTGCGCGACCGCGCCCTCGATGCCGCCGAGGATCGCGTGCTCGATGCCCTGCTGCCGCCGGCACGCCCGGTGGGCTTGGCCGAGGCCGAGCCGCAGGACTCCGCCACCCGGCAGAAATTCCGCAAGAAGCTGCGCGAGGGCGAGCTCGACGACAAGGAGATCGAGATCGAGCTTGCCGCGCCCTCGATGCAGGCCGAGATCTTCGCCCCCCCCGGCATGGAGGAGCTTACCCAGCAGATCCAGGGCATGTTCCAGAACCTGGGCGGTGGCAAGAAGAAGCAGCGCAAGCTCAAGATCCGAGAGGCGCTGAAGCTGCTCGCCGACGAGGAGGCCGCGCGCATGGTCAATGACGAGGAGGTCAAGCTCGAGGCCGTGCGCGCTGTCGAGCAGAACGGCATCGTCTTCCTCGACGAGGTCGACAAGATTGCGGCGCGTACTGATGCGCATGGCGCCGACGTGTCCCGCCAGGGCGTGCAGCGCGACCTGCTGCCGTTGGTGGAAGGTACGACGATCTCGACCAAGTACGGCATGATCAAGACCGATCATGTCCTGTTCATCGCCAGCGGTGCGTTCCACCTTTCCAAGCCCAGCGACCTCATCCCCGAACTGCAGGGCCGCTTCCCGATCCGCGTCGAGCTCGAGTCGCTGTCGGTGGAGGACTTCGAGCGCATCCTCACCAGCACCGACGCCTGCCTCACCCGCCAGTACGAAGCGCTGCTGGCCACCGATGGCGTGACGCTCAGCTTCACCGCCGACGGCATCCGCCGCCTCGCCGAGATCGCCTACCAGGTCAACGAGAAGACCGAGAACATCGGCGCCCGACGTTTGTACACCGTGATGGAGAAGCTGCTCGAGGAGGTCTCGTTCGAGGCCGGCAAGGGTACGCTCGAAGCGGTCGTCGTCGATGCGCCGTATGTTGACGGCCGCCTCGACATGCTCGCACAGCGCGAGGATCTGGCGCGCTACGTGCTCTGATCCGCGTCCGCGCCCAGCATGCTGATCCGCATCGTCGAAATCCTCTTTCCGCTGTTCTCGATCACGGCGCTTGGCTACTTCGTCGGTCGCCGTGTCAAGCCCGACCTGTCGCAGGCCAACAAGCTCAACATGGACGTGTTCGTGCCCGCGCTGGTGTTCGCCGCGCTGGCCAACAAGGCCTTCGACATCAGCGCCTTCCTGCCGCTCATCGCCGCCTCGATCGTGATGGTGGTGGGCTCGGGGGTGGCGGCTTGGGTGCTGGCGCGCGTCACCGGCATGCAGCCCAAGACGCTGGTGCCGCCGATGATGTTCAACAACTGCGGCAACCTTGGCCTGCCGCTGGCCGTGCTCGCGTTCGGGGAGCTGGCGCTGGCGCCCATGGTGGTGATGTTCATGGTGTCGAACCTGCTTCACTTCTCCTTCGGGGCCTGGTTGCTGGACCACCGCGTGAGCGTGCTGACGGTGTGGCGTGTGCCGTCCGTGCTTGCCACTGCACTCGGCCTTGGTGTCAGCCTGACGCATTTCGAGGTCTGGCCGCCATTGCTGACCGCGATCCGGATGCTGGGCGAGATCGCAATCCCGCTCATGCTCTTTGGCCTTGGAGTGCGGCTTGCGAACGCACGCATCGGCGCGATCGGCGTGGGCGTGTTCGGCGCCGTGGCGCGGCCTCTGGTCGGGCTCGCGCTGTCGTGGATGGTGCTGCAGCTCATCGAACTGCCGCCTCGTGAGGCGGCGCTGGTGCTGGTGTTCGGTGCGTTGCCGCCAGCGGTGCTCAACTTCATGTTTGCCGAGCGCTACAACCAGGAGCCGGACAAGGTCGCCTCGATGGTGCTGATCGGCAACGTGGCCGCGGTGGTTTTCCTGCCACTCGCGCTTGCGTTGGTGCTGGATTGGGCCTGAGCTCCGGGCCTGCAAAATCCATGGTGGCTGCTTTTTGAGTGCCTCCGGTGCAAGGGCGTACTCGCCCTCAATCCCTCGCGGCTGGTGCCGCTCCTGCAGCACCCCCTGTGCGCGTTTCCCCCGCTGTAGGAGCGGCGCCAGCCGCGAGCATTGATCGCATGCCCGCCAAGCCTGATCACCTTTAGCCCCTCGTGGCTGAGCTTGCTCAGCCCTGGGGCGGTCTTGCTGTGCCTGGCGCACCCATCAGCTTGCCCAGCAGGTCCACCGGCACCGGAAACACCAGCGTCGAGCTCTTGTCGCCTGCCACCTGGGTCAGCGTCTGCAGGTAGCGCAGCTGCATTGCGGCGGGGTCGCGGGACAGCATCTGCGCGGCCTCGAGCAGCGTTTCCGCGGCCTGCTTTTCACCCTCGGCGTGGATCACCTTGGCGCGCCGCTCGCGCTCGGCCTCGGCCTGGCGGGCGATGGCGCGCACCATGGTCTCGTTGAGATCCACATGCTTGATCTCGACGTTGGCCACCTTGATGCCCCATGCATCGGTCTGGGCGTCCAGGATCTGCTGTACATCGGCGTTGAGCTTCTCGCGCTCCGACAGCATCTCGTCGAGCTCGTGCTTGCCGAGTACGGCGCGCAACGTGGTCTGGGCGAGCTGGCTGGTGGCGTTGAAGTAGTCCTCGACCTGGATGATGGCCTTCTGTGGGTCGACCACGCGGAAATACACCACCGCATTCACCTTGACCGAGACGTTGTCACGCGAGATGACGTCCTGCGAGGGTACGTCCATCGTCACCACGCGCAGATCCACCTTGACCATCTGCTGCAGGCCAGGAATCACGATCACCAGGCCCGGGCCCTTGACCCGCCAGAAGCGGCCGAGCATGAAAATGACACCACGCTCGTACTCGCGCAGCACCTTGAGCGCGGCAATGACGAGGAAGAGCAGCAGCAGGATCAGCGGGCCGAGCCCGAGTTGAAGGTCGATCATGGCGGGAGGCTCCCTGGTTGGGGTTGGAACGGATCGGATTGGGCGGAGGCGGGGGTGACGTCGAGGATGAGCCCGTCCATCGCCACGATGCGGACGTGGCTGCCGGAGGCCAGTGGCTGCGCGCAGCGTGCCCGCCACGTCTCGCCGTGCACATGGATCCACCAGCCGCCACCTTCGGCCGCGGCGCCGACGGTGCCCAGTGCGCCGAGCATTTCCTCGCTGCCACTTACCACCGGGCGGCGGTGGCTGCGTGCGGCAAAGGTACCAATGGCGATGATGATGGCTGCGCTCGCCAGTGCCATGCCGATCACGAGCGCGAGGGGCAGGCCGAAGCCGGGCACGTCCGCATCCATCAGGAACACGCCGCCGACCACGAAAGCGATGATGCCGCCGACGCCGAGGACGCCGAAGCTGGGCAGGAAAGCCTCGGCCAGCATCAAGGCCGCGCCCACCGCCAGCAGCAACACGCCGGCCCAGTTCACCGGCAGGAGCTGGAAGGCGTAGAGGGCGATCAGAAGCGAGATCGCGCCCGCCACGCCGGGTACGCCGAAGCCGGGTGAGGTGAATTCGAAGAACAGTCCGTACATGCCGATCATCATCAGGATCAGCGCCACCTGCGGGTTGGCGAGCGCAGCCAGCACCCGGTTGCGCCAGTCGGGCTCCAGGCGTTCGAGCGCGATGCTGGCGGTGGCCAGCGTGCGTGTGCCGTCGAGAACGGCGACCTCGCGGCCGTCGAGCTGCTTGAGCAGTTCGGTGGTGTCGAAGGCGATGAGGTCGATCACACCCTGGGCGAGCGCTTCCTCCGCCGACAGGCTGGCCGCCTCGCGTACCGCGCGTTCGGCGAAATCCACGTCACGCCCGCGTAGCTGTGCCAGGCTGCGGATGTAGGCGGTGGCGTCGGACATCGACTTGGCTGCCATGGCGTCGGCGGGCGTGGCGGCCTGCGGGCGTGCGGATGCCGCAGGCGGGGCTGGGGAGGGGGCGTCGGCGTCCTGGTCATCACCCGCCGTGCCCGCTTCCTTGCCGGAGGCTGGGGCCCGCTGCGAACGCTCCTCGGCTTCTGCTCCCGCCGCAGGCGAGTCCTCGCGCGGCGCGGTCCTGCCTGGTTGAGGGCCGCCCACGCCGATCGCCACCGGCGTGGCCGCCCCCAGGTTGGTGGCGGGCGCCATTGCCGCGATGTGGCTGGCGTAAAGGATGTAGGTGCCCGCGCTTGCTGCGCGTGCGCCCTCGGGGGCTACGAAGGTCGCCACCGGTACCGGTGAGGCGAGGATATCCTTGATGATCGTGCGCATCGAGCTGTCGAGCCCGCCCGGCGTATCGAGCTCGATCACCACCAGCTGCGCGCCGGTCGCGGCCGCACGCGCCAGGCCCTTGTGGATGTAGTCCGCGCTCGCCGGGCCGATCGCACCATCGACACGCAGTACCAGCGCAGCGCCGCCCTGCTGGGCGGTCAGCGTGCCTGCCAGTGTCATTGCCAGGGCAAGGACGACCAGCATAAGTCCGAACAGCCTGCGCGCATGTCCGCGAGCACTTGCACCCATCCTCGTGTCCTCCGTCGTCCAGTGCCGCGCGCTTGTGCGGTGGGCCGTGTCAGTCCGAGTGTAGATGGTCCGAACAAGTTCGCTCGATCAACGTCCTTGCACGGAGCATTTGCAGCGGGTGGCGACGCCGGCCTCGTTCGTGGCCAGCCGGCAGGGAAGGCTGCCGCAGGCTTCAGCGCGCGCCGAAACGGTCCATGCGCCGGCGGTCGCGCTTGGTGGGGCGGCCATGCAGATCGGCTCCGGGGGCCGCTGCGACCGTGCGCAGCTCGCGGGCGCGCTCGCGGGCGGCGACGCTCTCGGCCGTCTCTTCGTAGAGCGTCTGCGCAACGGTGGCCGAGCCGCGTTTGTCCGCGATCGCCCGCACGATGACCGTGCGGATGTCCTCGCCGATGGTGATGTCGAGCCGGTCGCCAGCCTTCACGTCACGCGCGGGCTTCACCGCGATGCCGTTGAGCTTGACCTTGCCGCCCTCGACTGCCTCGGTCGCACCGGTACGATGCTTGAAGAAGCGAGCGGCCCACAGCCACTTGTCGAGGCGGGTACGGGCAGTTTCGGCAGGGTTGGTGGTGGTCTGGGGCATGGGCGGACAAAAAGGAAACGGCGCTGCCGACATTATCGGCAGCGCCGCGAGTGTGCGCAAAGCGGGTCGGCCGGCAATCCGCTCAGCCGATCATCCCCGCGCCCACGGTGTTGTTGGTGCTTTCGTCGATGATGATGAAGGCGCCGGTTGCGCGGTTGTCGGCGTAGCGGTCGGCGACGATCGGCTGCGCGAGCTTGAGGCTGACGCGGGCGATGTCGTTCATGGCCAGGCCTGCGGTCTCCTCCTGCGCCAGGGTATTCACATCCAGCCGGTAGTCGATCCGGGCGACCTTGGCCTTCACCTCGCGCGTGGTGTGGCGCAGCAGGTAGGTGCGCGCGGGTGACAGCGGCGTCTCCGCCAGCCAGCACACGGTGGCGTCGATCTGCTTGACCGGCTCCGGCGCCTCCGCGGACTTGACGATGAGGTCGCCGCGCGAGATGTCGATCTCGTCCTCCAGCAGCAAGGTCACCGACTGCTCGTGGATCGCGCGCGGCAGGCGCTCGCCGCCGAGTTCGATCGCCTTCACCCGGCTGCTGGCGCCCGAGGGCAGTACCGTCACCGCATCGCCGACGGCGATCTCGCCCGACTCCACCCGGCCCATGAAGCCGCGGTAGTCGTGCAGCTCGGGGTTGGCGGAATCCTGCGGGCGACACACGAACTGTACCGGGAAGCGGAAGTCCTCGGCCTGCTCGGTGTGGGCTGCGGGTGCGTTCTCGAGGACGTCGAGCAGGGTCGGGCCGTCGTACCAGGACAGGCGCTCGCCACGGTCGACGATCATGTCGCCCTCGAGTGCCGAGATCGGGATGAAGCGCAGGTCCTTGATGCCGAGCTTGGCGGCGAAGGCGAGGTATTCGGCCTTGATGCGCTCGAACACAGCCTGGTCGTAGTCGACCAGGTCCATCTTGTTGACCGCGACCACCAGGTGGGGGATACCGACCAGGCTGGCGAGGTAGGAGTGGCGGCGGGTCTGGGTGAGCACGCCCTTGCGCGCGTCGATGAGGATGATGGCCAGGTTGGCGGTGGAGGCCGCGGTGACCATGTTGCGGGTGTACTGCTCGTGGCCGGGGGCGTCGGCGATGATGTACTTGCGCCGGCCGGTCGAGAAGTAGCGATAGGCGACGTCGATGGTGATGCCTTGCTCGCGCTCGGCCTGCAGGCCGTCGGTGAGCAGGGACAGGTCGACCGCGCTCATGCCACGCTTGGCCGAGGTCTTCTCGATGGCGTTCAGCGTGTCGGCGAGGATGGTCTTGGTGTCGAACAGCAGACGACCGATCAGGGTGCTCTTGCCGTCGTCGACGCTGCCGCAGGTGAGGAAGCGCAGCAGGCCGTTGTCGATCTCGGGCAGGTGTTCAAGGGCGGACATGGTCATGATTCCTTCAATGCTCTGTGTTCGGGTGCAGGTCAGAAGTAGCCTTCTTTCTTGCGCTGCTCCATCGACGCTTCCGAGGTCTGGTCGTCCATCCGCGTCGCGCCGCGCTCGGTGATCGTCGTCGTTGCCGTCTCGGCGAGGATCTTCTCGACCGTGTCGGCGTCGGACTCCACCGGCGCCGTGCAGGTGATGTCGCCGACGGTGCGGAAGCGCACCAGCACGTCCTCGACCACGTCGCCGTCCCTGGCCGGCGTCAGCTCGGTTACCGGCTGCAGCAGGCCGTTCTTGCGCACCACCGGGCGGGTGTGGGCGAAGTAGATCGACGGCAGCTCGAGCTGCTCGCGCTGGATGTACTGCCACACGTCGAGCTCGGTCCAGTTGCTGATCGGAAACGCCCGGATGTTCTCGCCCTTGTGCGAACGTGCGTTGTAGAGGTTCCACAGCTCGGGGCGCTGGTTCTTCGGGTCCCACTGACCGAACTCGTCGCGGAAGCTCATGATGCGCTCCTTGGCGCGCGCCTTCTCCTCGTCGCGGCGGGCGCCGCCGATGCAGGCGTCGAAGCCGAATTCCTCGATCGCCTCGAGCAGCGTCACCGACTGGTGCTTGTTGCGCGACTCGCCCGGGTGCTTGAGCACCACGGTGCCGCGCGCCATCGAGTCTTCCACCGAGCGCACGATCAGGCGTTCGCCCAGCTCGGCGGCGCGCTTGTCGCGGAAGTCGGTCACTTCCTTGTAGTTGTGGCCGGTGTCGATGTGCATCAGCGGGAAGGGGAAGCGGCCGGGGCGGAACGCCTTCTCGGCCAGGCGCAGCAGGCAGATGGAGTCCTTGCCGCCGGAGAACAGCAGCACCGGGTTGGCGCACTGGCCTGCGACCTCGCGCAGGATGTGGATGGCTTCGGCCTCGAGCCAGTCGAGGTGGGACAGCGTCTGTTTGGTGAGCGTCGACATGATTTGGTTACCGTTGCGGATGCTTGATCGGGTGCGAGCGCAAGGCGCGCAGGGCGGCCTTGAGGCCGGCGCGCAGGGCGCCGAGGCGGTGTTGCAGGCTGCGGCGACCGGCGCCGACGACCGGCGCGTGCGGGGCCTGGGCGGGGTGCTTGCCGTTCATCGCTTCAGCCCTTCTTGACGTGGAGGCCGCACTCCTTGGAGGCGGGGTCTTCCCACCACCAGCGCCCGGCGCGCACGTCCTCGCCCACGGCGACGGCGCGCGTGCAGGGCGCACAGCCGATGCTGGGGTAGAACTGGTCGTGCAGCGCGTTGTAGGGCACCTCGTGAAGGCGAATGTAGGCCCAGACTTCCGTCTCGCTCCAGTCCGACAGCGGGTTGAGCTTGTCCAGGCCGTTGGCGCTGTCGAACTCGCGCACCGGCAGGCCCGTGCGGGTCACCGACTGGGCGGCGCGCAGGCCGGTGATCCAGGCCTTCTTGCCGGCGAGCGCGCGGCGCAGCGGTTCCATCTTGCGCACGCCGCAGCAGGCCTTGCGCAGCTCGACCGAGTCGTAGAAGGCGTTGATGCCCTGGCTGCGCACGAAGGTCTCGACTGCGCTCGCGTCCGGGAAGTAGATCTTGAGCCTGGTGTCGTAGCGCTGCTCGACCTCGCCGATCAGGGTGTAGGTCTCGGCGGGCAGGCGGCCAGTGTCGAGCGAGAAGATCTCGATCGGCAGCGCGTTCGCCAGGATCAGGTCAGTCAGCACCATGTCCTCGGCGCCGAAGCTGTTGGCGAAGGCGAGCTCGCCGCCGGCACCGAACTCGGCCACCGCCTCGCGCAGAAAGGCCTGTGCTGCTGCGGCCTTGGCGCCTACGGTGGCACGCAGCGCGTCGGTGAGCTCGGGGCGGGTCGCCGGGTTGGCGGCGGCCGGGCGCAACAGGGACACGCTGGCGTTCATCAGGCGGCTTCCTTGTGCAAAGGGGTGCGCGGCTGGCGGCGGAACAGCGGTTCCGGGCGATCGACCGCGCCCTGGTAGGGCTCGGAGAAGTCGCGCAGGCTGGCGAGCGCTGCCTCGAGCTGGGCGGCGCTGTACTTGCCTTCGCGCGGCTGCAGCACCGAGAAGCCGCAGCGCAGCAGGAAGAAGAACTGGTCGCGCAGCACGTCGCCGATCGCGCGCAATTCGCCGCCATAGCCATGGCGGGTGCGCAGCAGCGTGGCGATGGAGTAGCCGCGCCCGTCGGCAAACTTGGGGAAGTCGACTGCAATCAGCGCCAGTGCGGACAGGTCGCCGGCGAGGACAGCCGGATCCTCGTCGCCGGCCAGCCATACGCCGAGCACGCCGGCTTCGGCCTGGGCGTGCAGTGCGTCGCGGCGCGCCAGCCACACCGCCAGCGGCACGATCACACGACCGGCGGGCAGGGCGACGGCAGCGGGGTCATCGCCCTCGGCCAGGCGCAGTACCGTCCATTCGTCGGCCTGGACGCGGCCATTCTTGATGATCTCAGACATGAGCGCTTTCTCCGGCTTGCTGGCGTGCGCTGCGTTCGGCATACACACGGGTCTTGAAGGATTCCACCCCGATGCGGCGCACGGTGTCGATGAAGCGCTCGTCATCCTGGCGGTTGTCGATGTAGTTGTTGATCAGCGAGCTGATCACGTCGGGCATCTCGGCTGCGGCAAAGGAGGGGCCGATCACCTTGCCGAGCGCGGCCTGGTTGCCCTGTTCGCCGCCGACGGTCACCTGATAGAACTCGGCGCCGTTCTTGTCCACGCCGAGGATGCCGATGTGGCCGACGTGATGGTGGCCACAGGCGTTCATGCAGCCCGAAATGTTGATCTCCAGTTCGCCGATGTCGAACAGATGGTCGAGGTCGTCGAATCGGTCCTGGATGGCGTTGGCGATCGGGATCGACTTGGCGTTGGCGAGCGCACAGAAGTCACCCCCCGGGCAGGCGATGATGTCGGTGAGCAGGCCGATGTTGGGCGTTGCCAGGCCGATCGCGCGGGCGTCCTGCCACAGTTGATGCAGGTCGGCCTCGCGCACGCTGGCGAGCACGATGTTCTGCTCGTGGGTGCTGCGCACCTCGCCGAAGGCGTAGCGGTCGGCGAGATCGGCAACGGCGTCGAACTGCTCGGCCGTGAGGTCGCCCGGTGCCACGCCATAGGGCTTGAGCGACAGCACCACGCTGGCGTAGCCCGCCACACGGTGTCCGCGCACGCTGCGCCGCGCCCAGGCGGCGAAGGCCTTGTCCGCGACGAGCTGTGCGCGGTAGCCGGCGTCCGCCTCCAGCGCGCTCAGCACCGGGTCGTTGAAGCGGCTGGCGACACGGTCGATCTCGGCCTGGGTCAGCGTCGACGGGCCGTCCTTGAGGTGGGCGAACTCTTCCTCGACCTGGCGTGCGAACTCGGTCACGCCGAGCGCCTTCACCAGAATCTTGATGCGTGCCTTGTAGGCGTTGTCGCGCCGGCCGTGCAGGTTGTAGACGCGCAGGACGGCCTCGCAGTAGTTGAGGATCTGCTGCCAGGGCACGAAGGCGGCGACTTCCTCGCCGATGATCGGCGTGCGTCCCAGGCCGCCCCCCACCAGCACGCGGAAGCCCAGCTCGCCGGCAGCGTTGCGTACGATGTCCAGCCCGATGTCGTGCACCTGGATCACGGCGCGGTCCTCACGTGCGCCGTTGACCGCGATCTTGAACTTGCGCGGCAGGAAGGCGAATTCGGGGTGGAAGGTGCTCCACTGGCGAAGGATCTCGCACCACGGCCGCGGGTCGACGTGTTCGTCGGGGGCGACACCGGCGAAGGGGTCGGAGGTGACGTTGCGGATGCAGTTGCCCGAGGTCTGGATGGCGTGCATCTGCACTTTTGCCAGCAGGTCGAGGATCTCGGGCACGTCTTCCAGGCGCGGCCAGTTGAACTGGATGTTCTGGCGCGTGGTGATGTGGCCGTAGCCGCGGTCGTAGGTGCGGGCGATATGGCCCAGGGTGCGCAGCTGCGTCGAGTTCAGGTTGCCATAGGGGACGGCGATGCGCAGCATCGGCGCGTGGCGCTGGATGTAGAGACCGTTCTGCAGGCGCAGGGGGCGGAACTCGTCCTCGCTGAGCTCCCCGGCCAGGTAGCGGCGGGTCTGGTCGGCGAACTGGGCGACGCGCTCATCGACGATGCGCTGGTCGTATTCGTCGTACTGGTACATGGCTGGACTCTCGATATGGGGGTGCGGAGGGGCGTGTTCGTTGTGCGCTGCATCGTATCTTTGTCGTTTAGTTTCAAAAAGACATTTTGAGTTAGTATTCAAGAAGATTTGGTTATATAGGTGCGCGATGAACATCCAGCAGCTGCGCTATATCCAGGAAGTTGCCCGGCGCGGGCTCAACGTGTCCGATGCGGCCGACGCCTTGTTCACCTCGCAGCCCGGCGTGTCCAAGCAGATCCGCCTGCTCGAGTCCGAGCTGGGTATCGAGATCTTCGTGCGCCACGGCAAGCGCCTGGTCGATATCACCGAGCCGGGGCGGGCGGTGCTCGCCATTGCCGAGCGCGTGCTGCACGACCTCGGCAACCTTCAGCAGGTGGGCGAGGAGTTCGCCAACGAGGCCAGCGGCAGCCTGTCGATCGCCACCACCCACACGCAGGCGCGCTACGTGCTGCCCCGGGTGGTGCGCGACTTCATGCAGCGCTATCCGCAGGTCAGGCTGTCGCTGCACCAGGGCAATCCGCGCCAGGTGTGCGAGATGGTGCTCGACGGCACGGCCGACATCGCCATCGCCACCGAGGCCATCGCCGACTACGACGACCTCGTCATGCTGCCCTGCTACCAGTGGAACCGCTGCGTGGTGGCGACGCCGCGCCACCCGATCCTGCGCGAGTCGCCGCTCACCCTCGAGGCCATCGCGCGCTATCCGATCATCACCTATGACGACGCCTTCACCGGCCGCAGCCACATCAACAAGGCCTTCCTCGGGCGTGGGCTGAAGCCCAATGTGGTGCTCACGGCGATCGACTCGGATGTGATCAAGAAGTATGTCGAGCTCGACCTGGGTGTCGGCATCCTGGCGCGCATGGCCTATGACCCCGAAGAGGATCGCAAGCTCGGCATGGCGGACGCCTCGCATCTGTTCGAGTCGAGCACCACCCGCATTGGCCTGCGCAGGCGTGCGTGGCTGCGAGCTTACGTCTATGCCTTCATCGAAGGCTTCGCGCCGCACCTGACCCGACGCATGGTCGAGACTGCCGTGGCTGGCGGCGGGACCGATCCGGGGTTATGAACTGCGGCGCTGGCGCCGCATCAGCCGCGTTCGAACCAGCGCCGCAGGCGGGCGCCGCGCAGTCCTGCCGCCAGCCCCGCGATGAGGCGGACGCGCGCCTTGAGCGGATCGAGCCCGCCTGCGTTCAGCCAGTTGCCGGGCGTGCCGGCGCGCTGCGCGCTGACGCCGCCGCCACAGCGGCTGGCCAGCACCACGGGCACTGCGCTGGGCAGTGCATCGAGGGCCGGTCTCCAGCTCTCGGGCAGGCTCGCATTGCCGGGCAGGCCCAGCACCAGACCGGCGCCGCCGGTGAGCAGGCTGGCGCGCGCCAGCGCGCGCGCGACGGCGGAGGCCAGCGCTGGCGAGCTCCCTGCACCTACGGTCAGGAGTTCGACCGGCGGCAGGGTGGCGACCTCGGCGGGCAGGGCGACGCGGCTGTAGCGGTTGGGCGTGAGCGCCTGCAGCGCTGCGTCGCTGGCCAGTACGCTGAGCGACTCGGGCGTGCTGAAGGCATCCACCGCTGTCGGGTGGCGCTTGGCGAGACTGGCCGCGGGCAGGATGCGGTCGCCGAGTACGGCCAGCACGCCCGCGCGTGCCGCGGCCGGGCGACAGGCCAGTTCGACCGCCTGGTAGAGGTTGAGCGGCCCGTCCGCTGACAGTGCCGTCGCCGGCCGCATCGCGGCGGTCATCACCACCGGCTTGGCTGCATTCACCGTGATCTGGAGAAAGTAGGCGGTCTCTTCCAGGGTGTCGGTGCCGTGGGTGATCACGATCCCGTCCACCCCCGGGAGCGCAGCGAGCATCTGTACCCGGCGCGACAGCACCAGCCAGTGCTGCGGCGTCATGTCCTTGCTGTCGATATTGAACAGCTGCTCGAAGGTCAGCTCGGCCAGGCGTGCGAGCTGCGGCACCGCCGCCACCAGGGCCTCGGCGCCGAGCTGGCCGGCGGTGTAGCCATGGGTGTCGGTTGCCGAACTGGCGGTGCCGGCGATCGTGCCGCCGGTGGCGAGCAGGACGATACGGGGTCTGCGGGGGCTGAGGGCTGTGCTCAATGCAGTCTCGGCGCGAGTGGGGAACAGGCGCGATTCTACGGGATCGCAGACATCTGCAGGTTTGCGCACGGTGGTCGCTCGGATGTGGCCTGGCAACCTGCCCCTGAGGATGACGCAGTGCACGCTTGCCCCGGCAATGCGCTCGTATACTCGTGCCAGTTACGATTCACTTATCCGTCCCGGTCCCAGATGACACCCGCTCTCCGCCCGCTCGCCCGCTGTCTTGCCCTCGCCCTTGCCCTCGCCCTGCCGCTGACACCGGCCCATGCAGACCCGGCGGCGGCCAGCCGCTATTACGAGGATGGTCTCAAGCGCTTCGAAAAGGATGATGTTGCCGGTGCGGTGATCCAGCTCAAGAACGCGTTGCAGCAGGACCGCAACATGCTTGCGGCGCAGTTGCTGCTCGGCCGCGCCTACCTGATCCAGGGCGAACTCGGGCCGGCCGAGGTCGCCTTCAACGAAGCGCTGCGTCTGGGGGTCGATCCGGCCGAGGTCACGGTTCCGCTGGGCGAGATCTATCTGCTGCAAGGGCGCCACGCCGAGTTGCTCGAGCGTGTGCGTGCGGATCGCGTGATCGGTGAGGCCCAGGTGCGGGTGCTGAGCATGCGCGGCAGGGCGCTGGCGGCAACAGGCTCGTTCGCAGAGGCCCAGCGCAGCTTTGCCGAGGCGCGTACGCTCGATCCTGCGTCGCCGGCGCCGCTCATCGCCGAAGTGCCGGTCCTGATCGCGGCTGGCCGCGTCGATCAGGCGCGCGAGCTCGCCAATGCGGCAGTCGCGCTTGCGCCGGGCAGCGCGGCGGCCTTCAACATGCGTGCATCGGTGGCGCACGCGACCGGCGCCCTGGCTGAGGCGCTGGCCGACTACAGCCGTGCGCTCGAACTCGATCCGAAACATGTGGATGCACGCATCGCACGTGCCGGCATCCAGATCGACCTCGGCAATGAAGCGGCGGCGGCCGAAGATCTCGCGCGCCTGGCGGTCGATGTGCCCACCGAGCCGCGCTCGAACTTCCTGCGTGCGCTGCTCGCGGGACGACGGGGCGATCGTCAGGCCGAGGCTGCACTGCTGACAGAGGTCGCGCGTGTCGTCGATACCTTGCCTGCCGAGTGGCTGGCGAGCCAGGAGCAGCTGCTGATGGCCGGTGGCCTCGCGCATTACTCGAGCGGCCAGCTCGAGAAGGCGCGCAAGTACCTCGAAGTGCTGGTCGCGCGCTATCCGCGCAACGCTGGCGCCCGCAAGCTGCTTGCTGCCGTGCATATGGATGGCGAGGACTACGCGCGCGCCCAGCTCTTGCTCGAGAGTGTGCTGCGCGACAGTCCGGCCGATGCGCAAGCCTTGTTCCTGATCGGACGTGTCCATCTCGCACTCGGGCGCAATGCGCGCGCGGTGGAGGCGCTCGAGCGCGCTGTCGCCGGTGGCGAGCAGGGGGCAGGGGCGCTGGCTTCGCTCAGTCAAGGGCTGTTGCGCACCGGCGAGCGTGCGGCGGCGCTGGAAGCCCTCACGCAGGCTTTCGACAAGCTGCCTGCCGACTTCGGCCTTGCTTCCGGGCTGGCCACGCTGCGCCTGCGCAGCGGCGATGTGGCGGGGGCGCTTGATGTCGCTGGTCGCCATGTCGCCGCAGGTGCGCAGGGGGCGGAGGCGTTGCACCTGCTCGGGCAGATGCAGGCGGCCAGCGGTGATGTGGTTGCGGCGCGCAAGTCCTTCGAGTCTGCCTTGTTGTCGCAAGGCGATTTCCTGCCTGCGCAGGTTGGCCTCTTGCGGCTGGATGTGCGTGCGGGCGCATTCGATCAGGCGCGGCGCGCGCTCGACCCCTTGTTGCGCAAGCATCGCCACGACGCCGGGCTGATGTACGAGTATGTGCTGCTCGAGCGCAGGGCGGGGCGGCTGGCAGAGGCCGAGCGCTGGGCGGAGAAGGCGCTTGCCGAGGCAAGCGACAACCTTCAGTACGGCCTCACCCTGATCGAACTGCGCTCGGCGGCCGGTAACCGCGACGGCGCGCGTGAGGTGGCGCGAGCACTGGCGGCGCGGCGTGCGGGCGACCTGGTCGCGCTAGCGGCGCTCGCGCAGACCGAGATCGACGCCGGGGACAAGCGCGCCGCTCAGCAGGTGCTGCGCGAGATGGTGCGCGCTGCCGGCTTCGATACCGCACACCTGGTACGCATCGGGTACATGCAACTGGCTGCGGCCGATCCTGTTGCCGCGCGCTACTCGGCCGACAAGGCGCTGCAAGGCCGGCCAGATGATCTCGATGCGCTCGTGCTTGCCGTTGAGGCGGCGGTCGCCGAGCGCAACATCGTGCTTGCAGCGGGCTATCTTGAGCGCGTGCTTGCAGCGCACCCGAACCACTTCGAGCGCTATCGCCTGGCGGGTGATCTCGCCCGCGAGCGTGGCGATCATGCAGAGGCTGCGCGCCTGTTCCGTGAGGCGATGGCGCGTGCTCCATCCACGGCATTGCTGTACCGGCTTGCGGACGTCCATGTCCGTCAGGGTGAGCCGGCGCAGGCGCTTGCCCCGGTGCGCGCGCGCGTGCAGCAGGCGCCGGGCGACATCGCCGCACGCGAGCTGCTGGCCGAGCTGCTGATGCGCGGCGGCCAGCTGCGCGAGGCCCGCGAAACCTATGAAGCCTTGGTTGCGGCGGGCCGTACCAGCGCTGCCGTGCGCAACAACCTCGCCATCGTGCTGCTGGAGCTGGGCGAAGGCGATCCGCTCGCCCATGCCAGCGAGGCGCTGCGCCTTGCGCCGGGCGACGCCGCGGTGATGGACACCATGGGGTGGGTCCTGGCCTCGCTGCAGCGCTACGAGGAATCGATGCGCTACCTGCGCGATGCCCGCCTGCGCGCGCCGAACAATGCCGAGATTCGCTGGCACCTGGCCTACGTGCTGGCGAAGATGGGGCGTCGGGGAGAGGCAGCGGATGAGCTGAAGGCTGCGCTTGCCATGCCGGGTGAGTTTTCCTGGCGTGGCGAGGCGCGGGCACTGCTTGCGGAACTGGGCGCAAAATAGTCGGAAGTTTTTACACTTGCTCTCGGTAAGGCCAAATGTTTTTTAGCATGTTATTGTTTTTAAAGGAATTATTTTTTATGGCATGAAGTGTGCTTAAGTGTTGTGAAAGCAGTAGAAAAGAACTACGTGAGAAGGTAAAAAAGATGAATCACAAACAGCTCGCATGTGCGTTGGTGACTGCAGGCCTGGCCTTGGGTTCGGGCGCGGCAAGCGCCTCGACGACGTGGAATCTGAATACGTCGACCACCGTGCCCGCAATGAGCGCGTGGTACAACTTGAACGATGGAAAGCTCGGCTCCGGCGCGGTTACCAAGTGGGACGGCGGTGTCGGCGTGCAGCATCTCGGCGCAGACGGCAAAGTCGGTGGTAGCAGCGGAAACGTCGACGAACCGCTCTCTTCCCCGCAGCACGCGATGGACACTGATGGGCGCTTCGAGTCCCTGCTGCTCAATTTCGGGCCGCAGGAGGTCAAGCTCGACAAGGTGAGCATTGGCTGGGTCCAGAACGACTCGGATTTCTTCCTGCTCGCCTACACTGGCGCCACGCCTTTCTCCGGTAGTCTCGCCAACAACACGTACGCGAATCTCTTGAGTAGCGGCTGGTCGCTGGTTGGCAACTATGCCAACGGTGCGTCCACCGGGACTTACAACACCGGCGCCTCGGTGTATTCGAGCTTCTGGCTCATCGGTGCCGGTGCGATCTCGGCTTCGGGCGTCACCAACGGTGACGGCAGGCACGACTACATCAAGATCGCATCCGTTGCAGGTGTCACCAAGATCCCGCCCCCGCCTCCGCCGCCGGGCGTCCCCGAGCCCGGCTCGCTGGCCCTCGCCGGCCTGGGTCTGCTTGGCCTGGTCGCGACGCGCCGGCGCTGGAAGTCGGCCTGATCGGTCTGCAAGCAACAAACAAAAGAGGCGCCCGCGGGCGCCTCTTTTGTTTGGCGGTGCGCCGCGCTCAATCCTGTGCGGCGTCCTCCTGCTGCTGCAGCAGCCACATCTGCGCATAGGCGCCGCCCTTGGCGAGCAGCGGCGTATGGCGACCGCGCTCGACGATGCGGCCCTTGTCGAGCACGATGATTTCGTCGGCGTCCATGATCGTCGACAGGCGGTGGGCGATCACCAGCGCGGTGCGGCCCTGGGCGGCGAGCTCGATCTGCGCCTGGATCGCCTTTTCGGTCCGCGAGTCGAGCGCGGAGGTGGCCTCGTCGAAGATCAGGATGGCGGGGTTCTTCAATAGCGCGCGCGCGATCGCCACGCGCTGCTTTTCGCCGCCGGACAGTTTCAGGCCGCGCTCGCCGACCCGCGTCTCGTAGCCGTCGGGCAGCTGGTGGATGAAGTCTTCCAGCTGTGCCGCACGTGCGGCGGCCTCGACCTCTTCGCGACTGGCGCCGGGACGGCCGTACTGGATGTTGTAGTACAGGGTGTCGTTGAACAGCACCGTGTCCTGCGGGACGATGCCGATCGCTGCGCGCAGGCTGTCCTGGCTGAGGTTGCGCAGGTCGTGGCCGTTGATGCGGATGGCGCCGCCCTGTACGTCGTAGAAGCGGTAGAGCAGGCGGGCGAGGGTGGACTTGCCCGAGCCCGAGTGCCCCACCACCGCCACCGTGTGCCCGGCCGGGATGCCGAAATCGACGTCGAACAGGATCGGCCGCTTGGCGTCGTAGGCGAAGCTCACGTTCTCGAAGCGCACGCTCGCCGGGCCCGCTGGCAGCGTGCGCGCGTCGGGCGCGTCCGCGATCTCGCGCTGGGTGTGCATGAGGCCGAACATGCGCTCGATATCGGTGAGCGCCTGGCGGATCTCGCGGTAGAGCACGCCGAGGAAGTTGAGCGGGATGTAGAGCTGGATCATGAAGGCATTCACCAGCACGATGTCGCCGATCGTCATCTCGCCGCTGGCCACCCGGATCGCCGCCTGCCACATCATCGCCGTCACCGCGACCGCGATGATCGCCGCCTGGCCGACGTTGAGCGCCGACAGCGAATACTGGTTGGTGACCTGGGCCTTGGTCCATTTCTGCAGCTGCTCGTCGTAGCGTCTGGCCTCGAATTCCTCGTTGTTGAAGTACTTGACGGTCTCGTAGTTGATCAGGCTGTCGATCGCGCGCGCGTTGGCGGCGGAGTCGAGCTCGTTGGCCTGGCGTCGCAGCGCGGTGCGCCAGTTGGTTACCTTCACGGTGAAGGTGATGTAGATCGTCAGCGCGCTGAGCGTGATGAGCGCGAACACGGCGTCGTAGCTCACCAGCAGGATGCCGATCACCATGCCGATCTCGATCAGCGTGGGCAGGATGGAGTACAGCGTGTAGCTGATCAGTGAGCCGATCGAGCGTGTGCCGCGCTCGATGTCCCGCGTCAGCCCGCCCGTCTGGCGTTCCAGATGAAAGCGCAGCGACAGCGCGTGCAGATGGCGGAATACGCGCAGCGAAATCTCGCGCACCGCCTGCTGGGTCACGCGCGCGAACACCACCTCGCGCAACTCGGTGAGCAGCGAGGTCGAGAAGCGTAGTACGCCGTAGGCCAGCAGGAGCGTGGCCGGCACGACGATGAAGGCCTGCTCGGGCGTGATCGTGAGGCCGTCGATCAGGTGCTTGAAGACCAGCGGCACCGACACGTTGGCGCCCTTGGCGGCGATCAGGCAGGCGAGCGCGAACAGCACCCGGCCCTTGTAGGCCCAGATGAAGGGGATCAGGCTCTTGAGGGTCTGCCAGTCGCGGCGTTCGGTGGGTTCGGGGCCGGGCAGGGCGGCGGAGGGGGCGCGTCTCATCAGGGGGTCCAGTTCGGCTTGGGCGCAGGGCAAGGGCGGATGCCGGCAGCGGATTCTGTTGGCAGGGCCGGCCGGCGTCAAATCCGCAGCGGTTTGAGTGCCTGAGCAGATCGTGCCATGTGGAAAATTTCCTTCTCCCCGCTTGACTTGAGCGCAGGAGTTTGTAGTATTCAAACAAACGTTTGAATTAGAAAAATGGATGCGCCCATCAGCAGGTATCAATCGGTTGATGCGGTCTTTCCCCAAAGAGATAAGTGTTTATCCCGAGGAGACAGCGCGGTTGCCTCTGCGCATGCTCTGCCCTTGGGCGCCGCAGACGGCCGGATGCCGTCTGCGGATGCATTTGATTGCAGCACCCAGATACACCCGCCCGCTACAGAGTGCGGGGTTGCCACCGAGGAGGAGTCAAATGAGTCGGATCAAGCATCGAGCAGCATCGCATCGCCCCGCACTGGCACTGAGCACGCTGGCCTCAGCCGTCGTGCTCGCCTTCGCTGCGCCTGCCAGCGTGCACGCCTTCGAATTCACCAGCGCCAGCGGCGAGGTGACAGGCAGCTTCGATACCACCCTGTCGGTGGGTGGGCTGTGGCGGATGCAGAACCGCGAAGCCTCGCTGATCAGTATCGCCAACGGTGGCACTTCGCGTGACCCCAACTCTGACGACGGCAACCTCAAGTATGACAAGGGCGACATGGTCTCGCTGGCGTTCAAGGCCACGCACGACCTCGAGTTGAACTACCAGAATTTCGGCGCCTTCTTCCGCGGCACTTACTTTTACGACCATGCCTTCATGCACAAGGGCGGCATGACCAACGCCGCGCGCAGCGAGCTCGGCCGCGATGCGGAACTGCTCGACGCCTATGTGCGTGGCCGTTTCGACGTCGGTGGTCGTGCGCTCAATGTACGCGCCGGTCGCCAGGTGGTGAGCTGGGGTGAAAGTACCTTCATCCAGAACGGCATCAACATCCTGAACCCGGTCAATGTCAGCCGCCTGCGCGTGCCGGGCTCCGAGCTCAAGGAAGGCCTGACGCCGATCGGCATGCTTTGGGCGTCGCAGGAGCTGACCGACAACGTCACCGCCGAGGTGGTGTGGATGGCGGAGTGGGAGAAGACCAAGATCGAGCCCGCGGGGACCTTCTTCAGCACGAATGACTTTGTGTCCGCGGGTGGGAACATTGCGTACACCGGTTTCGGCAGGCTTGACGACGGGAACAAGCCGCCTCTCGCGGTCGGTCCGTTCGGGCCCTTGAGCACCACGGCTCAGCTTTTTGCCCCGCGGGCCAAGGATCGAGAGCCGGGGAATGGCGGTGAGTATGGTCTCGCTCTGCGGATGCTGCTTCCGGAATGGAACTACACCGAGTTCGGCTTCTACCACGTGAATTATCACAGCCGGACGCCGTTTGTCTCTGGCTATCGGGGCGGGTACACCACCTATGGCACTCCGTTCCCGTCGGGGCACCCGGCCTTCGGGTGCACGGTGTTCGACCCCGTTGTCGCCGCAGGGGCTGCGGGCTTGGCCGGTGGGTGCGCTTATGCCGCCGGCCGGGGTGGGGAGTACTTCGTCGATTATCCGAAGAACATCAAGCTCTTCGGCCTGAGTTTCAATACCGCGGGCCCCGCTGGCATTGCGCTGCAGGGTGAATATTCGTATCGGAAGAATCAGCCGGTGCAGCTGCCCTCGGCAGAGTTGCTCCTTGCTGCTCTAGGGGCGCCAAACCAGATCACCGGGACCGGTGTGACGCAGGTTGCCCCGGGTGTGTTTGTTCCGAATGCTTTCCTCGAGCAGCCCTATGGCAAGGAAATCACGGGCTACCGCAGAGTCAAGATGCATCAGGTCCAGCTGACGGGTACCAAGGCAGTACCTCAGGTCATGGGGGCCGAGCAGATGGTCGTCATCGGCGAGATCGGCTACACGCACCTGGATCTGCCTTCGAACCTCAAGTTCGCCGCGTCCGGCTGCCATCTGCCACAGGTTGGCTCGTCGACGGCGACGTCGTTCGGAGCGACCAGCTCCGGCTGCTTCCTGACCGAGAACTCGTGGGGCTATCGCCTGCTTGCCCGTTTCGAATATCCGAATGCCGTTGCCGGGGTAAATCTTTCGCCGCGCATTGCGTTCTCGCATGATGTCAGTGGTCGTGGTCCTTCCTTCAACGAAGGTGCGAAAGCGGTCACGCTGGGTCTCGGCATGAACTACCGTCAGAGCTGGCAGGCCGACATCGCCTACAGCACCTTCTTTGGCGGCAAGAAGGTCACAGGCGTCGACCCGAGCCCGAACCCCCTTGGTCAACCCCGTACCTACGCCAGTCACACCAACCCCCTCTACGACCGCGACTTCCTGTCGATCAGCGTCAGCTATTCGTTCTGAGCACCACACCGGATCTGGAGACAAACGACATGCGCAAGACTTTCACGATTCTCGGCGCGGCGCTCGCGGTGGCGCTGTCCGCGCCGGCATTGGCCGACGCTTCACGACTGGGCAAGGACCTGACGCCGATGGGCGCGGAGCGTGCGGGCAACGCGGCGGGCACCATCCCCGCCTGGGACGGCGGCCTCGCCTCGGCGCCGGCCGGGCATCAGGCGGGCGGACACTATGCCGACCCCTTCGCCGCTGACAAGCCGCTATTCACCATCGATGCGGCCAACGTCGATCAGCACGCCGACAAGCTCACCCCGGGCCAGGTGGCGATGCTCAAGACCTACTCGACGTGGAAGATGAACGTCTACCCCACGCGGCGCAGCGCGGCCTTCCCGCAGGGGCACTACGACCAGACCATCGCCAATGCCAGTCGCGCCAAGCTGGTCGATGGTGGGCGCACGATCGAAGGCACGACCGGCGGCATCCCTTTCCCGATTCCGCAGGATGGCGCCGAGGCGATCTGGAACCACCTTGCACGCTACCGCGGCGAGTCCTACGCGATGAACTGGAGCCAGGCCGCGGTGACGCGACAGGGCACCTACACGCCGGTGCGCTTCGAGTACCAGTACGACTTCCACTATGGCAGCCTGAGCAAGTCGCCGGAGCAGATCGAGCAGGGCAAGCTGTTCAACTTCCTGCAGACGGTGACCGCACCCGCTCGCCTGGCGGGGCAGATCCTGCTCGTGCATGAGTTCCTCGACCGCCGCCAGGCGTGGACCTACAACCCGGGCCAGCGCCGTGTGCGCCTGGCACCGAACGTGGCCTACGACAACCCGGGCACGGCGGCCGATGGCCTGCGTACCAACGACGACTTCGACATGTACAACGGCGCCATCGACCGTTACGACTGGAAGCTGGTGGGCAAGAAGGAGATCTACGTCCCCTACAACGCCTACAAGCTGGTCGGCAACACGGTGAAGATGGCCGATGTGCTGCAGGCCGGGCACCTCAACCCGGAGCTGGCGCGTTACGAGCTGCACCGTGTGTGGGTGGTCGATGCGACCCTCAAGGACGGCACCAGCCACAGCTACAAGCGCCGCACCTTCTATCTCGACGAGGACTCGTGGTCGATTCTCGCCATCGACAAGTACGACGCCCGCGACCAGCTGTGGCGCGTCTCCGAGCTGCACACCATCAACTGGTTCGACATTCCGATGCTGTACCCCAGCCTCGAGGTGCACCACGACCTGCAGTCCGGCCGCTACATCGCCATGGGCCTGCGCAATGACGAGCCTCGCGTGTATAGCGTGATCGACGCCCGTCCGGCCGACTTCACGCCTTCGGGCCTGCGCGGCGTCGGTACGCGCTGATCCTGTAGATGAGGGCTCGGCCTTGCGCCTCCGGGGCGCGAGGCCGAGCCAATACCCGCATTTTCCTCCTTTCCCCAGGGTTCCATGAAACGCGCGATCGGCAACCTCTTCGTCGTCGTCGTACTGGCAGCGGTGGCGTTTGCGTTCTCCGAACGCAGCGATCCGCCGATGCCGGCGACGCAGACGCGTATCGACCACCTGCAGATGCTCGACCTTGCCGTGCGCGATGACGGTCGCCTGATCGCGGTCGGCGAGCGCGGCCGCATCTTCGTGTCCGATGACCATGGCGGTGCCTGGCGCGCAGTGGCATCGCCGGCGGGTGCCACGCTGGTCGCGGTGCGCTTTGTGGATGCGCAGCGCGTTGTCGCTGTGGGTCACGACGCGGTGATCGTGCGCAGCGAGGATGGCGGCGAGCATTGGGTTAAGGTGCAGTCCGACCCCGAAGCCGAGGAGCCGCTGCTGGGCGCCTGGTTCGATGCCGATGGCCAAGGGATTGCGGTTGGCGCCTATGGGCGCCTGGAGCGTACGGCCGACGGCGGAGCGAGCTGGGCGCGTCAGGAGGTCGAGGCCAATGAGGACGGACTTCACCTGAACGCGGTGGTCCGCCTGGCTGGCGGGGACCTGCTGATCGCCGGGGAAGCCGGCCTGCTGCTGCGCTCGCGGGACGACGGCGACTCCTGGGAAGCGCTCGAGTCGCCTTACGCAGGTTCGTTCTTTGGTGCGCTGGCCTTGGCCGACGGCGGGGCGCTGGTGTTCGGCATGCGTGGCCATGTGTTCCGCTCGGATGATGGCGGCGACAGCTGGCAGGAGGTCGGTCCGGGTGTTCCCAGTTCGCTCTTCGGTGGCCGTGTGCTCGCTGATGGGCGTGTGGTACTGGCGGGCCAGGCGGGCGTCGTGCTGATCAGCGAGGATGGTGCGCACAGTTTCGTGCGAGTCGACAACGATGACCGCCGCACGCGCGCGGCGGTTGCCCAGGGCGAACAGCCGGATGCGCTGCTGCTGGTGGGTGAGGAGGGGGTGGAGCGCCTGTCGCTGGTGCCCGCTGCGGGAGGACGTTCCTGATGCTGAAGGCCTTTGTGGAGTTTCTCGGCCTGCTGCTGTTCCGCCGCCGGCGCGTCTTCCTCGGGCTGTTCGTGGTGATCACGCTGCTGCTCGGCGCCTCGGCCTCGCGCCTGCAGGTCGATGCGGGCTTCGAGAAGATGATCCCGCTCGAACACGAGTACATGCAGACCTTCATGGCCTACCGCAACACCTTCGGTGGGGCCAATCGCGTGCTCGTCGCCCTGCGCCAGCATGAGGGTGACATCTACAACGAGGCCTTCATGAGCAAGCTGAAGGCCGCCACGGACGAGGTCTTCTTCATTCCGGGGGTGGATCGCGCCACGGTGACCTCGCTGTTCACCCCCAATGTGCGCTTCATCGAGGTGGTCGAGGCTGGCTTCGCCGGCGGCAACGTCATCCCGGCCGACTTCGAGGGCACGCCGGAAGACCTCGAGACCGTGCGCGAGAACGTGCTCAAGTCGGGGCGGGTGGGGCGACTGGTGTCGAACGACCATCGCGCGGCGATGATCAGTGCAGAGCTGCTCGAGATCGACCCCAACACCGGCGCCCGCCTGGACTACCTGGCGGTGGCGAAGCAGCTTGAAGATCTGCGCACGCGTCATGCCGGCGATGGCCTGGACGTGCACATCATCGGCTTCGCGAAGGCCGTGGGCGACATTACCGACGGTGCACGCGGCGTGCTGATGTTCTTCGTGGTGGCGTTCCTGATCACCGCGGTGCTGCTGTATTTCTACTCCGGGTCGGCAAAGCTGGCCGCGCTCACGCTGTTGTGCGCGATGGTGCCGGTGGTGTGGCTGATGGGTCTGCTGCCGCTCATCGGCTTCGGCATCGATCCGATGTCGATCCTGGTGCCCTTCCTGATCTTTGCCATCGGCGTCAGTCACGCGGTGCAGATGACTCACGCCTGGCGTCTGGAGATCATGGAGGGGGCGGGACCGCTGACGGGCGCGCAGAACGCTTTCAGGCGGCTGTTCCTGCCCGGGTCGATGGCGCTTACCACGACGGTGGTCGGTTTTCTGGTGATCATGCGCATCGAGATCGACATGGTGCGCGAGCTCGCGCTCACCGCCGGCCTCGGTGTCGCCCTGATCCTGCTCACCAACATGTTGCTGTTGCCGCTGCTGCTGTCATGGACGCGGCTCGACGCGGCGGAGATGCGACGCACAATGGGCGCAGAGTCGAAGGACCACTGGCTGTGGTCGCGCCTGCGCACGCTGGCCGAACCCCGGCGCGCGACGGTGGTGCTGATGGTCACTGCGCTGCTGCTGGGCATCGCGACGTGGTTGTCGCGTGATCTGCGCACCGGCGATCTTGGCCACGGCATTCCTGAGCTGCACGAGGATGCGCGCTACAACCAGGATGCAGCCGCGATCGTCGAGTCGTTCTCGATCGGCGTCGATGTGCTGTCGGTCATCGTGCAGTCCAGGGGCGTCGATGGTGCCTGCACCAACTTCGACATCATGGACACGATCGACCGCTTCGAGACCACCATGCGCGGTGTGCACGGGGTGCAGAGCGTGGTTGGCCTGCCCGGCGTGGCGAAGACGGTCAACGCCGGCTGGAACGAGGGTAACCCGGCCTGGCGAGTGCTGTCGCGAAACCCCACGGTACTGGCGCAGTCGGTCACCCCGGTTGATACCAGCACCGGCCTGCTCAACACCGATTGCAGCGCGATGCAGGTGCTCATCTTCACCCGCGATCACGAGGGGGCGACGATTTCGCACGTCATCCGCGAGGTCAAGGCCTTCCGCGATGCCAACCGCAGCGAGCATCTCGACTTTCTGCTCGCCTCCGGTAACGTCGGCGTGATGGCGGCGACCAACGAGGCCGTCGATGCCGCCTCGGTAACCATCCTGGTGCTGGTGTTCGGGGTGATCAGCGTACTGTTCTTCCTCGAGTTCCGCTCCTGGCGCGCAACACTCTGCATCATCCTGCCGCTGATGATCGCCGCGGTGTTCTGCAATGCGCTGATGGCGCTGCTGGGCATCGGCCTGAAGGTGTCCACCTTGCCTGTCGTCGCGATTGCGGTCGGTATTGGCGTCGACTACGGGATCTACTTCTACGAACGCATGTCCGACCGCTTCCGCAAAGGCGATGCGTTGCCGGACGCCTTCTATCAGGCACTCTGCCAGCGTGGCACCGCGGTGATGTTCACCGCCACCACGATGAGCGTAGGCGTGGGCACCTGGGTCTTTTCCGCGCTCAAGTTCCAGGCCGACATGGGGTTGCTGATGGCGTTCATGTTCATCGTGAACATGCTCGGTGCGCTGCTCCTGCTGCCGGCGCTTGCGGCCCTGCTGCTCAAGGCAGGGCCCGCACAGGAAAAGAAGATTTCCTGAATCGATCCATCAATATTCTTGACACGGGCGGTAATCGCCGTAGAATTCAAACGAACGTTTGAATGAGTTAACTTCGATCCATCCAGTGCTCGTTCAGGAGAATGATGATGAGCAGTCCTTCAGCGCGGTCGGGCCCCGAGACACGCGGTCGCATCCTTGATGCGGCCGAGGCGCTGTTTGTCGAGCATGGTCTGGATGCCACCTCGATGCGCATGATCACCACTGAGGCGGGGGTCAACCTGGCCGCGGTCAACTACCACTTCGGCTCCAAGGACAGCCTGATCCACGAGGTTTTCAGGCGCCGCCTCGGCGAGCTCAACCAGTCCCGCCTCGCTGCCCTCGAGCGTGCCGAGCAGCGCGCGCGAGCGAACGGGGCACAGATCAAGCCGAGCCAGGTGCTGGAGGCCTTCTTCACCCCTTCGCTGGAGATGGCGACCGATACCGTGCATGGCGGCCGCACCTTCATGCAATTGCTCGGTCGGACCTATACCGAGCCGAACGCTTTCGTGCGCAAGTTCCTGGCCGAGGAGTATGCGCAGACCCTGCAGCGATTCCTGCAGGCGCTGTACGACTCGCTGCCCGGCGTGCCGCGCGAGGAAATCCTGTGGCGCTTCCATTTCATGATGGGGGCGACCTCGTACGCGATTGCCGGGACCGACGCCCTGCAGCTGTTTGCCGGGCGCTTCGACGACGAGGACCCCGCGCACATGCTGCCGCGCCTGATGTCCTTCCTGCTTGGCGGCTTGCGCGCACCGCTCCCCGACTTCGTCACTGGCGCGGAGTCTGCGGCGCGGGATGCCGAATGAATCTGCAGCTGCGTCTCGGCGCGGCTGCAACACCTGATTGATGTTGTTCTGGAGACAGAGATGACCTGGTTGCTACTGCTTTCCCTCCCTCCCTTGGCAGGTGCGCTCGCCTACGGGCGAGCGCCACTTTTTGCCTGGCTCTGGGCAGGGCTGGCCTGGCTTGCGGCGATGGGCTGGGCGGCCGGTTGGGCAGTGGGCTGGACCCTGCTCGCGATGGCGGTGCTGGCTGCCGTGCTGGGGGTGTTCATGCATGATGGCCTGCGGCGCCAGCGCGTGACCGCACCGATCCTGAAGGCCTTCCGCGGGGCCCTGCCCGCGATGTCACAGACCGAGCGCGACGCGCTCGAGGCCGGTACGGTGTGGTGGGAAGGCGAGCTCTTCGCCGGCCGCCCGGACTGGAACAAGCTCGGTGCCTACCCCTGGCCAAAGCTAAGCGCCGAGGAGCAGGCCTTCCTCGACAACGAGACCGAGGCGCTGTGCCGCCTCACCAACGACTGGGCGTGCACCCAGCAGCAGGACATGCCCGCCGAGGTCTGGCAGTACATCAAGGACAAAGGCTTCCTGGGCATGATCATCCCCAGGGAATATGGCGGCAAGGGCTTCTCGGCCTACGCTCACTCGCAGGTCATCACCAAGCTGTCGACGCGATCTTCGGCACCGGCGGTGACGGTGATGGTGCCCAATTCGCTCGGTCCGGCGGAGCTGCTGCTGCACTACGGCACGCCGGAGCAGAAGCAGCACTACCTGCCCGGCCTGGCCAGCGGCCGCGAGATCCCCGCCTTTGCGCTCACTAGCCCGTGGGCGGGCTCGGACGCAGCCTCCATCCCCGATGCGGGCGTGGTGTGCAAGGGCGAATGGAACGGCGAAGAGGTGCTGGGCATGCGCGTCTCCTTCGACAAGCGCTACATCACGCTCGCGCCGGTATGCACCGTGTTCGGCCTCGCTTTCCGCCTCTATGACCCCGAGCGCCTGCTGGGGGGCGACGAGGATCTGGGCATTACCTGCGCGCTGGTGCCGCACGACCACCCGGGGGTGGACATCGGCAACCGCCACTTCCCGCTCAACGCGGTGTGGATGAACGGGCCGGTGCGCGGCAAGGACGTGTTCATGCCGCTCGACTTCATCATCGGCGGCCCGCGCATGGCGGGGCAGGGCTGGCGCATGCTCATGGAGTGCCTGGCGGCCGGGCGCAGCATCTCGCTGCCCGGTTCCAACACCGGCATGCAGAAGCTCACTGCGCGCGCTGTCGGCGCCTATGCCCGTGTGCGTTACCAGTTCAAGACCGCGATCGGCCGCTTCGAAGGCGTCGAGGAGGCGCTGACCCGGATCGGTGCCAACACCTACCTGTGCGATGCCGCGCGGGTGATGACGGCCGGTGCGATCGATCTCGGCGAGAAGCCCTCGGTGGTGTCGGCGATCGTCAAGTACCACGTTACCGAACGTGCACGCCAGGTCGTCAATGACGGCATGGACGTCATTGGCGGCAAGGGCATCTGCCTGGGGCCGCAGAACTTCCTCGGTCGCGCCTACCAGCAGATTCCGGTCGGCATCACGGTCGAGGGTGCGAACATCCTCACCCGCAGCCTGATCCTGTTCGGCCAGGGCGCGATCCGCTGCCACCCCTACGTGCTCGACGAGATGCACTCGGCGCAGAAGAACGACCTCGAGGCTTTCGACAAGGCGCTGTGGGGCCACGTCGGCTTCACGGTGTCCAATGCCGCGCGTGCGGTGGCGATGGGGCTGACCGGCTCGCACTTCGTCAAGGTGCCGGCGGACGTGGCGCCCGAGACGCGGCGCTACTACCAGCAGCTGACCCGCTTCTCGGCCGCCTTCGCCTTCATCTCGGACATCTCCATGGGCACCCTGGGCGGTGCGCTCAAGCGCAAGGAGAAGCTGTCGGCGCGCCTGGGCGACATCCTGTCGCTGATGTACCTGGCCACGGCGACCCTCAAGCGTTACGAGGCCGAGGGCCGACAGGCGGCGGATGCACCGCTGATGCACTGGGCGATCTGGGACTGCATGTTCCGCATCCAGCTCGCCTTCGAAGGCGTGATCGCCAATTTCCCGAACAAGCTCTTCGCCTTCCTGCTGCGTCGCTTGGTCGTGTTCCCGCTTGGTCGTCCCTATGTCGTGCCTTCGGACAAGCTCGGCCACCAGGTTGCCGCGCTGCTCATCGAGCCTTCGGCCACCCGCGACCGTCTCACCGCGGACGTCTACCTGCCGGAGGACATCGAGGAGCCGGTGGGCGCGCTCGAGGCCGCGCTCGCGGCGACGATCGCCGCCGAGCCGGTCGAGGCCAAGCTCAGGCAACTGCAGCGCGACGGCCGCTTCGCCCCCGGGTTGATGACTGGCGGCGATGTCGACGAGGTGTGGCGCCGCGCACGCGAAGCCGGCGTGATCAGCGATGAGGAGTTCCGCCTCGTCGAGCGCCGCAACATGCTGCGCAACAAGGTGATCCGCGTCGATGACTTCCCTTATGACTTCGGCCTGCGCGCCGCGCTCGAGGAGGCGCCGCGCTCGGCGCCTGCGTTGAAGGTGGCTGCATGAGCCGGACGGTCTATGTCGTCGATGGTGCGCGTACGCCTTTCCTGAAGGCGAAGAACGCACCCGGCCCCTTCACCGCCGCCGACCTCGCCACCGCGGCGGGCAGTGCGCTGCTGGTGCGCCAGCCCTTCGCGCCCGACCAACTTGACGAGGTCATCCTGGGCTGCGCCAGCCCGTCGGCCGATGAGGTCAACATCGGCCGCGTGGTTGCGCTGCGCATGGGCTGCGGCAACGCAGTGCCAGGCTGGACGGTGATGCGCAACTGCGCCTCGGGCATGCAGGCGCTCGATTCCGCGCTCACCAACATCCGCAGCGGCCGCAGCGAGCTCGTTCTTGCCGGTGGTGTCGATGCGCTCTCGCATGCGCCGCTGCTGTTCTCGGACAAGATGGTGCGCTGGCTGGCGGGCTGGTATGCCGCCCGCAGCGTGGGCCAGAAGCTTGCCGCGCTGAAGGCGCTGCGCCTGGGATATCTCGCGCCGGTGATCGGCATCATGAAGGGGCTCACCGACCCGATCGTGGGCCAGCTGATGGGTCAGACGGCCGAGAACCTGGCCTGGAAATTCGGCATCACCCGCGCCGACATGGATGCTTTCGCGGTCGAAAGCCACCGCCGCGTGTGTGCGGCGCAGGATGCCGGCCACCTGCGCGCCGAGATCGTGCCGCTGATCGATCGCGACGGCACCGTGTACTCGGCCGACGACGGCGTGCGGCGCGATTCGTCGATGGACAACCTCGCCCGCCTCAAGCCCTTCTTCGACAAGAAATACGGCCGCGTGACGCCGGGCAACAGCTCCCAGATCACCGATGGTGCTGCCTGGCTGGTGCTGGCCTCCGAGGAGGCGGTGACGCGCCATGGCCTGCAGCCGATCGGGCGCATCGTTGATAGCCAGTGGGCCGGCCTCGCGCCCGACCAGATGGGCCTGGGGCCGGTGCATGCGGCGATGCCGATCCTGCAGCGTCACGGCCTGGCGCCGCAGGCGCTGGATGCCTGGGAGATCAACGAGGCCTTTGCCGCCCAGGTCATCGCCTGCCTGCGTGCGCTCGCCGACGACGCCTACTGCCGCGAGCACTTCGGTGTCGACGCGCCCGGCGCCCCTGATGCCGGACACCTCAACCTCGATGGTGGCGCGGTGGCACTCGGACATCCGGTGGGCGCGAGCGGTGCGCGCATCGTCCTGCATCTGCTCCATGTGCTGCGCCGCAAGGGCGGCGGGCGTGGGCTGGCGTCGATCTGCATCGGCGGCGGCCAGGGCGGCGCCATGCTGGTGGAGACGGTTTGATGAGCGAGAACATGCAACACGACTGGAAACACTGGCGTCTGCGCCGGGAAGACGGCGGGCTGGCCTGGCTCGAGCTGGACAAGGCGGACGCGAGTACCAATGTGCTGTCGGCCGAGGTGATGACCGAGTTCGGCCGCGTGCTCGATGCCCTCGATGCGGCGCCGCCCAAGGCGCTCGTGATCGCATCGGCCAAGCCTGCGGGCTTCATCGCCGGCGCCGACATCGAGGAGTTTTCCCGCATTGCCTCGCCGGCCGCCGCGCGTGCGCTGGTCGAGCGCGGCTGGGGCTTGTTCAACCGCCTGGCTGCGGTGCGCTACCCCACGCTCGCGCTCATCCGCGGGCATTGCATGGGCGGCGGGCTCGAGCTCGCGCTGGCCTGCCGTTACCGGCTGGTGGTCGATGAGCCCGGCACGCGGCTCGCCCTGCCCGAGGTCATGCTCGGCATTGTCCCGGCCTGGGGCGGCATGCTGCGTCTGCCGCAGGCGGTAGGGCCGGCGACGGCGCTCGATCTCATGCTCACCGGCAAGGCGGTGGATGCGAGGAAGGCCAAGCGCATCGGGCTGGCCGACGACTGCGTGCCGGCGCGGGTGATGGAATCTGCGGCCCGCATCATGGCACTGGCGGCGGCCCCGGCGCGCCGGCCGCCGCTGCAGGAGCGCTTGCTGCGCCTGGCGATGAACGGTCCGCTGCGTCGTGTCGTGGCCGACAAGGCGCGCAAGCAGGCGGCAGCCAAGGTCAGCCGCGAGCACTACCCGGCGCCCTTCGCCATCGTCGACATCTGGGAAAAGCATGGCGGCAACGCACTCGCCGTGCCTGCGGGCGATCCTGCTTCGCTCGAGGCCATTTTCGATTCGCCCACCGCCAAGAACCTGGTGCGGGTGTTCTTCCTGCAGGAGCGCCTGAAGGCCTTCGGCAAGGAGAGCGACTTCGCGCCCCGCCATGTGCATGTCGTCGGCGCAGGCGTGATGGGCGGAGACATCGCTGCGGTGTGTGCGCTGCGCGGCATGAAGGTTACGCTGCAGGATCAGTCCGTCGAGCGCATCGCACCGGCCATCCAGCGTGCGGCCAGACTCTTCGAGCGCCGCCACAAGGGCGATGCACGCCAGGTGCGCTTCACCCTGGACCGCCTGATTGCCGACCCCGAAGGCCATGGCGCGGCGCGCGCCGACGTCATCATCGAGGCCATCTTCGAGGATCTGGCGGTCAAGCGCAGCCTGTTCGCCGAGCTCGAACGCCGCGCCCGGCCCGAGGCCGTTCTCGCGACCAACACCTCCAGCCTGCGTCTGGAGGATATCGCCAGTGCGTTGCAGGACCCGTCGCGACTGGTCGGCATCCACTTTTTCAACCCGGTGCCGATGCTGCCGCTGGTCGAGGTCGTGGAAGGTGAGGCCACCTCGGCCGAGGTGCTGCGCCGTGCGACCGGTTTCGTGCGCCGCATCGACAAGCTGCCGCTGCCCGTGAAGAGCGCGCCGGGCTTCCTCGTCAATGCGGTGCTCGGGCCTTACATGCTTGAGGCCCTGCGCTGCGTCGAGGAGGGCATTGCGCCCGAGGCGGTGGACGCCGCGCTCACGGCCTTCGGCATGCCGATGGGGCCGGTCGAGCTGGTTGATACCGTCGGCCTGGATATAGCGGTTGCTGCCGGCAAGGCGCTCGCCGGCAGCGGGGCGGAGCCACCCGCGCGCCTGCTGAAGCTGGTTGCTGCGGGCAAGCTTGGACGCAAGTCGGGCGAGGGCTACTACCGCTGGCAGGATGGCAAGGTCGTCAAGGCGGCTGCCGAGGGCGGCAAGCGCGCTGGCGCGCCCGCGCCTGCGGTGCCTGCTGGCCTGGCCGAGCGCGTGCTCGCACCCCTGCTCGCGGCGACCGAGCGCTGCGTGCGCGAGGGGGTGGTGGGCGATACGGATCTCGCCGACGCGGGTGTCATCTTCGGGACGGGTTTCGCTCCTCACACCGGCGGCCCGCTCAACCTGCTCGCCATGCGCGGGAAAGCGTCGGCCTTGCCTGGCTGACCACGGAGGAAAGACTGATGTCACAGACCACGAACGCACCTTGCGCGCTGCCCGAACACAAGCAGCCCGCGCTGCGTGTGATGCCGATGCCGGCAGACCTCAATCCCGCCGGTGACGTGTTCGGCGGTTGGATCATGTCCATGGTGGACATCGCCGGCGCGATCCCCGCGCGTCGGCGCGCACGCAGCCGGGTGGCCACGGTGGCGGTGAACTCATTCACGTTCAAGCAGCCGGTTTCGGTGGGCGACCTGGTCAGCTTCTACGCCGAGATCGTGTCGGTCGGCGTGAGCTCGGTGACGGTGGATGTGGAGGTTTACGCCGAGCGCGACCCGGAGAATCCGGTAGTGGTGAAGGTTACCGAGGCGCGTCTGACCTATGTCGCGCTCGATGACCGTGGCCGCAAGCGCCCGATCCCGCCCGAGTGAGCGGCTGCGGGGCCCCGTTTTGCTGGTCGCGCGACACGCGTGCGGCCGGTCCGATGCATTGAATGGACTCTTCAGGGAGGTGGAAGTGAGCAGACTGATTATTCGCAAGGTCGCCGTGCTCGGCGCCGGTGTGATGGGGGCGCAGATCGCTGCCCACTGCGCCAACGCCGATGTGCCGGTGATCCTGTTCGATCTGCCGGCGAAGGAAGGTGACGCCAATGGGGTGGTCGCCAAAGCGGTCGCTGGCATGAAGAAGCTTGATCCGGCGCCGTTCGCGGCCAAGGACCGGGTCCGTCATGTCGAGGCCGCCAACTACGGCAGCGACCTTGCACGGCTTGGCGAGTGCGACCTCGTCATCGAGGCCATCGCCGAGAAGATGGAGTGGAAGCTGGATCTGTACGCCAAGGTGGCGCCGCATCTTAAGGCTGGGGCGATCTTCGCCTCGAACACCTCGGGCCTGTCGATCGAGGCGCTGGCGGCGGGCATGCCGGCAGAGCGCCGCAGCCAGTTCTGCGGCATCCACTTCTTCAACCCCCCGCGCTACATGCCGCTGGTGGAGCTCATCCCGACGGCAGCCACCGAACCGGCGCTGGTGGACGGCCTGGAGGGCTGGCTCACCACCCGCCTGGGCAAGAGCATCGTGCGCGCCAAGGACACGCCCAACTTCGTCGCCAACCGCGTCGGTGTGTTCTCCATCCTCGCGGTCCTGCACCATACGCAGCGCCTCGGCCTGGCCTTCGACGAGGTCGACCTGCTCACCGGGCCGCGCATCGGTCGTCCCAAGAGCGCCACCTTCCGCACCGGCGACGTCGTTGGGCTGGACACGCTGGCTCATGTCGTGGGCACCATGCAGGCGACACTGCCCGATGACCCGTGGAGCGCGCACTTCCGCACGCCCGATTGGCTGCAGGCGCTGATCGCCCGCGGCGCGCTCGGGCAGAAGACCAAGTGCGGTATCTACCGCAAGCAGGGCAAGCAGATCCAGGTGCTCGACCTGCAGCTGCAGGACTATCGCGACAGCGGCGGTGAGGTGTTCCCCGAGGTCGAGGCGATCCTCAAGCTGAAGAACCCGGCGGAGAAGTTCGCCCAGCTTGCAGCGCACCCGCACCCCCAGGCGCAGTTCCTGTGGTCGATCTTCCGTGACGTGTTCCACTACTGCGCGGTTCACCTGGGCGACATCGCCGACAACGCACGTGACATCGACCTCGCCATGCGCTGGGGCTTCGGTTGGGCGCAGGGGCCGTTCGAGACCTGGCAGGCCGCAGGCTGGCAGGCGGTGGCCGAGATGATCCGCGACGACATCGCCCATGGCCGTGCAATGGCCGCGGTGGCGCTGCCGGCCTGGGTGTTCGAGCGCGAGGGCGTGCATGCACCAGCTGGCTCCTACAGCGCTGCCGAGAACTCGCTGAAGGCCCGCGCAGCACTGCCGGTGTACCGGCGTCAGCTCTACCCCGATCGCGTGCTCGGCGAGGCGCCCGACGACCGCGGCGAAACGCTGTGGGAAAACGCCGGTGTGCGCTTGTGGCGGCGTGCGGACCAGGATGCGCGTATCGGCATCGTGTCGATCACCTCGAAGATGCATGCGATCGGCGACGAGGTCATGGACGGCTTGCTCGAGGCGGTCGCGCGCGCAGAGTGCGAACTCGACGGCCTGGTGATCTGGCAGCCGGCGCCGTTCGCGGTCGGCGCCAACCTGCAACAGGTCGGCGAGGCCTGCCGTGCGGGCGAGTTCGACCTGCTGGAGAAGATGGTGGCCAAGTTCCAGCGCACCTCGATGGCGATCAAGCATGCCCAGGTGCCGGTGGTGGCGGCCGTGCAGGGCATGGCGCTCGGTGGTGGCTGCGAGTTCGTCATGCATGCGGCGCATCGTGTGTTCGCGCTCGAAAGCTACGTCGGCCTGGTCGAGGCGGGCGTGGGCCTCATTCCGGCGGGCGGCGGCTGCAAGGAATTCGCCTTGC
The DNA here is from genome assembly GCF_029588855.1 of Thauera mechernichensis. Lineage (NCBI taxonomy): Bacteria > Pseudomonadati > Pseudomonadota > Betaproteobacteria > Rhodocyclales > Zoogloeaceae > Thauera > Thauera mechernichensis. The sequence continues at coordinate 63,193 of NZ_JARQZE010000003.1, read as the reverse complement.
AGGCGCACGCCATGGCCCAGCGCGCGGCAGGCGGCGACGTGTTCCCCTACATCCAGAACGCCTTCCAGACCATCGCCATGGCGACGGTCGCCAAGAGCGCGCTGGAAGCGGTACAGCTGGGCTTCGGCCGCGGCAGCGACGACGTGCTGTTCAACGCCAACGAGATCCTGTTTGCCGCGATCCGGCGTGCGCGGGCGATGGCGGAGTCTGCCTGGCGCCCGGCGTTGCTCGATCCCCAGGTCACCGTGGCAGGGCGCAACGGCGTTGCCACCTGCGAGATGATGCTGATCAACATGGCGGAAGGCGGTTTCATCTCGGCGCACGACTATCGTGTCGCGCGTGCAGCGGCAACTGCGCTGTGCGGCGGCGAGGTGGACTCGGGCAGCCGGGTCAGCGAGCAGTGGATTCTGGATGTCGAGCGTGCCCAGTTCGTCGAGCTGCTCAAGACCGAGAAGACCCAGCAGCGCATCGCGCACATGCTCGAGACCGGCAAGCCCCTGCGTAACTGATTGAGGACATGAGAATGAGCAAGCAGATTCAGGACGCCTACGTCGTCGCCGCGGTGCGTACGCCGGTGGCCAAGCGCAATGGCGCCTTCCGCCACGTGCGCCCCGACGACATGCTGGCAACGGTGCTGCGCGCGCTGGTGGCCAAGGTGCCCAACCTCGATGCCAGCCAGATCGGTGACGTCGTCACCGGCTGCGCGATGCCCGAGGCCGAGCAGGGCATGAACGTGGCGCGCATCGGCGCGCTGCTGGCCGGCCTGCCCGATGCGGTGCCGGGGATTACCATCAACCGCTTCTGCGCCTCCGGCCTGCAGGCGGTGGCCGACGCTGCCAGCCGCATCCGCCTCGGCGAGGCGGACGTGATGATCGCCGCCGGCACCGAGAGCATGAGCGCGATGCCGCAGATCATGGGCAACAAGGTCAGCCTCAATCCGGACATCTTCGCACGCGACGAAAATCTCGCCATTGCCTACGGCATGGGTCTGACCGCGGAGAAGGTTGCCCAGCAGTGGCAGGTGAGCCGTGAGGACCAGGACGCCTTCGCGGTCGAGTCGCACCGGCGCGCGTGCGCGGCGATTGCGGCAGGGCACTTTGCCGACGAGATCGCGCCCTATGCCGTGCGTGCGCATGTGCCGGGCGAGGCGGGTACGGTGCGCATGGTCGAGCGTGTGCTCGAGAACGACGAAGGGCCACGCGCCGACGCCAGCCTCGAGCGACTTGCCAAGCTGCGTCCGGTGTTTGCAGCGCGTGGCTCGGTGACCGCTGGCAACAGCTCCCAGATGTCGGACGGCGCTGGGGCCGTGCTGCTGATGAGCGAGGCTGCGGTCAAGCGCTACGACGTCAAACCCATTGCACGCTTCGCCGGTTATGCGGTGGCCGGCGTGCCCCCCCAGGTGATGGGCATCGGCCCCGTCGAGGCCATCCCGCGCGCGCTCGCCCTGGCCGGTGTCAGCCTTGGCGACATCGCCTGGACCGAGCTCAACGAGGCTTTTGCCGCCCAGGCGCTGGCCGTGATGCGTCAGCTCGATATGGACCCGGCAAGGGTGAATCCGCTCGGTGGGGCGATCGCGCTCGGTCATCCCCTGGGCGCCACCGGAGCGATCCGCACCGCGACGCTGATGTCGGCGATGCAGCGCGATCCGGCGTTGCGCTACGGCATGATCAGCATGTGCATTGGCACGGGTATGGGGGCCGCGGGGGTGTTCGAACGCGTGTGATGCCCATTCCGACCGGGCCGGTTCGCGTTGTGGAAACTACGGATTGGTAGCAAGTTGTTGATCGTTCGGCGTGATCGGGCGGTAACAATCTTTTATAATCCGTGCGTTTGTAGACGCGGGACCGGCCCGACGTCGCCGGGCTGAGGGGCCCGGTGACGGCCAGACGGCGGTCTCGTCCATTCCCACGAGTCTTTGGGCGAGAGGCGCATGATAAGAATCAAACGCGGTCTGGACCTGCCCATCACCGGCGCACCTGCGCAGCGTATCGAGGACGGTCGTCCCGTGCGCAGCGTGGCCGTCATCGGCTTCGACTACCACGGTATGAAGCCGACCATGGCGGTTCAGGTCGGCGACCGGGTGAAGCTGGGGCAGGTCCTTTTTTCCGACAAGAAGACGCCAGGCGTGGTGTTTACCGCGCCCGGTGCCGGCACGATCAGTGCGATTCATCGCGGTGAGCAGCGCGTGCTGCAATCGGTGGTGATCGACCTGGAGGGCGAGGACGCTGCCGACAGCGCCGTCGAGTTCGCACGCTACAGCGATGCGCAGATCGATGCCCTCGACGACGCCAAGGTGCGCGAAAGCCTGATTGAATCCGGTTTGTGGACCGCACTGCGCACGCGTCCGTACAGCAAGGTGCCGGCGATCGACGCCAAGCCGCGGTCGATCTTCGTCACCGCCATCGACACCCACCCGCTCGCGGCCGACCCCACCGTGGTCATCGCCGAGTACAAGGAAGACTTCGCGCGCGGCCTGCGCGTGCTGGCGCGCATCGCCCGCGTTGTCGTCTGTCATGCCGAGGGCACGCAGGTGCCTGGCGTGGGCCAGGGCGGCATCACTGGCGAGACTTTCGACGGTCCGCACCCTGCGGGGCTGGCGGGCACGCACATCCATTTCATCGATCCGGTCAGTGCGCACAAGAGCGTGTGGTACCTCAACTACCAGGACGTGATCGCGATCGGCAAGCTGTTCGCCACCGGCCGGCTGTGGACCGAGCGTGTGATCGCGCTTGGCGGGCCGATGGTTTCGAACCCGCGCCTGGTGCGTACGCGCCTGGGCGCCAGCCTGGATGAGCTCACCGCTGGCGAGGTCAAGGTCGGCAAGAAGGTGCGCGTGATTTCCGGCTCGGTGTTCGGTGGTCGCACTTCGCGCGGCGCCTGTGCTTACCTCGGCCGCTATCACCTGCAGGCCTCCTGCCTGGAGGAAGGTACGCAGCGCGAGATGCTGCACTACCTGCGCGCCGGTGCGGAGAAGCATTCGGTGCTCAACCTCTACATATCCAAACTGTCGGCGGGCAAGCTGTTCGACTTCACGACGTCGACCAACGGCAGTCCGCGCGCGATGGTGCCGGTCGGCAACTACGAAGAGGTGATGCCGCTCGACGTACTGCCCACTCAGCTGTTGCGTGCGCTCATCGTCGGCGACACCGATACGGCGCAGAAGCTCGGCGCGCTGGAGCTCGACGAGGAAGATCTCGCGCTGTGCACCTATGTGTGCGCGGGCAAGTACGAATACGGTCCCATCCTGCGGGATAACCTCACACGCATCGAGAAGGAGGGTTGAGAATGGGTCTGCGCTCCTGGCTCGACAGCATCGAGCATCATTTCGAAAAGGGCGGCAAGTACGAGAAGTTCTACGCCTTGTACGAAGCCATCGACACCGGCTTGTTCAAGCCCGGCAGTGTCACCCGCACCACCGCTCACGTGCGCGACGGTCTAGACCTCAAGCGCATGATGATCACGGTGTGGCTGTGCACCTTTCCGGCCATGTTCTTCGGCATGTGGAACGTCGGCTACCAGGCCAACACCATCCTTGCGGCCAACGCCGAACTGATGGCGGCCCAGGAGGGCTGGCGCTTCGCGCTGCTGGGCGGCATTGCCGGCTTCGACCCTGGCAGCCTGTGGGCGAATTTCCTGCATGGCGCGGCCTACTTCCTGCCGATCTACCTCACCACCTTCATCGTCGGCGGCTTCTGGGAGGTGCTGTTCGCCTCCATCCGCAAGCACGAGGTCAACGAGGGCTTCTTCGTCACCTCGGTGCTGTTCGCGCTGATCTGTCCGCCCGACATGCCGCTCTGGCAGGTCGCGCTCGGCATCAGTTTCGGCGTGGTCGTCGGCAAGGAGGTCTTCGGCGGTACGGGCAAGAACTTCCTCAATCCGGCGCTGACCGGTCGTGCCTTCCTGTACTTCGCCTACCCGGCGCAGATGTCGGGTGATGCGGTATGGACGGCGGTCGATGGCTACACCGGCGCAACCATGCTGTCCTTCGGCGCCTCGGGTGGCCTGGAGGCGATCATGGCCGGTGGTATCACCTGGTGGGATGCCTTCCTCGGCACGGTGCATGGCTCGATCGGCGAGACCAGCACGCTGGCGATCCTGCTCGGTGGCGCGGTGCTGCTGATCATGAAGATCGCAGCCTGGCGCATCGTGCTCGGCGTTTTCCTGGGCATGGTGGCGATGAGTCTGCTGTTCAACGCTATCGGCTCGGACACCAACCCGATGTTCGCGATGCCCTGGTACTGGCACCTGGTGATGGGCGGCTTCGCCTTCGGCATGATCTTCATGGCTACCGACCCGGTGTCGGCATCGATGACCAACACCGGCAAGTGGATCTTCGGTGCGCTGATCGGCGTCATGACCGTGCTCATCCGCGTGGTGAACCCGGCCTTCCCGGAAGGCATCATGCTGGCCATCCTGTTCGGCAACCTTTTCGCGCCGCTGATCGACCACTTCGTGGTGGCGGCCAACATCAAGCGGAGGCTCGCGCGCGATGTCCAATAAGGAATCCACATCCCGTACCCTGAAGGTGGCGCTGGCGGTCAGTCTCGTCAGCTCCGTCTTCGTGGCCGGGGCAGCGGTGTCGCTCAAGCCGCTGCAGACCCAGAATCGCCTGCTCGACAAGCAGCGCAGCATCGCCGCGATCGCTGGCATGGGCGGGCGGGAATTGCCCGCCGCCCAGGTGCGTGCGCTGTTCGGCGAGACCATCAAGGCACGCCTGGTCAACCTCGAGACCGGCGAGTTCGCCGACGACTTCGACGCCGTTACTTTCGACCCGCTCAAGGCTGCCAAGGACCCGCAGCAGTCCGTGCGCCTGTCCAAGGCGGAGGACGTGGCCTCGATCAAGCGTCGCGAGCGCTTCACGACGGTCTACATGATCGAGGATGCACAGGGCGGTATCGAGACCCTGATCCTGCCGATCCGCGGCTATGGCCTGTGGTCGACGCTGCACGGTTTCATGGCGCTCAAGGGCGACCTGAACACGGTGGTCGGCCTTGGTTTTCACCAGCATGCGGAGACGCCGGGCCTGGGTGGCGAGGTGGACAACCCGCGCTGGCGCAACCAGTGGGCGGGCAAGCGTCTGTTCGATGACCAAGGGCAGCTGGCAGTCGAGATCGTCAAGGGCACGGTCGATCCGCAGGCGAGCATGGCGGCCTATCAGGTCGACGGCCTGGCAGGTGCGACGCTGACCAGCAACGGCGTCAACAACCTGCTCCATTTCTGGCTGGGTGAGCAGGGCTTCGGCCCCTTCCTCGCCAAGCTGCGTTCGAAGGAGGCGTGATCATGGCCAAGCTCACTCCAAAGGAAGTCCTGCTCAATCCGGTCTTCAACAACAACCCGATCGCACTGCAGATGCTGGGCATCTGTTCTGCGCTGGCGGTGACGACCAATCTCAACACTGCGCTTGTGATGTCGATCGCGCTCACCCTGGTGACCGGTTTCTCCAGCCTGTTCGTGTCGCTGATCCGGGCGCAGATCCCGAGCTCGATCCGCATGATCGTGCAGGTGGTGATCATCGCCTCGCTGGTGATCGTGGTGGACCAGACGCTGAAGGCCTTTGCCTACAGCCTGTCCAAGCAGCTGTCGGTGTTCGTCGGCCTGATCATCACCAACTGTATCGTGATGGGACGTGCCGAGGGTTTCGCGATGCAGAACCCGCCGATGCTGTCCTTCCTCGACGGTATCGGCAACGGCCTGGGCTACAGCATGGTGCTGATCGCGGTGGGTTTCGTGCGCGAACTGTTCGGTGCAGGCAAGCTGTTCGGTGTCACCATCCTGCAGCCGGTGACCGAGGGCGGGTGGTATCAGCCCAATGGCCTGCTGCTGCTGCCGCCTTCGGCCTTCTTCCTGATCGGCTTCCTGATCTGGGGGCTGCGCGAGTGGAAGCGTGACCAGGTCGAGCACAACCAGTTCAAGATGGCACACCAGGTGCGCAAGGAGGCCTTCTGATGGAACACTACCTGAGCCTCTTTGTTCGTGCCGTGTTCATCGAGAACATGGCGCTCGCCTTCTTCCTGGGGATGTGCACCTTCATCGCCATCTCCAAGAAGGTCGAGACCGCGATCGGTCTGGGTGTCGCAGTGGTCGTGGTGCAGACCATCACCGTGCCGCTCAACAACCTCGTCTATCACACCTTCCTCGCCGACGGCGCGCTGGCCTGGGCTGGCATGCCGGATGTGGACCTGTCCTTCATCGGCCTGCTGTCCTTCATCGGCATCATCGCGGCGACGGTGCAGATCCTGGAGATGCTGCTCGACAAGTTCGTGCCCAGCCTCTACAACGCGCTGGGCGTGTTCCTGCCGCTGATCACGGTCAACTGCGCGATCATGGGCGGGGTGCTGTTCATGGTCGAGCGCGACTACAACTTCAGCGAGTCGGTGGTGTACGGGCTGGGCTCGGGCTTCTCCTGGGGCCTGGCGATCGCGCTGCTGGCAGCCATCCGCGAGAAGCTGAAGTACAGCGACGTGCCGGATGGCCTGCAGGGCCTGGGCATCACCTTCATCACCATCGGTCTGATGTCCCTGGGCTTCATGTCCTTCTCGGGCGTGCAGCTGTAAGGAGGCAATGAAAAGATGAATCCGGAAATCGTACTGGGCATTGGCATGTTCACCGCCACGGTGCTGCTGCTGGCGGTGGTGATCCTGTTTGCCCGTTCAAAGCTCGTCGCCAGCGGCGACGTCACCATCGACATCAACGGCGAGAAGAAGATCACCGTGCCGGCCGGCGGCAAGCTGTTGCAGACCCTGGCCGAGAGCGGGCTCTTCCTGCCCTCGGCCTGCGGCGGCGGCGGTACCTGCGCGCAGTGCAAGTGCATCGTCAAGGAAGGCGGCGGTTCGATGCTGCCCACCGAGGAGTCGCACTTCACCAAGCGCGACGCGCGCGAGGGCTGGCGCCTTTCGTGCCAGACCGCCGTCAAGCAGGACATGAAGGTCGAGGTGCCCGAGGAGGTGTTCGGCGTGAAGAAGTGGGAGTGCACGGTCGAGTCCAACCCGAACGTCGCGACCTTCATCAAGGAGCTCACCCTGCGCCTGCCCGAAGGCGAGGACGTACACTTCCGCGCCGGCGGTTACGTGCAGCTCGAGTGCCCGCCACACGTCGTCAGCTACAAGGACTTCGACATTCAGGACGAGTACCGCGGCGACTGGGACAAGTTCAACCTGTGGCGTTACGTGTCCAAGGTTGACGAGACCACCATCCGCGCCTACTCGATGGCGAACTACCCGGACGAGAAGGGCGTGGTGAAGTTCAACATCCGCGTCGCGTCGCCCCCGCCGGGTCGTGACGACATCCCGCCGGGCAAGATGTCGTCGTGGGTGTTCAACCTCAAGAAGGGCGACAAGGTCACGGTGTACGGGCCCTTCGGCGAGTTCTTCGCGCGCGAGACCGATCATGAGATGGTCTTCATCGGTGGCGGCGCTGGCATGGCGCCGATGCGCTCGCACATCTTCGATCAGCTCAAGCGACTGAGCAGCCAGCGCAAGATCAGCTTCTGGTACGGCGCACGCTCGATGCGCGAGGCCTTCTACGTCGAGGAGTTCGACAAGCTCGCCGCCGAAAACCCCAACTTCAAGTGGCACCTGGCGCTGTCCGACCCGCTTCCCGAGGACAACTGGACGGGCTACACCGGCTTCATCCACAACGTGCTGTACGAGAACTACCTCAAGGACCACCCGGCGCCCGAGGACTGCGAGTTCTACATGTGCGGCCCACCGATGATGAACGCCGCAGTGATCAAGATGCTGCTCGACCTCGGCGTGGAGCGCGAGAACATCATGCTCGACGACTTCGGCGGCTGATCCGCGTCTTCGCTTCAAGAACAACCGGTGCCGGCGATTGCCCGCACCGGTTTTTTTCGTCCTGGCGCTGGACTTCAGCGACTCCAGCGGTAGGCGAGCCCGCCGAGCAGTTCATGGAGTGCGAACCAGCCTGCATAGGCCGTGTTCTGGCTTGGCAGCAGGGGCAGAGCCTGATCGGCGCCTGCATCGTCCTCGCCGCCCCCGAGCCAGGCGGTGGGGGCCGGGATGACCGCCAGGCCTGCAGCCTCGAACTCCGCCTGTGCCCGCTTCATGTGCATCGCGTGGGTCACGAGCAGCACGGCGTCGATGTCCGCCGCACCCAGATGCACGGCGGAGAAGCGGGCATTCTCGCGTGTGTCGCGCGCCGCTGTCTCCACCCAGCGCGCCTCCAGCCCGAAGTCTTCGCGCAGGGCTGCCTGCATGAGCTGCGCTTCGGGAGTCTCGTCGCGGACCGTGCCGCCTGTGACGAGAATCGGCAGTCCGGTTTCGCGCGCCAGCCGCGCACCGTAACGCAGGCGCTCGAGCGCAAGGCGATTGACCGTCTCGCCGCCGAACTCGGGTGCGTGGCTGCGCCGGCCTGCACCGAGGATCACGATCGCCTGCGCCCGCCGGGCTGCATCCGCCTCGAGGGCTTGTGCATGTTCGACCTGGCGTACCAGCCAGCTCACGCTTGGTGGGCTTATAAGCAACAGGTTCAGCGCCACGCCGGACCATGCCAGGGCGTTGCCGAGGCGGCGCCAGCGCATGCCCAGCAGCAGGCCGAGCACGATTGGCAGCAGGGGCAGGAGCGGCGGCAGGACCAGTGCGACGACGATCTTCTTGAGCCAGAACAGCAGGGGGGTGAGTGCGAGGTCCATCGTGCCGTGGTCCATCGTGATTTGTGGGTGAGGGAGGGCGGCAGTATTATCCGTGCATTCCAATTGTGCCGAGTGACATGTCTCGATCGCATCCTTCGTCCCATTCAAGTTGCGACCGTGTCCGCGGCCTCCGGCCGTTACGCGGCGTCGTGGGGCAATGATGGCGCCGCGCGAGTTGCTCTGGCTGGCGGTGGCGGTGTTGGCCGGCTATGCGGCATGGCAGTTTCTGCTGGCGCTGAGGGGTGGGGCGGAGAGGCGCTCCGGGCGTGACCCCGGGGCTGCGACAGGCGCTGCGCCGGACGAGGGCGACGATGATGACCATGTCGACTACGCGCCGGTGCTGCGCAAGGACCTGGGCGCGCAGCCTGCTGCCGTGGCAGCGCCTGCCCAAGCCGGCGCGGACGACGAGCGCTTCCGGCTCCAGCTCGAGAACCAGCATCTGCAGCGCCAGCTCGCCGCGCTCGAAGGCGTTGTCGCCCGCCAGCAGGAGGAGATCGCCAACCTGCTGGCCGACATCGATGATCTGAGCGCGCGCCAGTCGCACGAGCTCATCCAGCCTGGCTCGTCGCCCGAATACAGCGAGGCCTTGGTGCTTGCGCGCCAGGGCCTCAACGCCGGCATGATTGCCGAGCGCTGCGGGATCACCCTGGCCGAGGCCGAACTCGTCCTCGTGGTGGCGAAAGGCGCGGGTGGACATTCATGAATTTGCCGCCGGGCCTTCGGGGTGAGGCGGGTGCGCTCCGCCGTCGCGCACTGCGCCGCGCCGGGCTGGCCTTGGCCGGGGCAGTCGTGCTCGGGGTTCTTCTTCTTGCCTACGGTGAGCGCCAGCCCCGACCGTCCGCGGTGGCGTCCGCGCTGCCGGTGGCGCCTGATCCCGAGCGGGTGCAGACGCCGGTTGCGGACATAAAGGTCGTGCCGGATGAAACCTCCGGCCTGGGTGCGGTTGTCGAGCGCCCTGTCGATTCGCCAGCACAGGTACAGGTGGATGCGTCCACAGCCATTGCGCCCGCCGTGCCCGTGGTCGAGCCCGTGGCGGGCGTGCTGCTGCCGCTGGCTGCGGTGCAGCCGGGCGGAGAGGGGATATATCTCCAGCTGGGCGTGTTCGGGGACGTGAGCAACGCGCTCGCGGTGTACGAGCGCCTTGCGGAGGCTGGCATGGAGGCCCGTATCCAGAGCCGGGTCGTCGTCGGCCCGTTTGCGGACCGGCGTGCAGCGGAGCGGGCTCAGGCTGCGTTGCGCAAGGCAGGGGAGCCCGAAGGCATCCTTGTGCCACCCCGGTCCAGATGAAGTGTCGTTGAAGGGCTGTGCGAGCCCCCTGTCGGATAACAACCTAGGAGTGAGAGATGCAGATCAAGAGCCCTGTCTTCGGCAACATCGAGATCGCCGACGAGAAAGTCCTCGATTTCCCCGCAGGCCTGCCGGGTTTCGAGCATTGCCGCCGCTTTGCGCTGGTGCATGAGGAGGGCCATGACCCCGACGTCTTCCTGCTGCAGAGCCTCGATGACGCCGAGGTTGCGTTCTCGGTGACGGGTCCCGAGCGTCTGGGCATCAACTTCGAGTTCGAGCTGGACGACGAAGAGCTTGCCCTGCTGCAACTGAGCGAGCCCGCGGATGCCGCGGTGGCGGTCATCATCCGCCGGGAGGCCGAAGATGAGGCCGGGCCTGCGTCCACCGGTCTGCGTGCGAACTTCATGGCGCCACTCGTCATCAATGCCGCCACCCGCAGGGGCCTGCAGAAGGTCATCAGCAAGCTGGGTTGCGAGATTACGCTGCGCGCGCAGAGCTGACCTGGCGTTTGAAGCAGAGCGCAGGTGCGCCTGCGGCTGTGTGCCACCGCGCGCCGGTTACAATGCGGCCTTTACGAACTTGGAGCTTCACCCATGGCGAGACAGATCATTTCCACGCCCGATGCCCCGGCTGCGATCGGCCCGTATTCGCAGGCCGTAAAGGTCGGCAACCAGGTTTTCCTCTCCGGTCAGATCGGTCTCGATCCGGTCAGCATGCAGCTCGCCGACGGTGTCGAAGCGCAGGCCGTGCGCGTGTTCGACAACCTGAAGGCGGTGGCCGCCGCTGCGGGTGGGGGCTTTGCCGATGTGGTCAAGATCAATATCTACCTTACCGATCTGGCCAACTTTGGTGTCGTCAACGAGATCATGACGCGCTACTTCGCCGAGCCCTATCCCGCGCGCGCGACGGTCGGTGTTCGCGAGTTGCCGCGCGGCGCCCTGGTCGAGGCCGACCTGGTGCTGGTTCTCGACTGAGCCCCCGTCAGCGGCGGGCCGGGTCGGGTCGGGGGCGCAGTGGAGCCGGCGCGCGGCTGGGAGGGCGTGGGTAGCCAGCTTGCCGCTCGCCTGGCGAAGCTCGATCTGCGTGGCCCGCGCGACCTGCTGCTGCACCTGCCTCTGCGCTATGAGGACGAGACCAGGCTGACGCCGATCGCCAGTGCGCGACCGGGTTGGCCGGCCCAGGTGGAGGGCGAGGTGGTGTCCTGCGAGGTGGTGCTGCGGCCGCGCAGGCAGCTGGTTGCACGCATCGCCGATGCTTCAGGTGCCCTGGTCGCGCGCTGGCTCAATTTCTACCCTTCGCAGAAGCAGCAGCTTGCCGTCGGTCGCCGTGTTCGCCTGTTCGGCGAGGTGCGGGGCGGCTTCTTCGGCGATGAGATGGTGCATCCGCGCGTACGCGCGGTGGAGGCCGGCGAGGGCCTGCCCGAGGCGCTCACACCGGTGTATCCCACCACGGCCGGCCTTGGCCAGGCGACCTTGCGCAAGCTGGTGGCGCGTGCGCTGCGCAGCGAACGCCTCGATGAGCTGCTGCCCGGCGATTGGCTGGCACAGCTCGACCTGCCCGGCTTTGCCGAGGCCTTGAAGGCCCTGCATTGCCCCTCACCTGATGTCTCGCCGGCGGATCTGGAGTCGCGCCAGCATCCGGCCTGGCGGCGCATGAAGTTCGAGGAGCTGCTGGTGCAGCAGCTGTCGCTGCGGCGCGCCTACCTTGCCCGTCGCGCGCGCTCGGCCGTGCCCCTGCCCGACACGCGTGCGCTGACAGCGGCGCTGCTCGATGTGCTGCCCTTTGCGCCCACGGGCGCGCAGCGCCGGGCGGCGGCGGAGATCGCCGCGGACCTTGCTGCGCCGCACCCCATGCAGCGCCTGCTGCAGGGCGACGTGGGCTCGGGCAAGACCCTGGTGGCGGCGCTTGCCATGCTGCAGGCGGCCGAGAACGGCTGGCAGGCGGCGATGATGGCGCCGACCGAGATCCTTGCCGAACAGCACCACCGCAAGCTCGCCGCCTGGTTCGAGCCGCTCGGTCTCGAGCTGGCCTGGTTGTCGGGCAGCCGGCGCAAGCGTGAGCGCGAGGCAGAGCTTGCGCGCCTGCAGCGCGGCGAGGTGCTTCTCGCAGTGGGCACCCATGCGCTGCTGGAGGACCCGGTCAACCTGCCGCGGCTTGCGCTTGCGGTGGTCGACGAGCAGCACCGCTTTGGCGTTCGCCAGCGCCTTGCGCTGCGCGAGAAGGGGGCCTTCGGGCAGCGTCCGCACATGCTCATGATGTCGGCCACGCCGATACCGCGCACCCTGGCGATGACGCATTACGCCGACCTCGACGTCTCGGTGCTCGACGAGCTGCCGCCGGGGCGCACGCCGATCCGTACCCGGCTGGTGTCGGACGCACGGCGCGACGAAGTGGTCACCCGCGTGCGCGCAGCCTGCCTGGGCGGGCGTCAGGCCTACTGGGTATGTCCGCTCATCGAGGAGTCCGAAGCCTTGCAGCTGCAGACCGCGCAGGAGACCTACGACACGCTGGTCGCGGCGCTGCCCGAGCTGCGCGTGGGACTCGTCCATGGCCGTCTGAAGAGTGACGAGAAGTCCGCGACCATGGCTGCCTTTGCGGCCGGCGAACTTGACGTGCTGGTAGCCACCACGGTCATCGAGGTCGGCGTGGATGTCCCCAATGCCAGCCTGATGGTGATCGAGCACGCCGAGCGCTTCGGCCTTGCCCAGCTCCACCAACTGCGCGGTCGGGTCGGGCGTGGAACGGTGGAGTCGGTGTGCATCCTGATCTACGCCCAACCCCTGTCGCAGACCGGTCGTGAGCGCTTGAAGGTCATCTTCGAGCACACCGACGGCTTCGAGATCGCACGCGCCGACCTGCGCATCCGCGGCCCGGGAGAGTTTGTGGGTGCGCGCCAGAGTGGTGTGCCCTTGCTGCGTTACGCCAGCCTGGAAGACGACGGCGACCTGATCGATCCCGCACGCGAGCTCGCCGAGCATCTGCTGGCGCACGAGCCGGCGCGCGCAGATGCGTTGATGCGGCGCTGGCTGGGTGCGCGTGAGGGCTTGCTGCAGGCCTGAGAACTCATGCGCGCGGTGTCGCTGAGTGCTCATGCGCGCGGTGTCGACCTGCGAGGTTGGTAGAATGCCGGCCTCCGTCCGTTTCTCTGTTCATGCGCACCCGAATTCACCACGAAACCTGGCACCCGGTGCCGCCGCGCGCCACGCTGCCGCCGCTGCTGCGCCCCTGGCTGACCGATCCCGCGTCGCTGACGGCCCGCATCAAGGCGCGTTGTGGTCGTTTCGCCGTGCGCGTGCTGCGCCAGGGCTTGGGTCAGGCCCAGCGCGACGAGGCTGCGGTGCTTGGCCTGCGTCCGGGTGAGCGGGTGTGGGTGCGCGAGGTGCTGCTGATGGCCGACGGGCGGCCGGTGGTGTTCGCGCGTTCCCTGCTGCCGCGCGCCAACGTGCGCGGGGCCTGGAACCTGTTCCATGGCCTCGGCGCGCGGCCGCTCGGCGCTGCGCTGTTTGCCGACCCCGCCATCGCGCGCTCGCCGCTCACCTGCGCCCGGCTCGACCGCCGTGACGCGCGCTATCATCGGGCAAGTGCCGTGCTTGCCTCCACCGCCAGCGCCGGGGTCCTCGGGCACGACCTGTGGGGGCGGCGCTCATTGTTCCGCCTTCACGGCCGTGCGCTCATGGTGAGCGAGTTCTTCCTGCCCGCGATTTTCGACCTGCCGCAATGATCCAGACGATGCCTCTTGCCGACCGCCTGCCCCTCTATGCCCGCCTGATGCGCATCGACAAGCCGATCGGCACGCTGCTGCTGCTGTGGCCGACATTGTGGGCGCTGTGGGTGGCGGCAGAGGGCTGGCCGCCGCTGCACATCCTGCTCATCTTCGTGCTCGGCACCTTTCTGATGCGTTCGGCCGGCTGCGTGATCAACGACTATGCCGACCGCGACTTCGATGGCCATGTCGAGCGCACTGCCAACCGGCCGCTGGCGACCGGTGCGGTGAGCACGCGCGAGGCGCTGTGGCTGGCAGGGGGGCTCGCCGTGCTTGCCTTCCTGCTTGTGCTGCCGCTCGACGCGCTGGTGATCTGGATGTCGATACCCGCGCTCTTTCTCGCCGCCAGCTATCCCTTCACCAAGCGCTTCTTCGCGCTGCCGCAGGCCTACCTGGGCCTGGCCTTCGGCTTCAGCATCCCGATGGGTTTTGCGGCGGTGCAGGGCACGGTGCCCGCCCTCGCCTGGCTGATGCTGCTCGCCAACACCCTGTGGACCATCGCCTACGACACCGAGTACGCCATGGTCGACCGCCCGGATGATCTCAAGATCGGCATCAAGACCTCGGCCATCACCTTCGGCCGCTTCGACGTGGCCGCGGTCATGCTGTGCTACGCGGGCGCAATTGCCCTGCTGGCTGTCGTGGGCGGGATGATCTCGGCGGGGGCGGCCTACTACCTCGGCCTCGTCCTCGCGGCCGGCATCGCCGGCTACCACTACGTCCTGATCCGCGGCCGCGAGCGTGCGGCGTGCTTCAAGGCCTTCCGCCACAACAACTGGTTCGGTGCCGCCGTGTTTGCCGGCATCGTCCTCGACCATCTGCTGCGCGCGGCTTGAGCGTCGTGCGTCGTGCCCGAACCTCCTTTGCGCTTGCCCCCTTTTGCGCCTGAACGCCTCTTTCCGGACCTGCCCATGCACTTCATGACCGCCCTCCAGGCTGCCTGGCAGCAGCGCGACAGCCTGCTCTGTGTCGGCCTCGACCCCGATCCTGCCAAGCTCCCTGCCCATCTGCAGGGTCGACCCGATGCCATTTTCGAGTTCTGCAAGGCCATCGTGGACGCCACCGCCGACCTGGTGTGCTGCTTCAAGCCGCAGATCGCCTATTTCGCGGCCCACCGTGCCGAGGACCAGCTCGAGGCGCTGATCGCCCACATCCACGCCGTCCATCCCGCCACCCCGGTGATCCTCGACGCCAAGCGTGGAGATATCGGCAGCACGGCCGAGCAGTACGCCGTAGAGGCTTTCGAGCGCTTCAAGGCCGACGCCATCACGGTCAACCCCTACATGGGGCGCGATTCGGTCGCCCCCTATCTGGCCTGGCCCGACAAGGGCGTAATCCTGCTCTGCCGCACCTCCAACCCGGGCGGTTCGGATCTCCAGTTCCTCGAGGTCGACACCCCGCACGGCCGCATGAAGCTCTATGAGCACGTGGCCCGTACCGTCGCCGAGGACTGGAATGCCAGCGGCAATTGCGGCCTCGTGGTCGGTGCCACCTTCCCGGCCGAGATCGCGCGCGTGCGCGAACTCACCGGGGACATGCCGCTGCTGGTGCCCGGCATCGGCGCCCAGGGCGGCGACATCGCCGCCACGCTCGCGGCGGGCCGCACGGCGAACGGCACCGGGCTGATGATCAACTCCTCGCGCGCCGTGCTCTATGCCGGCAAGGGCGAGGACTTCGCCGATGCCGCGCGCCAGGTGGCGCTCGACACCCGCGACGCGATCAACGCCCAGCGCTGAGCGCGCGCACGCCACCGCGGCTGCAACTTCCAGCCGGATGCGGCGTCCACCAGCGCCCGTGCCTGCCGTGGCCCGCATCCATCACGAGACGCCCAGCATGAAATACGACGACCTCCGCGACTTCATCTCCCAGCTCGAGGCGCGCGGCGAGCTCAAGCGCATCACCGTTCCGGTCGACACCCACCTCGAGATGACCGAGATCGCCGACCGCGTGCTGCGCGCGGGTGGTCCCGCGCTGTTGTTCGAGAAGCCGGTGACCAAGGGCGTAGCGCAGTCCATCCCGGTGCTCGCCAATCTCTTCGGTACGCCGCAACGGGTGGCGATGGGCATGGGTGAGGACGTCGCCGACGGCAACTGGAGCACGCCGCTGCGCGAAGTCGGCAAATTGCTCGCCTACCTCAAGGAGCCCGAGCCGCCCAAGGGCCTCAAGGACGCCTGGGAGAAGCTGCCGGTACTCAAGCAGGTGCTGAACATGGCGCCCAAGGAGGTCCGTTCCGCCCCCTGCCAGCAAGTGGTGTGGCAGGGCGACGAGATCGACCTCGCCAGGCTGCCGATCCAGCACTGCTGGCCGGGGGATGCGGCGCCACTGATCACCTGGGGCCTGGTGGTGACGCGTGGGCCGCACAAGAAGCGTCAGAATCTGGGCATCTACCGTCAGCAGGTGATCGGCCGCAACAGAGTGATCATGCGCTGGCTGGCGCATCGCGGCGGTGCGCTGGACTTTCTCGAGCACCAGCGCGCGCATCCGGGCGAGCCTTTCCCGGTGTCGGTCGTGCTCGGCTGCGACCCGGCCACCATCCTCGGTGCCGTGACGCCGGTGCCGGATACGATCTCTGAGTACCAGTTCGCCGGCCTGCTGCGCGGTGCCAAGACCGAGCTGGTGAAGTGTATTGGCAACGATTTGCAGGTGCCGGCATCGAGCGAGATCGTGCTCGAAGGCGTGATTCATCCGAACGACATGGCGCCCGAAGGGCCCTACGGCGACCACACCGGCTACTACAATGAGGTCTCCGACTTCCCGGTTTTCACCATCGAGCGCATCACCATGCGCCGCGAGCCGATCTACCACAGCACCTATACCGGCAAGCCGCCCGACGAGCCGGCGATGCTGGGCGTGGCGCTGAATGAGGTCTTCGTGCCGCTGCTGCAGAAGCAGTTCACCGAGATCGTCGATTTCTATCTGCCGCCCGAGGGCTGCTCCTACCGCCTGGCGGTGGTCAGCATCAGGAAGCAGTACCCGGGCCACGCCAAGCGCGTCATGTTCGGCATCTGGAGCTTCCTGCGCCAGTTCATGTACACCAAGTTCATCATCGTGGTGGACGAGGATGTGAACATCCGTGACTGGAAGGAGGTGATCTGGGCGCTCACCACGCGCATGGACGCCACTCGCGACACCACCCTGGTCGATAACACGCCGATCGACTATCTCGACTTCGCCAGCCCGGTCGCCGGCCTGGGCAGCAAGATGGGCCTGGATGCGACCAACAAGTGGCCGGGTGAGACCAGCCGCGAGTGGGGCACGCCGATCGTCATGGACGACGCAGTCAAGGCGCGGGTGGACGCGATGTGGGGCGAGCTCGGACTGTAGGCGGCAGACCGGCCAGCTTGCGTCTTGCAGTTGCGTTGTCTGCGGATTCGCGGCATGGTCCGCGCTTCGCCCACCCACCCATCCGGTGCGGACGCCTTGGCGCGGTCCGCGCTACGAGGAGCCTCGATGAACAGCCCCCACCCGGCCCCGCTGGCCGCCGGCCAGCCGTCCGAGAACATGGTCACGGTGACCCTCTGGTGTACGCCCTGCACGCCTTCGCGGTGTTCACCGCGGTGGCCGGCTCGGCGACCATCATCTTCAGCTTCATTGCCAGCCTGCCGTCGATCGCGGCGGTGGTCATCAACTACTGGAACCAGACGGCGGTACGCGGTACCTGGCTGGAGAGCCACTTCCGCTGGCAGATCCGCACCTTCTGGTTCGCAGTGATGTGGGTCGCTGTGGCGGTGCTGATGGTGCTGACCGTGATCGGCGTGCCCTTCGCCATCCTGGTGATCCTGCTCGCCGGGCTGTGGATCCTGTACCGCGTGGTGCGTGGCTGGTGGGTGCTGACGCAGCGGCGCGGCCTGCCGATGGACTGATCAGGGCGTTGCCGCCCACAGCCATTCGAGCAGGGCATCCTGTGCCGCGGCGCTGTTGTGGGCCTCAGGGTGATTGACCATCATCACCACCGCATGGCGGTGGCCATTGCGGTCGAGCAGGTAGCCGCCGATCGCGCGCACGCCGTTGAGCGTGCCGGTCTTGATGTGGGCCTGACCGTTGGCCGGGCTGCCCGCCAGGCGGCGGCGCGCCGTGCCATCTACGCCCGCCATTGGCAGCGCGGCGATGTACTCGGGCATCCACGGACGCTGCCAGGCCGCCACCAACATGCGGCCGAGGCTGTCGGCGCGGATGCGCTCGATGCGTGACAGGCCGGAGCCGTTGTCGATGACCAGCCCCTCGGTGGCGATGCCTGCGGCGGCGAGCTGGGCGCTCGCGACGCGTGCGCCGCCGACCACCATGTCCGCTGCGTCCTGATGCGCCGTCCCAAGGCTGGCCAGCAGCTGGCGCGCGATGACGTTGCTCGACCACTTGTTCATGTCGCGGATGATTTCGGCAAGGGGCGGCGAATCGTCGCTGAACAGCGGTTGCGTGCCGCTGGCCGGACGCACGCCCGCACGCACGCTGCCGCCCAGGTGTCCGCCGACTTCGCTCCACAGCGCGGCGACCAGGGCGATGCCGAATTCGGCTGGTGGGAGAGGTGCGGCACTCCATGTGCGCGGGCCGCAGGCGGCGGGCAGGGTGCCGCTCAGCACCAGTCGACGCCCGCCTTCGATGCTGGCCTGCAGGTCGCGGTACCAGGTCCCGCAGGGGGCGCTGGAGGTGAGGATGCGGTTGTCGATGACGATGCCGGCGAGCGGCGGCTCGGCGGCAAGGGTGACCGGCTCGTTGGCGCCCTTGCCCGGGTAGAGTCCGAGCAGCAGGGTGTTGTAGTGCAGCAACAGGCCGTGTGGACCGCTGTTGTAGGGGCGCAGGCCGCGTCCGTCGAAGGCATCGGGGTCGTGGGGTGGCAGGCGTAGCGCTGACGCATCGAGCACGATGTCGCCCTCGATGCGCTCGATACCCAGTGCACGCAGCCGGCGCAGCAGTTTCCACAGGCGGTCATAGCCGAGCACCGGGTCGGCGCCGCCGACGAGGAAGAGGTCGCCGTGCAGCACGCCTTCGCGTACGCGCCCCGACATGGCAATCTCGGTACGCCAGGTATGCGCCGGGCCTAGTTGCTCGAGCGCAGCGAAGGCGGTGACCAGTTTCATCACCGAGGCGGGGTTCATCGCGCGCTCGGCGTTGACTGCCAGTGTAGGCTGAGCGCCGGTGTCGACCGGCTGCACCCAGATGGAAACCGCATCCACCGGAATTCGTGCGGCGTCGAGTGCGAGTCGCACGCTGGCCGGCAGGGTGGTGCTGGCACTGGTTTGTTGCGCTGCACAGAGCATCAGCGCGAGTACGAAGGTCTTGCTGATGCGCGTAAAAATAAGACTTATCCTGCGGAAATGCGTCATGTTCGTGCCGGATTCACTGACGATCTGGCTGCAGACTGGATTAGCATTGCAAACATAAGGCAATGGAAATCACGCAATGCAGCATGGGTTGCGTTACCAGCGGCACACAGCTTGCCGGAAAGGATCGGATTATGAGCGGATTCGGACACTACGAGCGCACTGCGGACGAGCTTGAGCGCGAGATCGTCAAGCGCGGCATTGCAATCGGCATCGACTGGCAGGATGCCGCGCGCCTGCGTGAGCTGGCGGCGAGAGCGCTGAGCTGCACGCCGGGTTGCATGATGAAGATGCTGCGCAGTCCCATTCGACAGGAAAAGCTAACCGGAGAGCTGTTCGCGCTTTCCGAGCTGATGTTCGAGAACATGCGCCAGAGCGCGGAGGTGGGCATGCATACCCACGGTGGGCCGGCCTGGAAGGCATTTGGGCGCGCCCTCTATGAGGCCTACGACGCCGGGGTGGTGCGCGACGCCGACCCTGTTCCCGCCATGGAGGGGTGAGGCTGCGATGAGGGTGAGCGGGGCCGGCGCGGGCACGGCCCCACTGCGTCAGGCCAGCGTGCGTTCTGCTGCAAACAGTTCGGCAACGGTCTCGCGGCGGCGGATCTCGTGCATTTCGCTGCCGTCGATGAGCACCTCTGCCGCACGCGGGCGGGTGTTGTAGTTCGAGCTCATCGTCATGCCATAGGCGCCGGCGGACAGGATGGCGAGCAGATCGCCGGCGTTGACCTTCAGACTGCGGTCATGGGCAAGGAAATCGCCACTTTCGCAGATCGGTCCGACAATTTCGTACACCTGCTCGTCGCCGTCATGCGGGGTTACGGCGACCACCTCGTGCCAGGCATCGTAGAGCGCTGGGCGGGCAAGGTCGTTCATGGCGGCATCGACGATCGCGAAGTTCTTCGTCTCGCCCGGCTTGAGGTACTCGATGCGGGTGAGCAGCAGGCCGGCGTTGCCGACCAGGGAGCGTCCGGGCTCGAAGCACAGCTCTTCCTCGCGCCCTGCGAATACAGCCAGCAGGGGGGCGAGGTAGTCGGCCACCGTCGGCGGCATCTCGTCACGGTAGCGGATGCCAAGTCCGCCGCCGAGGTCGATGTGCTCAAGGGCGATGCCCGCGGCACCGAGCCGGTCGACCAGATCGAGCAGCTTCTGTGCGGCCTCGGCCATCGGTGCCGGGTCGAGGAGCTGGGAGCCGATGTGGCAGGCGATGCCTGCGACGCGCAGGTTCGGTAGCGCCGCTGCGCGCTGATAGAGCGCGAACGCGTCGGCGAAGGCGACGCCGAACTTGTTGCCCTTCAGTCCGGTCGAGATGTAGGGGTGGGTCTTCGGGTCGACATCGGGATTCACGCGCAAGGCGATCGGTGCCGTGCTGCCGAGTTCGCCGGCCACGGCGTTCAGGCGCTCGAGTTCTGCCGCAGACTCGACGTTGAAGCAGCGGATGCCCGCCTCGAGGGCGATGCGCATCTCGGCTGCGGTCTTGCCGACGCCGGAGAAGACGATGCGGTCGGCACGTCCGCCTGCGGCCTGCACGCGTGCAAGCTCGCCTGCCGACACAATGTCGAAGCCGGCGCCCAGGCGCGCGAATACCGACAGGATGCCCAGGTTCGAGTTGGCCTTGACCGCATAGCACACCAGGGCGCGGCGGCCGGCGAGTGCCTCTTGCCATGCCGTGAAGGCCGACTCGAGCGCGGCCCGGGAATAGACGTAGGTGGGCGTGCCGAAGCGCGCTGCGATGTCGGCCAGCGGCCGCTCCTCGAGCCAGAGTGCGCCTTCGCGCAGCTGCAGCGTGGGTACCGGCAGGTTGGGGCAGGCAGGGGTGTTGGCGTTCATTCGATCAGGCGTTCCGGGCGCAGGTCCGCAGGGACGATGGGTTTGTTATGATCGGCGCCCGCCGGGGCCTGTCCGCCGGGGGCAGGCAGGTAGAGCGGGCCTTTGATGCCGCATGCCGACAGCAGCGCGCAGGCAAGCGCGATCGCGGTGAGTTTGGCTCGCATGGCCGTCATTCTGGAAAAACCGGAATCCTAACAGAAGGAATCAGCATGGAAGAGTCTGCATTCAACGCCCTTGCCGAAGCCGAGCTCGCCCGCATCGAGACCGCACTCGAGGCGTGTGGGGCGGACATCGATATCGAACCCAAGCCGGGCGGCATCCTCGAGCTCGAGTTCGACAATGGCAGCAAGATGATCATCAACCGTCACACCGCCGCGCGGGAGATCTGGGTTGCGGCGAAGTCGGGCGGTTTCCACTTCCGCTTCCAGGGTGAAAGCTGGGTCAATACGCGTGACGGCCGTGAGCTGTGGGCCATGCTTGCGGACCTCGTTGCCGCCCAGGCCGATCAGCCCGTGCAGCTGAATCCGCAAGCCTGAGCGAGCTCAGCGCCCGATGGGGGTCGGCATGCGATCCACCACGGGTGCCGGAGCCTGGGCCGGAGGGGGCAGGGGGGGCAGGCGCGCAGGCGGCCCGGGCGGGATCGCCTCGCTGGGGGCTTCCATGGCCGGTGAGGTGTCGGCTGCGAACATCTGTTGCAGCCAGTCCGGCGCGGCAGGCGGCTCGGGGGGCGCGTATTCCGCGTAGTGGAAGTCCTGTCGCGTACCCAGGCCATTGTCGACCAGGATCAGCCCGTTGGGGCGTGGCAGCTGTGTTTCGGGCACGCCTTCCAGGGCGCTGGCCATGTAGTTGATCCAGATCGGCAGCGCCGCCGCGCCGCCCGTCTCGCCGCGCCCCAGGTTGCGCGGCTGGCTGTGGCCGACCCAGGCCACGGCTACGAGTTCGGGGTGATAGCCGCAGAACCAGGCGTCGACATAGTCGTTGGTCGTCCCGGTCTTGCCGGCGAGGTCGGTGCGCTTGAGGCTGCGCGCGCGGGTCGCCGTGCCACTCTGGACCACGTCGCGCATCATCGAGTCCATGAGCCAGGCGTTGCGGGCGTCGATCACACGCGGTGCGCTCTGGCCTGCGACCGGCGGGTCGGTGCGGGCGATCAGGCGACCGTTGCCATCGTAGATCTCCTTCACGATGTAGGGCTCTATGCGATAGCCGCCGTTGGCGAATACCGCATAGCCCGCGGCCATCTCCCAGGGCGTCGCTGCGCCTGCGCCCAGTGCCAGCGTCAGGTAGGCCGGGTTGCGCGCGCCATCGAAGCCAAAGCGGGTGAGGTAGTCGCGGGCATACTCCGGGGTGATCTGCTCGAGCAGGCGGATCGCGACCATGTTCTTGGAGCGTGCGAGCGATTCGCGCAGGGTCATCGGCCCGGCATAGCGGCCGTCGTAGTTCTTGGGCTCCCAGGCCTTGCTGCCGGTGACGCCGGCCGGGTAGTAGAGCGGTTCGTCGGCAAGCACGTTGCCCGGGCCGAACTCGCGCTCGAGCGCAGCCGAGTAGATGAAGGGCTTGAAGCTCGATCCAGGCTGGCGCAGCGCTTGGGTGACGTGGTTGAACTTGTTGCGATTGAAGTCGAAGCCGCCGACCAGGGCGCGCACCGCGCCAGTGCGCGAGTCGATCGACACGAGGGCGGCCTGCACCTCGGGTAGCTGGGCAATCTCCCAGGCGTCGTTGCCGCTGTTGCGCAGGCGCACGACAGCGCCGGGGCGGATGCGGCGGCTCTGTGGCGCCTTTTCGGCGAGCATGGGGGCAACGAAGGCGAGGCCTTTGCCGCTGATCGTGATCTGCTGACCTCTGCGGTAGGCAACGACCTCCTTGGGCGAAGCCTTGACGACCAGTGCCGCGAGCAGGTCGCCATGGTCGCTGTGGTCGCTCAGCGCTTCGTCCAGGCGCGCGGCGTCGACCATTCCCGAGGGCAGGTCGACAAATGCCTCGGGGCCGCGGTAGCCGTGGCGGCGGTCATAGTCGAGCACGCCGCGACGCAGGGCGGCATAGGCGGCCTCCTGGTCCTTGCGGGTCACCGTGGTGACGATGCGGATACCCAGTTCGTAGGCTTGCTCGCCGAACTGTTCGACGGCAATCTGGCGCGCCATCTCCGCGACATGGTCGCCGGGCACGACGATGTCCTGGTTCTTGCGGGCAGCCGCGATGTCGCGCTGGCTCTGCTTCGGGGTGGCGAATGCAAGCGCCTCTTCGTATTGCGTACTACTGATATAGCCAGCCTCGAGCATGCGGCGCAGCACGTATTGCTGGCGTACCGCTGCGCGTGCCGGATTGACGATCGGGTTGAAGGCGGAGGGCGCCTTGGGCAGGCCGGCAAGCATGGCCGCTTCGGGCAGGTTCAGCTGGTCGAGTGTCTTGCCGTAGTAGGCGCGCGCAGCTGCAGAGAAGCCATAGGCGCGCTGCCCGAGGAAGATCTGGTTGATGTAGAGCTCGAGGATCTGGTCCTTGCTGAGGTTCTGCTCGATCTTGAGCGAGAGCAGGATCTCGTAGAGCTTGCGGTTGTAGGTCTTCTCGCGCGAAAGAAAGAAGTTGCGCGCAACCTGCATGGTGATCGTCGATGCGCCCTGGCCGCGGCCTCCGGTCGATAGATTGGCGATCGCCGCGCGCGCAAGACCGACCAGGTCGATCCCGGGGTGCTCGTAGAAACGCTCGTCTTCGGCGGCCAGGATGGCGTGCTTCAGCGTCGACGGAACGTCGGCGATGCGAACTACATCACGGCGTTCTTCGCCGAATTCGCCGATGAGGTGGCCGTCCGCCGTATATACTCGCAGCGGCACGCGCGGCCGGTAGTCGGTGAGCGTGTCGAGGGCAGGGAGATTCGGCCAGGCAAAAAAGGCCATCGCCGCAAGTGTGGCGAGGCCGAGAGTGATCAGCGCAAGCAGCGCTGTGATCGGATACAGGACCCAGCGCATGGGAAATCCGGGGTTGTGGCAGGTGGGCAGGCATTATAAGGGAAGCGCAAGTCTGGCCCCAGTCGATCCTGTATGCAGCATGTGTCAGAAATGCAGTTTGCTTTACACCCCATGGCCTTGTTGCTAGCATTCTAGAAGCCTGCTCAGGCTCTGCGCGTAACATAAAGAAATGTAAGGACTTTCTTTGTGATTGAAATCCCCTTTCTCAGCTCAGCGGCACGTCAGCTTGCCGGGCTCGACATCTCGTCCTCATCGGTCAAGCTGGTCGAGTTGTCCGGGGGTGACAAGGACGCTTACAAAGTCGAGCGCTACGCAATCGAGTCCTTGCCGCGTGACGCCGTCGTCGACGGCAACATCGCCAACCTCGAGGCGGTCAGCGAGGCGATCAAGCGCGCGTTGCGCCGTTTCGGTGGCAGCGTCCGCAATGTTGCGGTGGCCCTGCCGTCGTCGTCGGTCATTACCAAGAAGATCATCCTGCCTGCGGGCTTGCGCGAAACCGAGATGGAGTTCGCCGTCGAGTCCGAGGCCAATCAGTACATCCCGTTCGCACTCGAGGAGGTCAATCTCGACTTCCAGGAGATCGGGCCGGCGCCCGGCAGCCAGGGTGACGTCGAGGTGCTGATTGCCGCGTCGCGCAAGGACAAGGTCGAGGATCGGGTTGCCGTGGCCCAGGCTGCCGGGCTCAAGGCGGTCATCGTCGATGTCGAGTCGCTCGCCACCGAGGCTGCGCTGGAACTGGTCTGCCGCCAACTGCCACGCGCAGGCGCCGATCAGGTCGTCGCCCTGGTCGATGTTGGTGCCAATGTCATGAACGTCACGATGTTTCGCAACGGGCAGTCGCTCTATGCACGCGAGCAGGCCTTCGGTGGCGTGCAGCTCACCCAGGACATTGCGCGCCAGTATGGCATGAGCTTCGAGGAGGCCGAGACCGCCAAGCGCGCCGGGTCATTGCCCGACAGCTATGCGCGCGACCTGCTGCGGCCTTTCATGGACAGCCTGGCGCTCGAGGTTTCGCGCGCGCTGCAGTTCTTCTTCACCTCTACACAGTTCAACCAGGTCGATCACATCGTGCTTGCCGGCGGCTGTGCCGTGATGCCCGGCCTTGGTGATGTGGTCGGGGCGCGCACCCAGGTCGACACCATCATCGCCAACCCGTTTGCCGGCATGACGATCAATGCCAAGCTGCGGCCCAAGAGCCTGCTGGCCGATGCGCCCTCGCTGATGGCGGCTTGCGGCCTCGCGCTGCGGAGGTTCGACGCATGATCCGCATCAACCTGCTCCCCCATCGCGTCGAGAAGCGTCGCCAGCGTCGTCATCAGTTCTACGCGGTCTCCGGGCTCATGATCGTGCTTGGCGCATTGATCGGGTTTGTCGTCCATGCGGTTTACGAGGGTTACATCGACAGCCAGCGCGAGCGCAACAACTTCCTGAAGGCCGAGATCGCAAGTCTCGATCGCGACATCGCCGAGATCCGACGCTTGCGTGGGCAGATCGACGCCATGCTGTCGCGCAAGCAGGTCATCGAGTCGTTGCAGACGACGCGGGCCGAGACCGTCCATTTGTTCAACGAACTGGCGCATCGCATGCCGGACGGTGTCTATCTGAAGTCCATCCAGCAGAATGGCCGCCGCGTGACGCTGGTTGGGTATGCGCAGTCAAACGCGCGAGTTTCGCACCTGATGCGCAACCTCGAGTCCTCTCCCTTCCTCGAGTTGCCGGTCCTCGTCGAGGCCAAGGCGGCGAGGCTGGACGCCCGGCGAGTCAGTGAGTTCACCCTGGGTATCGGCATCCGGCAGCCCAGCGCGGAAGTCACGGAAGCCGCTGCCGGTGGCGCCACGGGAGCGACGCAATGAGTACCGGTACCAGACTTGGAAAGGGCATCGATCTCGATCGCCTGGTGAATGACTTCAAGGGCCTGGATCCCAATGATCCGGGCTTGTGGCCGCTCGCGCCTCGGGTGGCTGTGTTCGTCGGCTTGTTCGTGCTGACGATTGCGGGCTTCTGGTGGTTCGACTGGCAGGACCAGGCCGCTTCGCTCGAGCGCGTGCGCGCCGAGGAGCAGCAGCTGAGGGACAGCTGGGTCGCCAAGAAGCGGCAGGCGGTGAATCTGGAAGAGCACCGGCGGCAGCTTGCCGAGATCGACCGTCAGTTCGGCGCGCTGCTCAAGCAACTGCCCAATCGTGCGGAGATGGACTCGCTGCTGTCGGACATCAACCAGGCGGGCCTGGGTCGTGGCTTGCAGTTCGAGCTGTTCAAGCCGGGTGCCGACGTGGTCAAGGAGTTCTACGCCGAGATGCCCATCGATGTCAGGGTTCAGGGGGTCTATCACGATCTTGGCGAATTCGTTGCCGATGTCGCGCGCATGCCGCGAATCGTCACGCTCAACAACGTCGCCCTGGGAGCGGGCGAGGATGGCAAGCTCAAGTTCGAGGCCAAGGCGACCACCTATCGTTATCTCGACGAGGAAGAGCTCGCCCAGCAGCGCCAGGCGGCTCAGGCTGCAGCGGCAGCGCAGAGGAGCAGATGATGAAGAGGGCTTCATTGGTCGCGGCCTGCGCATTGCTTGCCGGGTGTGCCGGTGGCAACCAGGACGATCTGCAGGCATGGATGACCGAACAGGCGCGGACGATGCGTGGCTCGGTCATGCAGTTGCCCGAGTTGTTGCCGCTGGCCGTTGTCGATTATGCGGGTGTTCAGGGCGACGACCCTTTCCGGTCGGCACGCATGGAGCCCGAGCGGCGTGCTGCGAGTGCGCTGAGGCCTGACATGGACCGCCGCCGCGAGCCTCTCGAGGCTTACCCGCTCGAATCCATGCAGATGGTGGGTGTCCTTGAGCAGGGCCGTACCGTACATGCCCTGGTGAGCGTCAATAACACCCTCCACCAGGTAAAGGTCGGACATTACATGGGACAGAACTTCGGGGTCGTCACCGCCATCAGCGAGAGCGAAGTGACCTTGCGCGAACTCGTCGAAGACGTCTACGGCGACTGGGTCGAAAGGACCAGTTCGCTGGTATTGCAGGAGCAGCAGGAGACCAGAAAATGAGACATCGAATCGGAATGCTGCTGCTGGCGGCGATGGTCGCCGGCGTAGCGCCCGTGCCTTCTGCCCTTGCGCAGGGTGCGGAGCAGGCGCAGGCGCTGTCGAACCAGATCGAGGGGCTGGAGGTTGCCGAGCAGGGGGGTACCCTGTATGTGCGCCTGACCCTTAAGGAGCCGCTGACAGCTGTGCCGCCCAGCTTCAGCGTGGCCAATCCGGCGCGCATCGCCTTCGACTTCGCTGGCACGGCCAACGGGCTTGGTCGCAACGTTCAGGCCATCGACCAGGGTGACCTGCGCAGCGCCAACATCGTGCAGGCTGGCGATCGCACGCGGCTGGTGCTCAACCTCGTACGCATGAGTCCCTACGAGACGCGCGTCGAGGGACGCGACGTGATCGTCGCCATCTCGCCGGTCAACGTCCAGGCTGCGCGCGCGAGCGTCGCCTCGGAATCGCGTGGCAATTTTGCCGAGGCTCCGGTTGCCGCCGCGTCGGCGTTTGCTGTGCGTGACATCAATTTCCGGCGTGGCACCGAGGGAGATGGCCGCGTCGTCGTCGATCTTTCGAGTGCGGATACCGGTATCGACATCCGCCAGCAGGGCGGCAATCTCGTCGTTGATTTCCTCAAGACGTCGCTGCCAGAGCATCTGCGCCGGCGTTCGGATGTCACCGACTTCGGCACTCCGGTGACTTCGATGACGGCGCAGCAGGTCGGCGACCGCGTCCGCCTCACAGTCACGCCCAATGGCTTGTGGGAGCACAACGCCTACCAGAGCGACAACCGCTTCGTGCTGGAGGTCAAGCGACTGGTCGAGGATCCGAACCGCCTGGTGCAGGGGGCGGCGCGTGGGCAGTATCAGGGCGAGAAGCTGTCGCTCAACTTCCAGAACGTGGACGTGCGTTCGGTGCTGCAGGTCATCGCCGACTTCACGAACTTCAACATCATCACTTCCGACTCCGTTCAGGGTGGCCTGACGCTGCGACTGAAAGACGTGCCGTGGGACCAGGCGCTCGACATCATCCTCCAGGCCAAGGGTCTGGACATGCGCAAGAACGGCAACGTGATCTGGGTCGCGCCGGGTGACGAACTGGCGGCGCGTGAGCGCCTGCAACTCGAGGCGCGGGCTCAGGTCAAGGATCTCGAGCAGTTGCAGACCGAGAGCTTCCAGATCAACTACCACAAGGCCAAGGAGATCTTTGATTTCCTGAAGAGCAAGGACCAGACCATGCTGTCCTCGCGTGGTAGCGTGGTGGTCGACGAGCGCAGCAACAAGGTCTTCGTGACCGATGTGGCGTCCCGTCTCGATGCGCTGCGGCGTCTGGTTCAGGAAATTGACGTTGCGCCCCGGCAGGTGTTGATCGAGGCGCGCATCGTCGAGGCCAGCAAGACCTTCTCGCGCGAAATCGGTGTCCGCCTTGGCCTTGGTAGTCTTGGGACTGCAAAGCTCGGCAACCTGGGTCAGGTCGGGTTCGGCAAGTCGGCGTTCGGAACGAGAGCGCTGGAGGTTGTCGGCCAGCAGCCCACGGATCCCCAGCCGGGCGATCCCGTGATTCCGGGCTTCATCCGCGAGACCTTCAGGCCCGGAACGACATCGGTCAACTCGATTGGTCAGGTGGTGACTCAGGGCGGTGACGTCGTCAGCGGGCGGCCGGTTGCAGGCGCCTTTGGCGCGCTGAATCTGACCCTCTTCAACAACAGCCTGACGCGCTTCCTCAATCTCGAACTGCAGGCGCTCGAGGCCGATGGCCGTGGCCGAGTCGTTTCCAGTCCGCGTGTGCTGACCGCCAACCAGGTCGAGGCTTCGATCGAGCAGGGTACCGAGATTCCCTATCAGGAGGCGTCGAGCTCCGGTGCCACCAGCGTTTCGTTCAAGAAGGCCGTGCTGGCGCTGAAGGTGAAGCCGCAGATCACACCAGACGGGCGGCTTCAGTTGTCGATCGAGGTGAACAAGGATCGTCCGATCTATGAACGGGCGCTGCTCGGTGTGCCGCCGATCGAGACCAAGAACGTCAAGAGCGAGGTCCTGGTCGAGAACGGCGGCACCGTCGTGATCGGTGGCATCTACGAGGAAGAGGAGTCCACCGGGGTGGACAAGGTGCCGGTGCTCGGTGACGTGCCGGTGCTGGGGCATCTGTTCAGGGCGCAGAAGCGGGTCTCTGACCGCAAGGAGCTGCTCGTCTTCATCACGCCGCGTATCGTTGCCGATTCTCTGACGCTCCGCTGAGCGGCGGCGGCAGCTGTTACAATGCCGGGGCGGGCATTCCGAAAGGGTGCCCGCCCTTTTTCATCTCGACTTCCGGCGAGTCACGCGTGAGCTGTCTGATACTGATCGGCATGATGGGCGCCGGCAAGACCACGGTAGGCAAGGAGCTGGCGCGGCGGCGCAAGCTGCGCTTTGCCGACTGCGACCACGAGATCGTTGCCCGTACCGGGGTGACTATCCCGACCATTTTCGAAATCGAGGGCGAGGCGGGTTTTCGGCGTCGTGAGACGCAGATGATGGATGAGCTGACCCTGGAGCCGGACATCGTCATCGCCACTGGTGGCGGCGTGGTGATTGCCCCCGAGAACCGTGCGCTGATGCGCGAGCGTGGTGTGGTGGTTTACCTCAACGTGCCGCCGCAGATCCTGTACGAGCGCACCCGCCACGATCGCAACCGCCCGCTGCTTCAGGTGGAGAACCCGCGCCAGCGCATCGATGAACTCTACCGTCAGCGCGATCCGCTCTATCGCGAAGTCGCCCACATCATCGTCGATGGCGGGCGCACGAATCCCGGAACCATGGTGCGCCTGATCGAGGACGCGCTGAAGAAACGCGAGCAAAGTACATGCAGACCCTGAACGTCGCTCTCGGCGATCGCGCCTATCCCATTCACATTGGTCGCAGCCTGCTCGGGCGAGCCGATTTGATCCTGCCCCACCTCAGGACGCGACGCGTGGCGATCGTCACCAACGACACCGTCGGCCCGCTCTACCTTGAGGCCCTGAGCACGGCGCTGGCGCAGGCGGGGGTTGGCGTCTCTGCGGTCAGCCTGCCGGATGGCGAGGCCTACAAGGACTGGGAGACCCTCAAC
Organism: Thauera mechernichensis; assembly: GCF_029588855.1. NCBI lineage: Bacteria > Pseudomonadati > Pseudomonadota > Betaproteobacteria > Rhodocyclales > Zoogloeaceae > Thauera > Thauera mechernichensis. The sequence continues at coordinate 33,272 of NZ_JARQZE010000003.1, read as the reverse complement.
AGGATCTTCGACATGCTGCTTGCCGAGCGCTGCGAGCGTTCCACCACCCTGATCGCACTGGGGGGGGGTGTCGTGGGCGACATGGGGGGCTTCGCCGCTGCCTGCTACCAGCGCGGCATGCCCTTCATCCAGGTGCCGACCACGCTGCTGGCCCAGGTCGACTCCTCGGTGGGCGGCAAGACGGCGATCAATCATCCACTCGGCAAGAACATGATCGGCGCCTTCTACCAGCCCCGCCTGGTGCTGGCCGACATCGATACGCTGGCCACGCTGCCTGATCGCGAGCTCTCTGCTGGCCTGGCCGAGGTGATCAAGTACGGGCTGATTCGCGACCCCGAGTTCCTCGCCTGGCTTGAGCAGAACCTTGAGCGCCTGGTGGCGCGCGACGCCGATGCGCTGGCGTATGCGATCGAGCGTTCCTGCCGCAACAAGGCCGAGGTGGTGGCTGCGGATGAGACTGAGCAGGGCGAGCGCGCGCTGCTGAACCTCGGCCACACTTTCGGCCATGCGATCGAGACCGGCCTTGGCTATGGAGAATGGCTTCATGGCGAGGCGGTGGCTGCCGGCACCATGATGGCAGCGGAGTTGTCGCGGCGTCTCGGTTGGCTGGGCGAAGCCGAGGTCGCACGAGTTGGCGCGCTGTTCGAGCGTGCGCGGCTGCCTGTGTGGGGGCCGCTGCTCGGGGCTGAGCGCTATCTCGAGCTCATGGCGCACGACAAGAAGGTGGAGGCGGGGCGCCTGCGCCTCGTGCTGCTGCGTGAGCTGGGGCGTGCGGTGATCCACGGCGATGCGCAGCAGACCGATATCGCCGCCGCCATCGAGGCGCGCTGCCGCTGAGCGCTTGCGCGTTGCGAGTCTGAACAGAGGAGATGCCGATGCTGCAGCTTGCGCCGTACGCGGTCACCGAACACAACTCGCGTGGCCGTGCCTACGACGAACCCGTGCCGGTGGCGCGCGGTCAGTTCCAGCGCGACCGCGATCGTATCGTGCATTCCACTGCGTTCCGTCGCCTCGAGTACAAGACCCAGGTGTTCGTGAATCACGAGGGCGACCTGTTTCGAACCCGCCTCACTCACAGTATCGAGGTGGCGCAGATCACCCGTGGCATCGCCCGCCAGCTTGGGCTTAACGAGGATCTCGCCGAATCCATCGCGCTTGCCCACGATCTTGGTCACACGCCTTTCGGCCATGCCGGCCAGGAGGCGCTCAATGCCTGCATGCGCGACCATGGCGGTTTCGAGCACAACCTGCAGTCGTTGCGCACGGTGGACGTACTCGAGGACCGCTATGCAGCCTTTGACGGCCTGAACCTCATGTTCGAGACCCGCGAGGGCATCCTCAAGCACTGCTCGCGCGCCAATGCCGAACGCCTGGGCGATGTCGGTCGGCGCTTCCTCGAAGGAACCCAGCCCTCGCTCGAGGCCCAGCTCGCCAATCTTGCCGACGAGATCGCCTACAACAACCACGATGTGGACGATGGGCTGCGCTCGGGCCTGATCACGCTCGAACAACTCGAAGAGGTCGCTCTGTTCGCCGCGCAGCGTCGCGAAGTCGAGGCGCGCTGGCCCGGGCTGGCGGGACGCAAACTGATCAACGAGACCGTGCGCCGCATGATCCATCTGATGGTCATCGATCTGCTCGAGCAAACGCGCGCCAATGTCGCCTCAGCCGGTGTCGCCTCGCTCGACGACGTTCGCCGCGCGCCCCGCCTGGTGGCGTATTCCGAGGCGCTGCTGGTGCAACTGCGCGAACTCAAGGCCTTCCTGCGCGAGAACCTGTACCGCCACTACCAGGTGCTGCGCATGACGAACAAGGCGCGCCGCATTGTCAGCGATCTGTTTGCCGCCTTCATGGACGATCCGCACATCCTGCCGCCGCAGTACCAGGCGATGGCGCGCGATGACAAGGCGCGGGCCATCGCCGACTATATCGCGGGCATGACCGACCGCTACGCCATGAAGGAGCATCGGCGCTTGTTCGCCGTTGGCGAGATCCACTGATTCGTGCCACATACACCTGCCCAATGGCGCACAGGAATACCTTGCTCCAGATCGCTGCCGCAGTGCAAAAAAATTCTTGAACCCAGCGTTTTGCGGGCGTATAGTTTTTTTCGTCAACAGCCTGTCTGGTGGCGGTGTCCAAAATGGTGCATGCGGGCTATTTGCCCAATCTGCCTGGTCATCCAAAAGCTGTTTTTGCACCAAGTTGGTGCAAATCACAAAGCCGGTGCGCGCGCGCCCGGCTTTTTTGTGCGCGTTCGGTTTTATCGGACCTGACTCCGGTCCGACTGGCCTCCCTGGGCTCCTGCGCGTGATCTTGCGTGTCGTTTGAGGAAAAGAAGATGGATCAGCCCCAAAAGCAGGGTCTGTACGACCCCGCCAACGAACATGATGCCTGTGGCGTGGGTTTCATCGCCCACATCAAGGGCGAGAAACGTCATGACATCATTCTGCAGGGCCTCGAAATCCTGAAGAACCTCGACCACCGCGGTGCGGTTGGTGCCGACCCCCTGCAGGGCGACGGTGCCGGCATCCTGATCCAGATCCCCGACCAGCTCTACCGCGAACAGATGGCCGCCCAGGGCGTGACCCTGCCGCTGCCCGGCGAGTACGGCGTCGGCATGGTGTTCATGCCCAAGGAAGCCGCCTCCCGCCTGGCCTGTGAAGAAGAGATCGAGCGTGCGGTGGTGGCTGAAGGGCAGGTCGTGCTCGGCTGGCGCGACGTCCCGGTCAATCACGACATGCCGATGTCGCCGACGGTGAAGGCCAAGGAGCCGGTGATCCGCCAGATCTTCATTGGCCGCGGTGCCGACGTCATGGTCACCGAAGCGCTCGAGCGCAAGCTCTACGTTGTGCGCCGCCGCGCCGCCAATGCCATTGGCGCGCTGCAGCTCAAGCACGGCAAGGAGTTCTACATGGTGTCGATGTCGGCACGCACGGTGAACTACAAGGGCCTGCTGCTCGCGAACCAGGTCGGCGAGTACTACCTGGACCTGGTCGATCCGCGTGCGAACTCGGCGCTGGCCCTGGTGCACCAGCGTTTCTCGACCAACACCTTCCCGAAGTGGAACCTCGCCCACCCGTTCCGCTACATCGCCCACAACGGCGAGATCAACACCCTGCGCGGCAACTACAACTGGATGCGCGCGCGCGAGAAGGGCGTGCATTCGCCGCTGCTTGGCGACGATCTGCAGAAGATCTGGCCGCTGATCTACCCCGGTCAGTCCGACTCGGCGTCGTTCGACAACGCGCTCGAACTGCTGGTGATGAGCGGTTATTCGCTCGCCCACGCGATGATGATGATGATCCCGGAGGCCTGGGAGTCGCACACGCAGATGGACGAGAAGCGCCGTGCCTTCTACGAGTACCACGCGGCGATGATGGAGCCGTGGGACGGTCCCGCTGCGGTCGCCTTCACGGACGGCCGCCAGATCGGCGCCACCCTCGACCGCAACGGCCTGCGTCCGGCGCGCTATCTGGTTACCGACGACGACCTGGTCGTCATGGCCTCCGAGTCCGGCGTGCTGCCCATCCCTGACAGCAAGATCGTCAAGAAGTGGCGCTTGCAGCCGGGCAAGATGTTCCTGATCGACATGGAGCAGGGTCGCATCATCGGCGATCAGGAGATCAAGGAGTCGCTTGCCCACGCGCGCCCCTACGCCGACTGGCTGCGCCGCATCAACATCAAGCTCGACACGCTGGAGGCGCCTGCGGTAGTCGACGCCGCCGCTGCGGCGGAGCGCGTCGAGCCGCTGCTCGACCGTCAGCAGGCTTTCGGCTACACCCAGGAGGACATCAAGTTCATCCTCGAGCCGATGGGCAAGAGTGGCGAGGAAGGCACTGGCTCGATGGGCAACGACTCGCCGCTGGCGGTGCTGTCCTCCAAGAACAAGCCGCTGTACAACTACTTCCGTCAGCTCTTCGCACAGGTCACCAACCCGCCGATCGACCCGATCCGCGAGCAGATGGTGATGTCGCTGGTGTCCTTCATCGGCCCGCGTCCGAACCTGCTCGAAATCAACGAGATCAACCCGCCGTTCCGCCTCGAGGTCAGCCAGCCCGTGCTCGACTTCGCCGGCATGGCCAAGATCCGCAACATCGCGCGCTACACGCAGAACAAGTTCCGCTCGGCCGAGCTTGATATCTGCTATCCGGCCGAGTGGGGCAACGAAGGCGTGGAGGCGCGTCTGGCTTCGCTCTGTGCCGACGCCGAAAACGCTGTGCTGGGCGGTACCAACATCCTGATCGTGTCCGACCGCAAGCTGGCCGCCGACCGCGTCGCCATCCCGGCGCTGCTGGCCTTGTCCGCGATCCACCAGCACCTGGTGGAGAAGGGCCTGCGCACGCGCACCGGCCTGGTGGTCGAGACCGGCTCTGCGCGCGAGGTACACCACTTCGCGGTGCTCGCCGGCTACGGCGCCGAGGCGATCCATCCCTACCTCGCGCTCGAGACGCTCGAGCACATGGCGGGCGATGCCGAAGCCGCCGCCAAGTACGTCAAGCATTTCGTCAAGGCGGTCGGCAAGGGCCTGATGAAGGTCATGTCCAAGATGGGCATCTCGACCTACATGTCCTACACCGGCGCGCAGATCTTCGAGGCCGTCGGCCTCAAGCAGGCACTGCTCGACAAGTACTTCACCGGCACCACCAGCCAGGTGGAAGGTATCGGCGTGTTCGAGGTGATGGAAGAGGCCATCCGTCTGCACAAGGCCGCGTTCTCGGCCGACCCGGTACTGCACGACATGCTCGATGCCGGTGGTGAGTACGCCTTCCGCATCCGCGGCGAAGAGCACATGTGGACGCCGGACGCGATCGCCAAGCTGCAGCACGCCACGCGCTCGGGCAAGGCCGAAACCTACAAGGAATACGCCAAGATCATCAACGACCAGGGCAAGCGCCACATGACGCTGCGCGGCCTGTTCGAGTTCAAGACTGCGGCCACCCCGGTGCCGCTGGACGAGGTCGAACCCGCCAAGGAAATCGTCAAACGCTTTGCCACCGGCGCCATGTCGCTCGGCTCGATTTCCACCGAAGCCCATACCACCCTCGCGGTGGCAATGAACCGCATCGGCGGCAAGTCGAACACCGGCGAGGGCGGCGAAGACCCGATGCGCTTCAAGCCGCTGACCGAGGCCATCCGCCTGTCGCAGGTGATCGGTGAGAAGCGCATTGCGCGCGACCTCGAGCTCAAGGCTGGCGACTCGCTGCGCTCGGCGATCAAGCAGGTGGCCTCGGGCCGCTTCGGCGTCACCACCGAGTACCTGGTCAACGCCGACCAGATCCAGATCAAGATGGCCCAGGGCGCGAAGCCCGGCGAAGGGGGCCAGCTGCCCGGTCACAAGGTCTCGGAGTACATTGGCTTCCTGCGCCACTCGGTGCCCGGCGTCGGCCTCATCTCGCCGCCGCCGCACCATGACATCTATTCGATCGAAGACCTGGCCCAGCTCATCCACGACCTCAAGAACGCCAACCCGGTTGCGAGCATCTCGGTCAAGCTGGTGTCCGAGATCGGCATCGGCACGGTGGCCGCCGGCGTGGCCAAGGCCAAGGCCGACCACATCGTCGTCGCCGGCCATGACGGCGGCACTGGCGCCTCGCCGTGGAGCTCGATCAAGCACGCCGGTTCGCCGTGGGAGCTCGGCCTGGCCGAGACCCAGCAGACGCTGGTGCTCAACCGGCTGCGTTCGCGCATCCGCCTGCAGGTCGACGGCCAGATCAAGACCGGCCGCGACGTCGTCGTCGGCGCGCTGCTCGGCGCCGACGAGTTCGGCTTCGCCACCGCGCCGCTGGTCGTCGAAGGCTGCATCATGATGCGCAAGTGCCACCTCAACACCTGCCCGGTTGGCGTCGCCACCCAGGATCCGGTGCTGCGCGCGCGCTTCCAGGGCCAGCCCGAGCACGTCGTCAACTACTTCTTCTTTGTCGCCGAAGAAGTGCGCGAGCTGATGGCCCAGCTCGGCGTGCGCAAGTTCGACGAGCTCATCGGCCGTGCCGACCTGCTCGACATGAAGCAGGGCATCGCGCACTGGAAGGCACAAGGGCTGGACTACTCGCGCATCTTCTACCTGCCGCCGGTGCCGGCCGAAGTGCCGCGACTGCACACCGAGACCCAGGACCACGGCCTCGAGGGCGCGCTCGACCAGCAGCTGATCGCACTTGCCAAGCCGGCGCTCGAGAAGGGCGAGAAGGTCAACATCGACCTGCCGGTGCGCAACATCAACCGCACGGTCGGTGCCATGCTCTCCGGACAGGTTGCGGCGCGCTACGGCCACGCCGGCCTGCCCAACGACACCATCCACATCCGCCTCAACGGCACCGCGGGCCAGAGCTTCGGCGCCTTCCTGGCACGTGGCGTGACGCTCGAGCTGGTGGGCGAGGGTAACGACTACGTCGGCAAGGGGCTGTCGGGTGGGCGCATCGTCGTGCGTCCGAAGGCCGAGTTCCGCGGCAGCACGCCGGAGAACATCATCGTCGGCAACACCGTGCTCTATGGCGCCACCGAGGGTGAGGTGTACTTCGCCGGCGTTGCCGGCGAGCGCTTCGCAGTGCGCAACTCCGGCGCCACTGCGGTGGTGGAAGGCGTGGGCGACCATGGCTGCGAGTACATGACCGGCGGCACCGTGGTCGTGCTCGGCCAGACCGGCCGCAACTTCGCCGCCGGCATGTCGGGCGGCGTGGCCTACGTGCTCGACGAGGACGGCACTTTCGAGCAGCGCTGCAACATGGCGCAGGTTGCGCTCGAGCCGCTGCCCGACGAGATCGCTGCGCGCAAGGGCTCGGAGTCGGGTGACGATCTCGAATCCCATGGCCGTGTCGACATCGACCACCTGACGATGGGCGACGAGCTCATCCTCAAGGGCCTGATCGAGCGCCATGTCCGCTTCGCCGGCAGCGTGCGCGCCCGCGAGATCCTGAACAACTGGGCCACCTGGCGGAAGAAGTTCGTCAAGGTGTTCCCGCATGAGTACCGTCGCGCGCTGGCCGAGATGGCCGAGGCGCGTGAAGCAGAGAAGGAGGCCGCATAAATGGGCAAGCCCACTGGATTTCTGGAGCATCAGCGTCTGTCCGAGGCCTACGAGCCGGTCGACAAGCGCCTGAAGACCTACAAGGAGTTCGTCCTGCGCCTGACCGACGAGCAGGCATCGGTCCAGGGCGCGCGTTGCATGGACTGTGGTATCCCGTTCTGCAACAACGGCTGCCCGGTCAACAACATCATTCCGGACTGGAACGACCTCGTGTATCGCGGCCACTGGCGCGAGGCGATCGAGGTGCTGCACTCGACCAACAACTTCCCCGAGTTCACCGGCCGTATCTGCCCCGCGCCCTGCGAGGCCGCGTGCACGCTGAACATCAACACCGACGCGGTGGGCATCAAGTCGATCGAGCACGCCATCATCGACAAGGCCTGGGAGGAGGGCTGGGTGCTGCCGCTGCCGCCCGAAACCCGGACCGGCAAGAAGGTTGCGGTGGTCGGTTCCGGCCCGGCTGGCCTGGCGGCTGCGCAGCAGCTGGCACGCGCCGGCCATGACGTCACCGTGTTCGAGAAGAACGACCGCATCGGCGGCCTGCTGCGCTATGGCATCCCCGACTTCAAGATGGAGAAGGGCCTGATCGACCGCCGTGTCGAGCAGATGCAGGCCGAGGGCGTGCGCTTCCGCACCGGTGTGCTCGTCGCCGCGAAGGACATGCCGGCCGGCATCGTCAATGATGCCAAGGAAGTCATCAGCGCCGAGCAACTGCAGAAGGACTTCGATGCCGTGGTGCTGGCAGGCGGCGCCGAAGTGCCGCGCGACCTGCCGGTGCCGGGGCGCGAGCTCGGTGGCGTGCATTACGCGCTCGAGTTCCTCATCCCGCAGAACAAGCAGGTCGCCGGCGACAAGCCCAACCCGATCTCGGCCAAGGGCAAGCACGTGGTGGTGATCGGCGGCGGTGACACCGGTTCCGATTGTGTCGGAACCTCGAACCGCCACGGTGCGGCGAGCGTGACCCAGTTCGAGCTGATGCCGATGCCGCCCGAGCAGGAGAACAAGCCGCTGGTGTGGCCGTACTGGCCGACCAAGCTGCGCACCTCCTCCTCGCACGAGGAAGGCTGCGAGCGCGACTTCGCTGTCGCGACCAAGGAGTTCATCGGCAAGAACGGCAAGGTCAAGGCGCTCAAGGCCTGTCGCCTGGAGTGGAAGGACGGCAGGATGTCCGAGGTGCCGGGCTCCGAGTTCGAGATCAAGGCCGACCTCGTGCTGTTCGCCATGGGCTTCACCCAGCCGGTGGGCGGTGTGCTCGAGGCCTTCGGTGTCGACAAGGACGCGCGCGGCAACGCCAAGGCGACCACCGACGGCGAAGGCTGCTACACCACCAACGTGCCCAAGGTATTCGCCGCCGGCGACATGCGCCGCGGCCAGTCGCTGGTCGTGTGGGCGATTCGTGAGGGCCGCCAGTGCGCCCGTGCAGTCGACGAGTTCCTGATGGGTGAGAGCCTGCTGCCGCGCTGATATCCTCTGCGCTGAAGCGATTCGCGAAAGGCGGTCTGCGGGCCGCCTTTTTTACGACTGTGTTTTGCGGAGTCCTGCCCCATGCCCAAGGTTCTCGTCATCAACGGCCCCAACCTAAACCTGCTCGGTACGCGCGAGCCCGAGATCTACGGCGCCACCACCCTTGTCGATGTCGAGCGCGGCCTGCAGGAGCAGGGCGAGGCGCTGGGCGTCGAGGTGCTGTGCTTCCAGAGCAACCATGAAGGCGCGATTGTCGATCGCATCCATGCCGCGCGTGGCGAGGGCGTCGCCTGGGTGCTGATCAACCCGGGTGCCTACACGCATACCAGCGTGGCGATCCGCGATGCGCTTGCCGGGGTGGCGATCCCCTTCGTCGAGGTGCATATCTCGAACGTGCACAAGCGCGAGCCCTTCCGTCACCACTCGTACTTGTCGGATGTTGCCGAGGCGGTGATGGCCGGCTTCGGCACTCAGGGCTACGGACTTGCGCTGCAGTTCGTCGCTTCCCGTTGCTGAGACCGTGAGTGGGCGGCTGCGGGTCGCAAAGACTTGTCGCAATTTGCATTGTTGCATTGCGGGGAAAAGCGGACGCGCTCGATAACAGACGATTGTTACACGCGTATTATCCTCACTCCCGATTTTCTTCCGGAGTGCCGCCGTGCCCACGTCCGCAAGCCGTTCCCCCGCCAGGTCCGAGTCACAGTCAGCGGCGCAGTCTCCCGCTGTCGGCGTCACGCGTCCGCGCGCAGGGCTTCGTCACGCGCGCGAGTGGGGCTATGCGTTGGGACTGGTGGCCGCCTGGTATGCGCTCGCACAATGGGCCAGCGCCCATTTCCTGGATGTGGCGCCGCGTCCGGACGCCTGGCTGCGTGACCTCTCCGCACACCTGCTGATCGGCGGCCTGCTGTTCCTGATGGCGCGCAGCGTCGCGCGCTTCGGCGTGGCGATGGTCGTGCTGTTCTCTGCGTTTACGGTAGGTAATGCGCTCAAACTTGCGGTGCTGGGCGGCCCGGTCATGCCCGACGACTTCGTCGCGGCAAGAAATCTCTTTTTGTTGCTGGAAGGCTGGCAGCTTTGGGGCAGCGTGGCGATGCTCGCGCTGCCGCTGGGGGCTCTGGCCTGGATGTTCGCCTGGCGCAGTCCGCGCGCCTGGGGCGCCGTGGCCACCGTGGCCGCGGGCGTCTGGATGATCGTTGCCCAGCCGGCCGTGGTCACGAGCTGGATGGATGCCCGCTTTGGCGACTGGGTGTGGAACCAGCGCGGCAACTATGAGATGCGCGGCCTGCCCATTCATCTGGTGCAGGAGGCGGCGCGCAACCTTGCGCGCAGGGGGGCTGCACCGGCCTCCGACGAGGTTGATGGCGCGCTCGCCCTGCTCGGTGCGACTCAGCCCAGCCCCTTCATGCGCGCCGCGGCCCGTCGTGACGGACGGGGCGGGCGCAATGTGCACATGATCGTGCTCGAGTCCTTCTGGGATCCGGTGGCGCTCAAGGCGGCCGGTCTGTCGGCCGACCCGCTCGATCCGGCCTTCCGCAAGCTGTGGAAAGCTGCCGGCAACGCCAAGGTGATGTCGCCGGTGTTCGGCGGCTACACCGCAAATGCCGAGTTCGAGGCCTTGTGCGGCTTCCCGGTGATGACCGATGCCGTCTTCTTCGAAGGCCGGCTGCGGCGCGACGTGCCCTGCCTGCCGCGTCACCTGGGCGAGGCCGGCTACCGCAGCTACGCCTCGCACCCGAATGCGGCGCCGTTCTGGAACCGCATCAACGCCTACCGACGCATTGGTTTCGAGCACTACTGGTCCGACCGCGACTTCGAACTCGACGACATGAACCGCGAGTTCCTCAGCGATGCGTCGCTCTATCGCCAGGTGCTCGAACGCATCGGCCCTGAGCTCGGTAATGGCCAGCCGGTGTTCAACTATGTGCTGACCTATTTTGGCCACCTCGACTATCCGCTCAACGCGCAGCGCCCGCAGGTCATCGATACCAGGACCGACAATGCCCTGGTCAAGGCTTATGCCAACACGGTGTATTACAAGTCGCGCGAACTGATGGCCTTCCTCGGCGAACTGCGCGAGCGTGACCCCGACGCCATCATCGTGCTGTTCGGCGACCACCTGCCTTCGCTGGGCTGGAACCATGGCGGCTATGCCGAGTCAGGCCTGCTCGCGCCGAACCGCGCACAGTTCGACGACCCCATGTTCCGTACCCTGGTGTCGACTCCGCTCGTCGTCATCGACGGCAAGCGTGGTCCCTTGCGCACCGGCGACCTGCCGATCTACGCCTTGCCCGCGCTCATCCTCGATCTGCTCGACGACGAGCGTGAGACCATGCTGCGCTTTGCTGCGCGCAGTGACGATGCGGTCCGAATCCGCCCCTTGCCCGGGGTCCAGCTGGCGCTCGAAGGCAAGCGCCTCACGGTGTGCCGCAATGGCGAACTCCTGCCCGAGTGCGAGCCGGTTGCCGCCTGGGTTGCAGCCATCGAGACGCTCAAGCGCGACCTCTTCAGCGGCGCCCAGCATGCGCTGCAGGCTCCGGCAGGCAAGCCGATGCTGCAGACGGTGGAGCTGGAGGCCGAGGAGATGACGGTGGAAGCCGCGCTCGATACCTTGGCCACCGAGGGCGCGCCGGACGTCTGACGCCGCCCCGCCTGGGGGGGGGCGTGCGCGCTGCGCAGCTTGAGCCCTTTCAGGCAACTTCAGCTAGATGCACCGCGGGTGCGCGCCCCGCAACCAGGTCGCTCAGCGCGGCGGCCGATCCGCAGGCCATGGTCCATCCGAGTGTGCCGTGGCCGGTGTTCAGCCACAGGTTCTCGTAGCGGGTTGCGCCCACGAGGGGTACGCCTCCCGGGGTCGCTGGTCGAAGCCCGCACCAGGTCTTTGCTGCGCCCGCGGGCCTGAGCTGAGGGAACAGCTCGTGCACCCGGCGCATCATGGCCTCCTGGCGGACGAGGTTGGGGCGCAGGTTGAAGCCGTCGAATTCGGCCGTACCGGCGACCCGCAGCGAGTTCCCCAGGCGCGAGAACACGAGCTTGTGGCCGTCATCGGTCAGGCTGGTGAATGGCGCAACGCTATCTTCCGCGAGGGGAATCGTCGCCGAGTAGCCCTTGGCCGGATAAATGGGTGCGCGAATGCCCAGTGGCGTCAGCAGCTGTGGGCTGGCGCTGCCCGTGGCGACGATGAAACCATCCGCTTCGATGTGCTCGCCCTGAAGCGTACGTGCCGCGGCAACGCGCTGCCCTGTATGCTCAAGGTTCGTGATCGTGGTGCCGAAGCGAAATGCCACGCCGGCTCGCCGGCAGCGCTCGCCGAGGCTTCGGGTGAAGCGATGTGCATCCCCGGACTCATCGTCGGCGGTGAAGTCACCGCCCACCAGCAGCTTGCGGGCACCCTCGAGCGCGGGTTCGATCGCAATGCACTCATCGACCCCGACTGGCCGCCGGTCACAACCGAAGTCGCGCAGGACAGATGCCGCACGCAGTGCGTGCTCGTACTCCCGGCGGTCGGTGTAGAAATGCAGGATCCCGCGTTCCTGATGGTCGTAGTCAAGCGGGCAATCCTCTGCAAAGGCGGCGCGCAGCCTCTGCAGTTCGCTGCGGCTGTAGCGCGCCAGCTCCACGATGCGTCCAATGTTGGCGCGCGTGCGCCACGGCAGGCATTCGCGGAGGAAGGCCGCCGACCAGTTCAGCAGTGCCCGGTCGGCGCGCAGCCGGAAGCGCAGTGGCGCGTCTTCGCGACCGAGCCAGTACAGGGCTTTCAAAGGCGTACGCGGGCCTGCCCAAGGTTCGGCATGCGACACCGAGATCTGCCCGCCATTGGCATAGCTGGTCTCCATGCCGGCATCGGGTTGGCGATCGATGACCGTCACCTCGAAGCCCTTGCTGTGCAAGTACCAGGCAGTGCTGATGCCGATGACGCCGCCGCCGAGCACCGCAATCCTCATCCTGGCCTCCCCGATCCACGTGCTGGTTCTGACTCAGGCGCACTCGGCCTGCGAGCTACCTGCGCTGTCGGCTTCGATTGCCGCCAGTGCCGAGGCCGCGCGGCGCAGCGCCGGTAAGGAGTCGAGAGCGTTGCGTTCGGTCATCCGCATGATCGGGGCCTGCATGGCGATCCCCATGTTCGAACGCCCCTCGGGCGCGGGCACAAGGACGGCAATGCAGAACAGGCCGGGCAGAAACTCCTCGTTGTCGAAGGCATAGCCAAGCTCGCGCACCTGCTCGATTTCGGCTTCAAGGGCGTTCAGGTTGGTGAGCGTACGCGTCGTGTATTGCATCAGCGGCGCGTTGGCGAGCAGTCGGCGGCGTTGGGCGGGCGTCATCTGCGCCAGGAACAGCTTGCCGCTTGCGGAGCAGTGCGCCGGAACCCGCGAGCCCGGGTGCAGATAGAAGCGCAGTGGGGCGGCTGTCTCGACGCGGTCCAGATACAAGACCTCGCTTCCCGACAACGCGGTGATGTTGCAGCTTTCGCCCACTTCTTCCACGAGTTGCCGCAGCACGGCGTGGCGCGCCCCATGGATCGTGTCATTGAGGAGGAGGTTCTCGGCGAGGCGGCGCAGGCGCGCGCCGGTGCCGTACTGCCGCCCATCGCTGTCGCGCTGGAGCATGCCTGCCGCCTCCAGTTGCTGGAGCATGCGGTGCAGGGTCGGCTTGGGCAGGCCGGTTTCCTCGACGAGCCCCTGCAGCGTCACGAGCTGGTCCTTGGCCGCAATGACCTCGAGCAGCGCCAGCAAACGCATGGTGGGGGTATCGCCATCGATCTTGGCGATCTCGGCGCGGTTCGAACGGAGCTCAGTCATGGTGTCCTCTCCGAAATATTCCTGAAAAGTGAACGTATCGTACCGGTTTTTGGAATCTGATGTTGACCTTTTGGGGTGTTGGACCTAGAGTGCGTTCACGTATCTCGGATATCGGAATGTTTGGTACCGATTTCGTTCAACTAACTCCCAGGAGACAGCATGAGCCAGCCCACCCCCGACGGCCGCAGCGTGGCCAGCGGCCCGACCAAGATGACCCCCTCCGAAGCCTTCGTCGAAACCCTGGTGGCCAACGGCGTCACCGACATGTTCGGCATCATGGGCTCGGCCTTCATGGACGCGATGGACATTTTCGCGCCGGCCGGCATCCGGCTGATCCCGGTGGTGCACGAGCAGGGCGCGGGCCACATGGCCGACGGCTACTCGCGGGTGTCGGGCCGCCACGGCGTGGTGATCGGGCAGAACGGCCCGGGCATCAGCAACTGCGTGACCGCGATCGGCGCGGCCTACTGGGCGCACAGCCCGGTGGTGATCATCACCCCCGAGACGGGCACGATGACGATGGGGCTGGGCGGCTTCCAGGAGTGCAAGCAGCTGCCGATGTTCCAGGAGTTCACCAAGTACCAGGGCCACGTCACCCACCCGGCGCGCATGGCCGAGTACACCGGTCGCTGCTTCGACCGCGCGATGAGCGAGATGGGCCCGACGCAGCTGAACATTCCGCGCGACTACTTCTACGGCGAGATCACCTGCGAGATCCCCAAGCCGGCGCGGCTGGACCGTGGCGCCGGCGGCGAGCAAAGCCTCAATGAAGCGGCCGAGCTGCTGGCCAAGGCCAAGTTCCCGGTGATCATCTCGGGCGGCGGCGTGGTGATGGCCGACGCGATCGAGGAGTGCAAGGCGCTGGCCGAGCGGCTCGGTGCGCCGGTGGTCAACAGCTACCTGCACAACGACTCGTTCCCGGCGAGCCACCCGCTGTGGTGCGGCCCGCTGGGCTACCAGGGCTCAAAGGCGGCGATGAAGCTGATCAGCCAGGCCGACGTGGTGGTGGCGCTGGGTTCGCGCCTGGGCCCGTTCGGCACGCTGCCGCAGCACGGCATGGACTACTGGCCCAAGAACGCCAAGATCATCCAGATCGACGCGGACAACAAGATGCTCGGGCTGGTGAAGAAGATCTCGGTGGGTATCTGCGGTGATGCCAAGGCGGCGGCGGTGGCGCTGACGGCGCGGCTCGCGAATCGTGCGCTCGACTGCGACGCCACCCAGGGCGAGCGCGCGGCGAAGATCGCCGCCGAGAAAGCCGCGTGGGAGAAGGAGCTCGACGAATGGACGCACGAGCGCGACCCGTTCAGCCTGGACATGATCGAAGAGAACGCCAAGGAAAAGCCGTTCTCGGGCGGTGAGTACCTGCACCCGCGCCAGGTGCTGCGCGAGCTCGAGAAGGCGATGCCCGAGGACGTGATGGTGTCGACCGACATCGGCAACATCAACTCGGTGCCCAACAGCTACCTGCGCTTCGAGAAGCCGAGGAGCTTCTTTGCGGCGATGAGCTTTGGCAACTGCGGCTACGCCTTCCCGACCATCATCGGCGCCAAGGTGGCCGCGCCGCACCGTCCTGCGGTGTCGTACGCGGGTGACGGCGCGTGGGGCATGAGCCTGATGGAGACGATGACCTGCGTGCGCCACAACATTCCGGTGACCGCGGTGGTGTTCCACAACCGTCAGTGGGGTGCGGAGAAGAAGAACCAGGTGGACTTCTACAACCGCCGCTTCGTCGCTGGCGAGCTGGACAACCAGAGCTTTGCCGAGATCGCGCGCGCGATGGGTGCCGAGGGCATCACGGTCGATCGTCTGGAGGACGTGGGGCCGGCGCTCAAGAAGGCGATCGACCTGCAGATGAACCACGGCAAGACGACGATCATCGAGATCATGTGCACGCGCGAGCTGGGCGACCCGTTCCGCCGTGACGCGCTCTCCAAGCCGGTGCGATTCCTCGACAAGTACAAGGACTACGTCTGAGCGCTCCGGGGTTCCGAACCCCCGCCGCGCCCAGCTCGGGCGTGGCGGGTTCCTCCGCTCAATCCACTCCTCCCTCCCCCTGGGATTGAGCTTGGCCGGCGCCAGGGCCCCGTGCCCTGGCGGCCGGCATCTTTTCCCGCTCGAGCGTGTGCAGGGCGGGATGCAGAGGACCCAGAATCATGAAGGCTATCAATCGCATCATCGATCGCGCCCGTGCCAATCCGGGGCGCATCGCGCTGTGCGAAGGCGACGACCCACGCGTGCTGCAGGCCGGGCTGCGCGCGACACGCGAAGGTACGGCGCGCATCCTGCTGGTCGGCGATCGTGCCCGCATTACACAGCTGGCAGAGAACGAGGCCATCGACCTGAGCGGCATGACCCTGATCGACCCGGCCGACTCGCCTCGCGCCGAGGGCTATGCCGAGGAGCTGTTCCGGCTGCGCGAGAAGAAGGGCATGACGCGCGCGGCAGCCGCGGAGGAGGTGCGCAAGCCGCTCGTGTTCGCCAACCTCATGGTGCGCATGGGCGATGCCGACGGCTCGGTGGCCGGCGCGGTGCACACCACCGCCGACGTGGTGCGGACCGCGATCCAGGTGATCGGTACCGACCCGGCGTTCAAGCTTGTGTCGAGCTTCTTCCTGATGATGATGTGCGAGCCCTTCCACAGTCTGAAGGGAGGGCTCATCTTCTCGGATTGCGGCCTGGTGGTCGATCCGGATGCCGAGGCGCTGGCCGAGATCGCAATGGCCGCGTCCGACAGTGCCCGCAGCCTGCTCGGAGAGGAACCGCGCGTAGCGATGTTGTCCTTCTCCACGAGCGGCAGCGCCAAGCATGCAGCGGTGGACAAGGTCGTTGCCGCTTCCGAGCGCGTCAAGGCGCTGCGCCCTGGACTGGCGATAGATGGCGACGTCCAGCTCGATGCCGCCATCGTCGCCGAGATTGCGAATCGAAAGCTCCCCCAGTCGCAGGTGAAGGGGCGGGCCAACGTACTGATCTTCCCCAATCTCGAGGCCGGCAACATCGGCTACAAGCTTGCCGAGCGCGTCGGCGGCGCAGTCGCCATCGGGCCGTTGCTGCAGGGCCTGGCCAAGCCGGCCAACGATCTGTCACGCGGTTGCAGCGCCGAGGACGTGTTCCACGTCATCGCGGTGACCGTCGTCCAGGCACAGGATGCCGCAGCCAGGGCGGCGCGCTGAGTGCAGTGGCGGACGCGTCCGGCTGAGGGCAGGGAGGAAACGCGATGAAGGTATCGTACAAGGTGGGTATCGCCAGCGCGCTCGTGCTGTTCGTCACCCTGAGCATGCTGTCGTTCGTGCAGGTCGCACAGGTGCGTGCCAGCCTGCGTGCACAGGCCGAGGCCAGCATCGGCGAGGCCGGCGCAGGCCTTGCACGCCAGATCGAACATTGGCTCAACGCCAAGCTCCAGCTCATCGACATGGCGGCGCAGAGCATCGATGCCGACTTCAGTGCCATCCACATTCAGCGTGTGTTCGACCGGCCGCTGCTGCGCGAGCAGTTCCTGTTGATCTTCGGCGGGCTCGACAGCGATGGTGCCCGCATCACCAATACGCCGAGCTGGGACCCGCCGGGCTGGGACGCGCGCAAGCGGCCATGGTACGCGCTGGCCGAGCGCGCCGAACGCGCCGTGCTCACCGAACCCTATGCGGACGCGGCAAGCGGCGAGATCCTGATCTCGGCGGTGGCACGACTCAGTGACCGCGGCCGTTTCATGGGTGCCTTTGGTGGCGACCTGAGCCTGCAGACGATCGCCGAGGCGATCAACACCCTCGACTTCAACGGCGCCGGTCACGCTTTCCTGATGACGCGTACCGGCCGCATCATCTCCCACCCCGATGCGGCACTCAACGGCAAGCCCTATGGCGAACTCTTCGATGGCGCACAGCCTCCGCTCGACAAGGGGCTCACGGAGACACAGGCTGGCGGCCGACGCCTGCTGGTCTCGTTTACGCCGCTTGCGGGACTGACCGGCATGGATTGGTACGTCGGCATCGTACTCGACGAGGCCGTGCTGATGGCCGAGGCCGACGCACTGAGCCGGCGCGCGGTTGCCGGCACCCTCGCAGGTGTGCTGGTGAGCCTGCTCGTGCTCGCCGTGCTGATGGGCCGGCTGCTCGATCCGCTCGCGCGTCTGCACCACGCGCTGGACGAGGTCAACCGAGGAGAGGGAGACCTGACGCGTCGTCTCGGCGAGAAGGGACGGGACGAGATTGCGCACGTCTCGCGCGCGTTCAATGGTTTCGTCGCCCACCTGCAGGCCCTGATCCGCAACGTCAAGGACAGCGCCCACCAGCTTGGTGAGGCGAGCGCCAGGACATCGGGCGAGGCCGGTCATGCCGCCGAGCGCCTGCGCCGGCAGATGGAAGAGCTCGAGCGGCTGGTCGGTGCAATGCACGAGATGAGCGCTGCGGCGCAGAACGTCGCCGTCCACGCTCACGAGGCTGCGCAGGCCGCGGTCGCTGCCCATGACGAGACCGGGGAAGGCGTGCGCGTGGTATCCAGCTCGACTGCGGCCATCCGCCAGCTCGCCGAGGAAATGGATGCCACCAGCCACTCTGTCAACGCGCTGGTGCGCTTGAGCCAGAGTGTCGAATCGATCCTCGCCAAGATCACCGGTATTGCCGACCAGACCAATCTGCTCGCCCTCAATGCGGCGATCGAGGCGGCGCGGGCGGGTGAGGCCGGCCGTGGCTTCGCCGTCGTCGCCGATGAGGTCCGTAACCTCGCGGCCCTCACGCAGGAGTCGACGCGTGATATCCGCGGCATCATCGAGGAGCTGCGCACCGGCGTCCAGCAAGCCGAAAGCCGTATGCTCCAGAGCAGCGAAACCGCCGCGCGGACTGCCGTCGAGGCCGAGACTGCAAATGGCATCCTTGCCCGTGTGCGCGAGGCAATCACCCTCATCAGCACGATGAACCTGCGCATTGCCGAACTTGCTCAGCAGCAGAGTGCGAGCGCGTCCGAGATCGACCGCAACACCGGCGTGATCCGCGACATCGGACGCGAAGTGACCGAGGTGGCCGAGCGGCAGCTCGACCACTGCAAGGTCATGGCCGCGCGGGTGCGTGACCAGGATGCCTTGCTCGGTCAATTCAAGGTCTGAACATGAGTCGGCGCACGATCCTGCCTGTGCATGTGCTGGTACGCAGCTCAGGGAGCGTGACGACGTCTCAAGGTGAGGACGATCATGAATCCATGAGGAGAGTCCGATGAGCATCGAGACTGCGGTGGCCCTGCTGGCGGTGATCGCCGTCGGGACCTACTTCCAGACCGTGACCGGCTTTGGCCTGGGCATGATCGTCATCGGTGTCAGCAGCGGCTTTGGCCTGGCGCCGATCTCGCTGGTGGCCGCCATCATCAGCCTGGTCACGCTGATGAACAGTGCGGTGGCGCTGCCCGGCAAGCTGCACCACATCGACTGGCCGGCGGCACGCTACGTGCTGGTCGGTGTGCTGCCGTCGACCCTGGCGGGTGTCCTGCTGCTCGAGTACATGAGCGCCACCGCGGCCAACCTGCTGCAACTCCTGCTTGGGCTCACCATCATCTACAGCGGGGTCGTATTCATGCTGCGCCCGGCGCCGCTCGTCAAACGATCCTCCAACCTGAGCTTCTTCGTCAGCGGCTTCTTCTCCGGTCTTTTCGGCGGCCTGTTCGGCATGGCCGGCCCCCCCGTGATCTTTCACTTCTACCGCCAGCCTTTCGATCTGGCGACCGTGCGCAACATGCTGCTGCTGACCTTCGCCTTCACCGCCGGCACGCGGACCATATTCGCCGGTACGCAGGGAACGTTTACGCCGGCGGTGTGGGCGTTGATCGGCTTCACCGTTCCGCTGGTAGCGCTGGCGACGATCGCAGGACGGCGCTATCCGCCGCCCTTCGCTCAAGTCACGATGCGCCGCATCGCGTTCGGGGTGCTGATCCTGATCGGCTCCGGACTGGTCTTCAATACGCTGTATCGTTAGTTGTTTCTGCGGCACCGATCAGGCCGCAAGCTGCATGCACTCTGCTTTTCGTGACTGCGGAATACGTGAGCACCTGGCTAGTCAGATGCCGGAGCATGCTCGATTTTTGGCATGCCGCCCGGTTTCTGGGGCCTCGTGCTCGGCCAGCTGCTCTTAATCTGCGTCGTAGCTTCACGCGCTCGGCGTTGGGAAGAGGATGGTTCGCATCGCGTCTGCTGCAATGCGCATGCTTGGTACCTTGGCCATCAGGTCGTCGAGCGAGACGCGCGCAGTCGGCGCGTGGCAGGCAATCGCCGCCACCGCCTTGCTGCCCTCGCCAAGCACCGGGACTGCGACGGCGATCATGCCGCGGACGAACTCTTCATTGTCAATTCCGAGGCCGAGTTTGGCATTGCGCGCGAGTTCCACCTCGAGCGCTTCCATATCCACCAGAGTGCGGGGGGAGTGGCGTGTCAGGGTGAGGTTGGCAAGCAGGCGGCGACGTTCGAGCAGGGACATGGATGAAAGGAAGAGCTTGCCACTTGCGGTGCAGTGCATCGGCACGAAGGTGCCCGGCTGCAAGTGCATGCGTAACGGCTCGGTGGTCTCAACGCGCTCGACGTAGAGCACTCGGCCTGCATCAGGAACAGTGAGGTTACAGGACTCCCCAAGCTTGTCGACGAGCGCGCGAAGTACGGCGCGGCACTCTCTACGCATGTTCGAGCCGCGAAGCGTGCGTAGCGCCAGCGTAGTGGCGCGCGTTCCGGCGACAAAGCCTCGCTCCGCGGGTAGATGAAGCACGTAGCCTTGGTCTTCCATTGCGCGAAGCAGTCTCATGAGGGTGCTCTTGGGCACGCTCATGAGGCTTGCGAGCTGAGCCAGCGTGAGCGGCTGGGTAGATTCCGTGAGGTGTTCGAGGACAGTGAGCGGGCGAAGGCGGCGAACGTCTTCGCTGCCTTCGTCATGCACGACTACCGCGTCGTCCGATTTCGGTGCGTGGGGCCCTCCGCCCATGTGTCCTGATTCGCGTGTCACTTCCGTCATCCGTGTCGGGCTTCTGTTTCTCTGTGACTCTTGATGCAATGGTACGAAATGTATCGATCTTTTGAAACGCTGTGTTTCATTAAGGCTTGCCTGCGGTACAACGAGAAAGGACTTGGATGGAGGCCTCGGAAGCGAGAAGGTCTCGGCAAGCTGTCGTGAGGTGCTCTTGGCCTTCGGACACGCGTCTACGGAAAGGCGTTGCTTCCGCGCGCCAGTCACTTTCATCTCGCCAATAGCGTCGATGTGCACAAGCTACGTCGAAGGGTCTCCGAGATCCGTAATGCGTTTCTTGACGCCTTTTTGGTTCACTTTTGCGCCGTTGCGTTTCAGTTCGGATCGGAATGCTCGATTTGTGTTTGTTTTGCGTATGGCCTCATTAATAGTGCGTATGCGCTTTATTGAAACGCTGCGTTTCATAAACAAGGCGTGAGGCGTTACTCAGAACATCAGCATCGTATTCCTAACGGTGCAGTCAGGAGACCTTCTAGATGTCCATTGAAGCTGATTACATCGTCGTCGGGGCAGGCTCGGCCGGTTGCGTGCTGGCCAATCGCCTGAGCGCCGACGAGCGTAACCAGGTGCTCTTGCTTGAGGCTGGCGGCCGCGATAGCAACCCCTGGATCCACATCCCGGTTGGCTACTTCAAGACTCTGCACAATCCGAAGCTGGATTGGTGCTACCGGACCGAGCCTGACGAGAAGGTTGCCGGCCGCGAGATCCAGTGGCCGCGTGGCAAGGTGCTGGGCGGTTCGAGCTCGCTCAACGGCCTGCTCTACGTACGCGGCCAGCGGGAGGACTATGACCGCTGGGCAGCGCTGGGCAACGAGGGCTGGAGCTTCGACGAGGTGCTTCCGTACTTCAAGAGGTCCGAAGACCAGGAGCGTGGCGCGAGCGAGTATCACGGCGTGGGCGGACCGCTGAAAGTCTCGGATCTGCGCCTGCGCAGGCCGATCGCCGACCACTTCATCAAGGCTGCGCAGGAGATCGGCATTCCCTATAACGACGACTACAACGGCGCGAGTCAGGAAGGCGTAGGCTACTTTCAGCAGACCGCGCACAAGGGTTTCCGCTGGAGTACCGCGAAGGGCTTCCTGCGGCCCGCCATGGGGCGCTCCAATCTGCGCGTCGAGACTCACGCCCAGATCTTGCGCATCCTCTTCGAGGGCAAGCGCGCGGTCGGCGTGGAGTATCTTCAGGGCGGAGAACGCCGCATCGCCCGGGCGCGCTGCGAGATCGTGCTGGCCGCGGGCGCCATCGGCTCGCCCCAGATCCTGCAGAATTCGGGCGTTGGTCCGGTCGAGGTTCTGCGGCGAGCGGGGGTGCAGGTGCTCCACGCCCTGCCTGGCGTCGGCCGCAACCTGCAGGACCACCTGCAGGTGAGGCTGGTCTTCAAGACCCGCGAGCGTACGCTGAACGACGAGGTGAACAGTCCGATCCATAAGCTCTGGATCGGACTGCAATACATGTTCTCGCGTACCGGACCACTGACCCTGGCGGCCAGTCAGGTGGCCATCTTCACGCGCTCCTCGCCCGAGGTCGAGCGCCCCGACATCCAGTTCCACATGCAGCCGTTGTCTGCCGACAAGCCGGGGGAGGGCGCACATCCCTTCTCGGCCTTCACGTCCTCGGTGTGTCAGCTGCGGCCGTGGAGTCGTGGCCGTATCGAGATCCGTTCGGCCGACCCGCTCGCCTATCCCGCGATCCATGCCAACTACCTGGGTGACGAGCGCGACCATGCGGTGGTGATCGGTGGCGTCAAGGTCGCACGCCGCATCGCCGAGGCGCCCGCGCTCAAGCCGCACATCATCTCCGAGTTCGTGCCGGGCGCGAAGTACCAGAGCGACGCCGAGTTGCTCGACGCCGCTCGCCGCTACAGCCAGTCGATCTACCACCCGGCCGGCACCTGCAAAATGGGCTCGGACGAGGATGCGGTCGTGGACGCTCGACTCAGGGTGCGTGGCTTGGTCGGCCTACGTGTGGCAGATGCCTCGATCATGCCCGAGCTCGTCTCGGGTAATACCAATGCCCCCGTCATTATGATCGGAGAGAAGGCCGCCGACATGATGCTCGCCGACCGCATCTGACGCGGCGACGGCGTCCACTCAACGCAGAAGCGATTCCACACAGGGCCGTCGAGCCCACCCATCAAAGAGGAGACACACCATGAGCAAAGAGACCAAGCTGGATCGTCGCGGCTTTCTGCGCATTGCCGGCCGCTACGGGCTGACCTCCACCGCACTTGCGGCCGCAGGCATGGTCGGCCCGCTGACCTTCGAGGGGCTCGCCCGCGCTGCCTCGCAGACCGCCGACGCGCGCAATGCCTCGACGCCGCTGATGACGCTGAAGTTCGGTGCATCAGGCTTCAACGAAAGCAACCTGAAGATTCAGGAGTCGGGTCAGCTGTGGTTTGCCCAGGAGCTAGAGAGACGCACCAACGGCGCGCTGAAGATCGAGTTCATCGGCAGCAACCAGATCTGCAACCAGCTCGACTGCGTGAAGAAGGCCCAGCAGGGCATCGTCGACATCTTCTCGGCCAGTACCCAGAACTCGGCTGGCTCGGCGCCGTACTACAACGTGCTCGACTTTGCCTACATGTTCCCCTCGCGCGCGGCCCAGCACTACTTCTTCTATCACCCGAAGAGCGAAAAGCTCTTTCGTGAGCCGATGCGCAAGCGCCACAACATCCAGTTCCTGTACACCCACTGCGAACTGCGTGGCCTGATGCTCGGCAAGAAGTTCGCCAACCGCCCGACAGTGACCACCATCGAGGAACTGGCTGGCACCAAGAACCGCGTTACCGGCACCCAGCTCGGCCGCATCGCCATGCAGCTCATGAATCTGAACCCGGTGCCGATCGCCTGGGAAGAGACGCTCGACGGCCTAAAGCAGGGCCTCATCGACGGCGCCGAGACCTGGATGGGGGCGGCGGCCTACGCCAACATGGCGCCTGTGCTCGCGCAGGCGGTGGACCTGAAGTTCTTCTGCGGTACTGAGCACACCGCGATGAACAACGCGACCTTTGAGAAGCTGCCCCCTGCCATCCAGGACATCGTGATGGAGGTGGCCTACGACGCACAGCAATATACCCAGCGCGAGCAGGAGCGTGCGCTCGTTGAAGTGGTCGGTGCGGTCCTAGACCCGGGGCCGGATACCGTTTTCGCAAAGAACGGCGTGCGCGTGGCCACGCTCTCCGATGCCGAGATTCTCAAGGCCGAGAAGATGTGCTCGCCCGAGTACCGACCCGAGCCCTGGGCAGAGTGGCGGGAGCGCCTCAACAAGATGTCCGGGGGGCACGATGTTTACAAGGAGATCTTCATGGTTGCGCGCGAAATCCCGAAAGATACCCCTGTGGCTGACGTGAAACCGCAACGCTGGTGGCAGTCCGCTTGATGGCTGGTTGGTAGCCCCGACCTGCCGTACGCCTTGCGCCGGCTCGTCAGCCTGGTCGGCGCAGGGCGCCTCCCTCATTTCGGAGTTCCCCCAATGGCCTATCTTCTGGCACTCGTTCGGTGGCTAGACCGCAACGCCGAACGCACCCTGATCCTGATCGCCTATTCCAGCATGGCCCTGATCATCGTTTACGCGGTGTTCGAGCGCTATGTTTTCAGTACTCAGGTCCCCTGGAGTTCCTCCATTCCGATTTACCTGTTCCTGTGGGTAACTTGGATTGGCTGCGCCTACAACGTACGCAAGCGCACTCATCTGGTGTTCAACGACCTCCGCCTGCGCATGCCCTACGGAGCCCAGTTCGCCTGCATGTGGCTTGACGCAATCCTGTGGGTCGGCTTCGGCACCATGGTGGCCTGGTTCACCATCGAGCAGACGCAACTCGCCTATGACAACTTCGCCATCGTGCAAGGCACCGACAACGTCATGCAGTGGTGGTTCTACCTGGCCACCCCGGTCGGCTGGTGCCTGCTGATGTTCCGCGCCCTGCAGAACCTGGTCGAAGACATTGGCCGTTACCGCCGCCGCGAACCCTTCCTGGTCGACATCCAGGCAATTGGTGGAGACTGAGGAGGCATCATGGACAATTCGACTCTCATCACTCTGGTTTCACTGGGCGTCGTCGTGCTGTTCCTGCTCGGCGTGCCCATCTTCCTCGTCATCGGCATGTGGGTCACCGGCGCGTCGCTGGTCATCGACTTTACGCTTGCCAACATCGGTGTGACGCTATTCGAGGGGCTGAACTTCTTCGGGCTGCTTTCGCTGCCCTTATTCATTCTCACCGGTGACCTCATCGCCGCAGCGGGCATTGCCAAGCGCCTGGCCGAGTTCGCCCACGCCTGCCTGAGCTGGATGCGCGGCGGCCTCGGCCTGGCCACGATCGGCTCCTGCGGGCTGTTCGCGGCCATCTCGGGTTCCAACTCGGCGACCACCGCGACCATCGGCGGCATCATGCAGCCGCTGCTGGTGAAGGATGGCTACGACAGCCGCTTCGCCGCTGCCACGGCCGCGGCCGGTGGCACGGTCGGGATCATCATTCCACCGTCGATCATCTTCATCGTGTATGGCTTCCTGATGAACTTGTCGATCTCCGATCTGTTCGTTGCCGGCATCCTGCCGGGCATGCTGATGGTGATCGCGATGCAGGCGGTGTGCTGGTGGATGTGCCGAAAGCATGGCTGGGGCTCCATCTCGCCGCTCGATGTGGGGCGCGTAGTGCGCTCGGCGGGCAGTGCCTATCTGGGGTTCTTCGCCATCTTCATCGTCATTTTCGGGATCTACTCGGGCATCTTCTCGCCCACCGAGGCGGCGGCGATTACCGTGGGCTTCTGCCTGATCGCCGGCCTGATCGTCACCCGCGAAATCAGGTGGCGGGCCTTGCCCGACATCCTGCTGCGCTCCGGCCAGCTTACCGGCATGCTGGCGCCGATGATTGCCATTTCCATCGTGATGCAGCAGGTCTTCGCCCTGCTCGGCGCCGCCGAGACGGTGCAGTCCTTCATCGCCTGGTTCGGAAGTGGTGACGTAGTCGTGCTGCTGGTGTGCATGGGTATCGTGCTTGCCGCCGGTACGATTCTCGAGAGTCTGCCTGTGACGGTGATCTTCGCCCCCATCCTTGCGCCGATCGCGATCGCGGCGGGCGTTGATCCGGTGCATTTCTCGGTGATCTTTCTGGTAGGTGCCGCGATCGGGTTCATCACGCCGCCTTTCGGCCTCAACCTCTTTGTGGCCAGCGGCGTCACGGGTATCCCGTATTCGAAGCTCGTGCGCTTCGCGCTGATGTACATGATGGGCCTCACCATCTCCTGGCTCATCATCGCCTTCGTGCCCTGGTTGTCGCTCGGCCTGATCCCGCAGCCTGGTTGAGCGGGTCCCAGGCTTCGTCAGGCGCACATGGCCGGTCGCCGACTGCTTGCGCGGTCGGCGACCGGTTCGTCATCCTGCGGCGTGCGGAAGGCGGTCGGGTTGCTTATAGCAATTGGTTTTATAGATAGGGGTGCTTCAGAACTCCATTCGTTTTATTCTCCCCACACATGATCTTGATCAGGGAGACCATCCCGAGCCGTTCGGCTGCGGGCTCTCCTTGCATGTCGTTCATTGGGGGGAGTCATCCATGCTCGAGTTGCTGACCGGTTTCGTGGCCCTGGCCGCCTTTCTGGCGATCTCCTATTTCAGGGGACGTACCAAGAAAGAGGGCGCGCTGGAGACGGCGCTGTCCTCGCCGGAAGAGGTCGCGCGTCTCTACCTGCGGCATTCGCCGGAAACGGATGCCTACTGGCTCCATGTGCAGTTCCGCAATGGCCGCAAGCGCCTGCTCGCCGCGCCCTGGGAACTCGACGATATGCTCGGCCAGCTCGAAGCCCGGGGTCTCCATCTCGACGAAGCGGACCGGGCCCTGCTCGCAGCGGCCGAGGCTCCGGTAGTACGCTCACGTCAGCCAGCGGGCAACTGTGGTCGGACGGCGGCCGGCGTGCCGATGCGCGCGGGTGCCTGAAGCCGGACGGCGGCGTTCAGGCCTGCGCAGGCGCGCTCAGGCGCCAGGCACCCGGCTCGATCGGCAGCAGCGCGGCAACGGCTGCGGTGGCGATCACATGCGTGGTCTCCTGCACCGGGTCGTGGACGTCCAGTCCGCCGAACACCACCTTCACCTCGGCGCGCCCGCGTGGCAGCGTGGCGGCGACCACTGCCGCATCGACCTTGTCGGGCTGCTGCACGCCGATCGTCACCTGCACGCGCATGTCGCGGTGGTCGTAGCCGAGCGACTTGAACAGCACGATGGATGAATGGTGCAGGGCGTCCTGCACTGCACGGCAGGCGGCCTTGGTGTAGTCGCCGCCGTACAGGTCGTTGCCGGTCCCCATTTCGAGGATGATGCGTTTCTCAGTCATGATTGCGCTCCATGTCGAAGGACACCACGATGGCGGCGTTGGCGATCACGGTAGGATCGCTGCCGTCCGGCTTGCAGACGTCGAGGCCGCCGCGTACGACGCGGATAGTGGGTTGGCCGTAGGGGAAGATGTCGAGCAGGGCGGTGCTGTCGACCGCCTCGGGTTTCTGCACGCCGATCTCGACGTCGATCAGCATCGCCTCGCGCGGGAAATCGAACGCGGTCGCCACGTTGAGCGAGTTGTGCCATAGCGCGTCGCGGATCGCGCGTGCCGCGGCCTGTGTGTAGTCCTGACTGCGGATAGAGGTCCCCAGGCCGAACTGCGTGACCATTCGTGTCTTGGCCATGTCGAATGCTCCGATCGTAAGTGGTTGATGTCCTTGCGCCGTGGCGAACCGTCAGCGCCGATGGCGGCCGCTGATGAGTTGGACAATGTCAAAGAACAGCTCGTTGTCGAGCGCCTTGCTCATGTCGGTGGCCAGACAACGGCGGTAGAAGGGGCTGAGGTCGAGGCCGACGCCGAGGCCGAGGATCTCCACTGCGCCCTGCTGCTCGCGGCGCGCGACCACGTCCTTGAGGTGGTTGTCGAGGTAGAAAGGGTCGTTTGCCAGTCCGGTTGCGCCGTCTGCGGGGCTGCCGTCGGAGATCACGACCAGGATGCGCCTTGCCTCGCCGCGCGCCAGCATGCGGTTGCACGCCCAGTCCACCGCCTCGCCGTCGATGCCTTCGCGGAACAGGTCGGCCTTGAACAGCGCGGCGATGTCGGTGCGCGCCCGCCGCCAGCTGCGATCGGCGTCCTTGAACACCATGTGGCAGACCTCGTTCAAGCGTCCCGGGCGGGGCGGCCGGCCGCGGGTGAGCCATTCGCGGTGGGCGCGGCCGCCGTTCCAGGCCCCGGTGGTGAAGCCGAGCAGTTCGGTGCGCACGCCCACCATCTCGAGCGCGCGGATCATGATGTCGACCATCATCGCGACCGGCTCGATGTGCGCCTTCATCGAGCCCGAGCAATCGAGCAGGAAACTCACCACGCAGTCGGCCGCCGGCTTGTACTGCTCCTGGCGGAACAGGCGGCGCTCGGTCGGTGAGCTCACGAGCTGGCTCAGGCGGCGGCCGTCGATATGGCCTTCTTCCTCACCGAACATCCAGCCGTCGCGCTGCGGCTCGGCAAGGATGGCGGCGAACAGGCGCGCCAGTCGCGGCAGGTTGATGCCCTGCGCGGCGATGCGTTTGTCCAGGCGCTCGCGGTACTCGCGCAGCAGGGCCTTGCGCACGAGCGTCCCGGCCTGCACCTCGGTGTCGTAGCGGGTGGTGAATACGCGGTAGGCCTGTTCTGCGTCCTCGAAGGCCTTGCTGTGGCCGGTGAGGGCCGAGGCGATACCGTCGTCGTCGCCTTCGTCGCGGTCGAAGTCGAGCAGCAGGGCGAAGCCGCGCCGGATCTCTTCGTCCTTCGCGTCGGCCTCCTCGTCGCCAGCCGAGGCTGCGGTCTCGGCATGGATCGTCTCGGCCACGATGCGCGCGATCTCGAGCGCATGGGGGGCGAAGCGGCGCTGGTCGTGGCGATTGCGGCGAATGCCGGCGAGCGCGCTGCCGAGCTGGGAGACGAGCGAGAAGCGGGTGCTCTCGATGTAGTCCTCGGTTTCCTCCAGCACCGGCTTCGTGGTGAGCCGCGACCAGCAGATCTGCGCCACGGTGTACAGCAGGATGCCGAGCCGTCCCTCGGTGAGGCCGGAGCGGTAGAAGGCGCGCGACCAGTTCTCGAAGCGGTGGTGCAGGTTGATGACCATGCCCGGCATGTCGGCCGGCGCGAGGGTTTCCACGCGCAGTTGCTCGAGCAGTTCGAACAGCAGGCGCTCGATCGGGTCGGCGGGGCACAGGCTGCGGTGCAGTTGGGCGTCCGAATGCAGCAGGCGCAGCGCCATGCCGTCGGCGGCGGCGCGACAGTCGGCGAAGTCGTCGTGGTCGGGGTCGATGCGCAGGTGCGGCGCATGCATCGGCAACGGCCGCGATCCGCGGTGCAGGCGCCGGCCGCGGTAGTGCAGCGCGGCGTCACCAGTGAGGGCGCGCAGGGTGGCGGCGCACAGTTCCTCGACCTTCTGCTGCCGCTTCGCGTTCTGCTGCGCCGTCGCCATCATTGCGCTTCCGACGTACGCATCCAGGATTCGTCCAGCTCCTCGCCGAAGCAGCGCTGGTAGTACTCGGCGACGATCGGGCGCTCGACCTCGTCGCATTTGTTGAGGAAGGACAGGCGGAAGGCGAGCGCCGGATTGCGGAAGATCTCGCAGTTCTCGGCCCAGGTGATGACGGTGCGCGGCGACATCAGGGTCGAGAGGTCGCCGGCGGCGAAGCCCTTGCGGGTGAGCTCGGCCACCGCGACCATCGAGGCGATCAGCTGGCGGCCCTTGTCGTAGTTCTTGCCCGGCACGCGCGCGAGCACGATCGCGACCTCTTCCTCGCGCGGCAGGTAGTTGAGCGTGGCGACGATGTTCCAGCGGTCCATCTGGGCATGGTTCAGCACCTGGGTGCCGTGGTACAGGCCCGACAGGTTGCCCAGGCCAACGGTGTTCGATGTGGCGAACAGGCGGAACCAGGGGTGGGGGTGGATCACGCGGTTCTGGTCGAGCAGGGTGAACTTGCCGTCGCGCTCGAGAATGCGCTGGATCACGAACATCACGTCGGGGCGGCCGGCGTCGTACTCATCGAAGATCAGCGCGACCGGGCGCTGCAGCGCCCAGGGCACGATGCCTTCCTGGAACTCGGTTACTTGCAGGCCATCGCGCACGACGATGGCGTCCTTGCCGACGAGGTCGAGGCGGCTGATGTGGCCGTCCAGATTCACCCGTACGCAAGGCCAGTTCAGGCGCGCCGCCACCTGTTCGATATGGGTGGATTTGCCGGTGCCGTGCAGGCCCTGCACCATCACCCGGCGGTTGCGGCTGAAGCCGGCGAGGATTGCCAGCGTGACGTCGGGGTTGAAGCGATAGGCGGTGTCGACGTCGGGCACATGGTCGTCGCGTTCGGCGAACGCCGGCACCTTCAGGTCGGTGTCGATTCCGAACACTTCGCGCACCGACACCATGCGGTCGGGGTGGGTCAGGACTGTTTCCGTCACTGCTGTCTCCTCGGTCTCTTCATGCACGGAGCAGGCCTTGCTTCCGTGGCGCCGGATACACGATTCGTTCCGGTGCGGCATATTAGTCCGGTTTCAAAAAAATATTCAAGTCGTACCGTTTTTTGGAATTTGATGTTGACCTTTTGGGGTGTTGGACCTAGAGTGCGTTCACGTATCTCGGATATCGGAATGTTTGGTACCGATTTCGTTCAACTAACTCCCAGGAGACAGCATGAGCCAGCCCACCCCCGACGGCCGCAGCGTGGCCAGCGGCCCGACCAAGATGACCCCCTCCGAAGCCTTCGTCGAAACCCTGGTGGCCAACGGCGTCACCGACATGTTCGGCATCATGGGCTCGGCCTTCATGGACGCGATGGACATTTTCGCGCCGGCCGGCATCCGGCTGATCCCGGTGGTGCACGAGCAGGGCGCGGGCCACATGGCCGACGGCTACTCGCGGGTGTCGGGCCGCCACGGCGTGGTGATCGGGCAGAACGGCCCGGGCATCAGCAACTGCGTGACCGCGATCGGTGCGGCCTACTGGGCGCACAGCCCGGTGGTGATCATCACCCCCGAGACGGGGACGATGACGATGGGGCTGGGCGGCTTCCAGGAGTGCAAGCAGCTGCCGATGTTCCAGGAGTTCACCAAGTACCAGGGCCACGTCACCCACCCGGCGCGCATGGCCGAGTACACCGGTCGCTGCTTCGACCGCGCGATGAGCGAGATGGGCCCGACGCAGCTGAACATTCCGCGCGACTACTTCTACGGCGAGATCACCTGCGAGATCCCCAAGCCGGCGCGGCTGGACCGTGGCGCCGGCGGCGAGCAAAGCCTCAATGAAGCGGCCGAGCTGCTGGCCAAGGCCAAGTTCCCGGTGATCATCTCGGGCGGCGGCGTGGTGATGGCCGACGCGATCGAGGAGTGCAAGGCGCTGGCCGAGCGGCTCGGTGCGCCGGTGGTCAACAGCTACCTGCACAACGACTCGTTCCCGGCGAGCCACCCGCTGTGGTGCGGCCCGCTGGGCTACCAGGGCTCAAAGGCGGCGATGAAGCTGATCAGCCAGGCCGACGTGGTGGTGGCGCTGGGTTCGCGCCTGGGCCCGTTCGGCACGCTGCCGCAGCACGGCATGGACTACTGGCCCAAGAACGCCAAGATCATCCAGATCGACGCGGACAACAAGATGCTCGGGCTGGTGAAGAAGATCTCGGTGGGTATCTGCGGTGATGCCAAGGCGGCGGCGGTGGCGCTGACGGCGCGGCTCGCGAATCGTGCGCTCGACTGCGACGCCACCCAGGGCGAGCGCGCGGCGAAGATCGCCGCCGAGAAAGCCGCGTGGGAGAAGGAGCTCGACGAATGGACGCACGAGCGCGACCCGTTCAGCCTGGACATGATCGAAGAGAACGCCAAGGAAAAGCCGTTCTCGGGCGGCGAGTACCTGCACCCGCGCCAGGTGCTGCGCGAGCTCGAGAAGGCGATGCCCGAGGACGTGATGGTGTCGACCGACATCGGCAACATCAACTCGGTGGCCAACAGCTACCTGCGCTTCGAGAAGCCGAGGAGCTTCTTTGCGGCGATGAGCTTTGGCAACTGCGGCTACGCCTTCCCGACCATCATCGGCGCCAAGGTGGCCGCGCCGCACCGTCCTGCGGTGTCGTACGCGGGTGACGGCGCGTGGGGCATGAGCCTGATGGAGACGATGACCTGCGTGCGCCACAACATTCCGGTGACCGCGGTGGTGTTCCACAACCGTCAGTGGGGTGCGGAGAAGAAGAACCAGGTGGACTTCTACAACCGCCGCTTCGTCGCTGGCGAGCTGGACAACCAGAGCTTTGCCGAGATCGCGCGCGCGATGGGTGCCGAGGGCATCACGGTCGATCGTCTGGAGGACGTGGGGCCGGCGCTCAAGAAGGCGATCGACCTGCAGATGAACCACGGCAAGACGACGATCATCGAGATCATGTGCACGCGCGAGCTGGGCGACCCGTTCCGCCGTGACGCGCTCTCCAAGCCGGTGCGATTCCTCGACAAGTACAAGGACTACGTCTGAGCG